>NZ_JBHXDQ010000030.1:0-95960 GCF_042725875.1 Streptomyces sp. NPDC127038 | reverse complement strand
GATTCTCCGGGCGCCCCCTTCGTCGTACGACAGCCGCACCGCGGAGGTACGGGCTCGGGCTCGGGCGCTTTCAGGTGCCCTCGGCCGTCCTCACCCGCGGCGGTGTCCGGGCTCAGGCCTCGCGGCGGTGGCGGGCCGGCGCCGGGGCGTCGCCGCGCTCCGTCGCGAGGGCGGCCTTGCGCTCCTTCTCCGCCTGCTCCTCGGCCTCCATCTCGGCGAACACGTCGATGGGCGGCGGCGCCTTGGCCAGGAAGACCCAGGTGAGCCAGACGGCGAGCAGGAACGGCGGGATCTTCAGGGCGATCAGGACCCAGCCGAACTGGGTGGTGTCACCCCACCAGTAGAGCGGGAACAGCACCGCGCACTTGGCGAGCAGGATCAGGCCCCAGGCCCAACTGGCCTTGGCGTAGGCCTTCTTGCGGCCGGGGTTGCGCGTACGCCAGGAGAGGTTCTCCTTGAAGACCGGGCCGAGGATCAGGCCGATCAGCGGGACGCCCGCGAGGGTGGTCACGATGTAGGCGACGGCCAGACCGAGCGTGTACAGCATGCCCGGCAGGTAGAAGTCCTTGGCGTTGCCCGTCATCATCGCGAAGACCACGCCGAAGGCGACGCCGAAGACACCGCTGAAGGCGTGCTTCACGGTGTCGCGCCGGACCAGGCGGACCACGACGAGCAGCAGGGACACCGCGAGGGCGGCGATCGCCGACCAGTGCAGGTCCTTGTTGATCGTGAAGATGGTGACGAAGAGCAGGCCCGGGACCACGGTTTCGACCATGCCCCGCACGCCGCCGAACGCCTCGAAGAGTGCGGCCTCGGTCACCGCCCGCGCATCCTGCTCGGCGTCCTGGGCGTCTTCGGTCGGCTTGTCGAGCGACGTCACCGGCTACTCCCGTCCGAGGGGTCTGAGTTCGTACTTCGGATTGAACAACACCCTACGGCCCCGGCTCATCGAGATGCGGCCCGAGGCGATCAGCCTGCGTCCGGGCTCGATGCCGACGATGGAACGGCGGCCGAGCCAGACCACGTCCAGGGCGGCCGAGCCGTCGAACAGCTCGGCCTCCAGGGCCGGGACACCGGCCCTCGGCCGCAGAGTGACCGTGCGCAAGGTACCAGTAACGGTGACTATCTGCCGGTCGTGGCAGTCGCCGATACGGGTACAGCCCGCGGTCGCCGTGTCCTCCCGAAGCTCCTCGGATTCCAGGTCCTCCTGGGACGAGGAGAGCCGGTCCATCATGCGCCGGAAGCGGCCCGCCGGCTTTTCGGAACGGGGAACAGCACTCATACCGAAAGCGTACCGGGGGGCACCCACAGCTTCGTACCCGCGGCGCCGCCGCCCGAACCGGCCGGAACCGGCCCCGTGGTCCGCCCGATCGGGCGACGGTACGGCGGACCTGGGGCCGGGGCCGTGTCACCGTTCGAATCTGTATCCCATACCGGGCTCGGTGATGAAGTGCTTCGGGTGCGAGGGGTCGACCTCCAGCTTGCGGCGCAGCTGGGCCATGTAGACGCGCAGGTAGTTGGTCTCCGTGCCGTAGGACGGGCCCCAGACCTCCTGGAGGAGCTGCTTCTGGCCGACGAGCCGGCCCGTGTTGCGGACCAGCACGTCCAGCAGATGCCACTCCGTGGGGGTGAGCCGCACGTCCCGTCCGTCCCGGTGCACCTTCTTGGCCGCCAGGTCCACGGTGAACCCCGCCGTCTCGACGATCACGTCGTCCTCACCGCCGCCGGTGGGCTCGGCGCGGCGGACGGCGGCGCGGAGCCGGGCGAGCAGTTCGTCCATGCCGAAGGGCTTGGTGACGTAGTCGTCGGCGCCGGCGTCGAGCGCCTCGACCTTCTCGTCCGAGGAGTGGCGGGCGGACAGCACCAGGATCGGCACCCGGGTCCACCCGCGCAGCCCCTTGATCACCTCGACGCCGTCCATGTCGGGCAGGCCGAGGTCGAGCACGACGACGTCGGGATGGCGTGCGGCCGCCAGCTGGAGCGCGGTGGCTCCGTCGGGGGCCGCGTCGACCTCGTACTTGCGTGCCTTCAGGTTGATCACGAGGGCTCGGGTGATCTGCGGTTCGTCGTCGACCACGAGGACCCGGGTCATGAAGCCTGCCTTTCCGCGACTGCTGATCGGGCCGCCGGTTCGGGACGGCGCTCCACCGCCCGCACCGTGAGGACCATGGTGAGTCCGCCGCCGGGGGTGTCCTCGGCGTTGAGGGTGCCGCCCATCGCCTCGGTGAAGCCCCGGGCCACCGCGAGGCCGAGGCCCACACCGGTGCCGCGCGGGGCGTCCCCGTAGCGCTGGAAGGGCGCGAATATCCGGTCCTTGGCGTCGTCCGGGACGCCGGGGCCGCGGTCCACCACGCGGACCTCCACGCGGTCGGCCATGGCGCTCGCGGCGACCAGGACCCGGTCCCCGACCGGGCTGTACTTGACCGCGTTCTCGACGAGGTTGGCCATGGCGCGCTCCAGCAGTCCGGCGTCGACGGCGACCATCGGCAGGCTCTCCGGGACGTCCAGCTCCACGCTGTCCTCGGGCACACCGCCGAGCGCCATCGGGACGACCTCGTCGAGGTCGATCTCGCGGATCAGCGGGGTGACCGTGCCGGTCTGGAGGCGGGACATGTCCAGCAGGTTGCCCACGAGGTGGTCGAGGCGGTCGGCGCCGTCCTCGATGCCTTCGAGGAGCTCGGCGCGGTCCTCCTCGGACCAGGCCACGTCGTCGGAGCGCAGGGAGGAGACCGCGGCCTTGATCCCGGCGAGCGGGGTGCGCAGGTCGTGGCTCACGGCGGCCAGCAGGGCGGTGCGGATGCGGTTGCCCTCGGCCAGCTCCTTGGCCTGGTCGGCCTCGTGCTGGAGGCGCTGGCGGTCCAGGACCACCACGGCCTGCGCGGCGAACGCGGCCAGCACCCGGCGGTCGGAGGCGGGCAGCACCCGCCCGGACAGCGCGAGCGCCATGTGGTCGCCGACGGGCATGTCGACGTCGGCGTCCTCGGGGCGGGTCGCGGGGTCGGGTCCGGCGCTGCCCGCGCAGGTCCACGGCTCGACGTCGCCGGCGCGCTCCAGCAGCGCCACCGACTCCATCCCGAAGGTCTCCCGGACGCGCTCCAGCAGCGCTTCCAGGCTCGTCTCGCCGCGCAGCACGCTGCCCGCCAGGAAGGAGAGGATCTCGGACTCGGCGCGGAGCCGTGCCGCCTGGTGGGTGCGGCGGGCAGCCAGGTCCACGACCGACGCCACGGAGACGGCGACGCCCACGAAGATCACGATGGCGACGATGTTCTTCGGGTCGGCGACGGTCAGCCGATGCAGGGGTGGTGTGTAGAAGTAGTTCAGCAGCAGCGAGCCGAAGGCCGCCGAGGCGAGCGCGGGGAGCAGACCGCCGAGCAGGGCGGCCGCGACCGTCACCGACAGGAACAGCAGCATGTCGTTGGCGAGGCCGAGGTCGATCGTGTTCAGCAGCACGGCCATGACCAGGGGGCCGCCGATGCCGATCGCCCAGCCCCAGATGATCCGGGAACGGCCGAGCCGTGCTCCGCGGGCCACCGGCAGCCCGCGTCCCTTGGCGACCTCCTCGTGGGTGACGATGTGGACGTCCAGGTCGGGGCCCGACTCCCGGGCGACCGTCGTCCCGACGCCGGGCCCGAAGACGTACTGCCAGGTCTTGCGGCGGGAGGAGCCGAGCACGATCTGGGTGGCGTTGACCCCGCGCGCGAAGTCCAGCAGGGAGGCGGGGATGTCGTCGCCGACGACGTGGTGGAAGGTGCCGCCGAGGTCCTCGACGAGGGTGCGCTGGACGGCCAGCTCCTTCGGCGAGGCGGAGGTGAGTCCGTCGCTGCGGGCGATGTAGACCGCGAGGACCTCGCCGCCGGCCCCCTTCTCGGCCAGCCGCGCGGCACGGCGGATCAGCGTCCGTCCCTCCGGGCCGCCGGTCAGCCCGACCACGATCCGCTCCCGGGATCCCCAGATCCTGGAGACACGGTGCTCGCTGCGGTACTCGGTCAGGTACTCGTCGGCCCGGTCGGCGACCCACAGCAGCGCGAGTTCGCGCAGCGCGGTGAGGTTGCCGGGACGGAAGTAGTTCGACAGGGCCGCGTCGACCTTGTCGGGCTTGTAGATGTTGCCGTGCGCCATCCGGCGGCGCAGCGCGGGCGGTGACATGTCGACGAGCTCGATCTGGTCCGCCCGCCGCACGACCTCGTCCGGCACGGTCTCGCGCTGGCGTACGCCCGTTATCGACTCGACGACGTCACCCAGCGACTCCAGGTGCTGGATGTTGACGGTGGAGACGACGTCGATCCCGGCGGCGAGCAGTTCCTCCACGTCCTGCCAGCGCTTGTCGTTGCGGGAGCCGGGGACATTGGTGTGCGCCAGTTCGTCCACCAGGGCGACGGCCGGGGCACGGTGGAGTACGGCCTCGACGTCCATCTCGGTGAAGGCGCCGCCACGGTGGCCGAGCTGCCGGCGCGGCACCTGCTCCAGGCCGTGCAGCATCACCTCGGTGCGGGGCCGGTCGTGGTGCTCGACGAACGCCACCACGCAGTCCGTCCCGCGTTCGACGCGGCGGTGCGCCTCGGAGAGCATCGCGTTGGTTTTGCCCACGCCGGGTGCCGCGCCGAGATAGATCCGAAGCTTGCCGCGTCCCATGAGCCCATTGTCTTCCTGTCACGCCTGTGTACGCAGCGTCGACCTTACGGCCAGGACTCCCGGCGAACGGGACGTTCGTCCTGCCGGGGAGCGTCCTTGACGCAACCCTGATGCGCCGCGCGTGCCGGCTGGTGCCGCTGGTGACGGTTCGGCTCATGTTCCCTCCCGGTGGTCCCTGGGGACCGGGCGCCGGTCTCTCCCGGACGCCCGGCCCTTCACCGCTTCATCGGTCGGGACCCCGGTTTCGGTTCACGCGGGATTGTCGCCGTGCGTGAGCGTCTCCCACGCGACGAAGAGGTTGTTGCTCCCCGCGGGGCGGTTCTGCTGGGTGAGCGTCTGCGTGTTGGTCATCGCGATGCCCAGACGGTTGTGCAGGGCGTTGTAGCCGACCTCGGTGACCGGGCCGAGTCCGAGGTTCAGCGAGCCTCCGCACAGCCAGCTCGGCACGGCGGTGCCCAGCTGGTACTTCGACTGGAAGCCGAGCGCCTGGCGCAGCCGTTCGCCGACGTCGGTGCCGTACAGGTCCTGCCCCTGGATGCGGCTGGTCTCGGCGATGTGCGAGATGGCCGAGATGCCGTACCCGGTGTGGGTGAGGTCCCGGCAGGTCTCCTGGGTGAGTCCGGTGACGAAGGTGGACTGGCCCTGCCAGTAGCTGACGATCTTCGCGGTGGTGTCGAGGTTCTGGCTCGGCACGGTCTTCGGCACGGCGCCGTCGCTGGAGAGGTAGACGTACGCCGCGGCGCGGGTCCGGAACCTCGCCATGGCCTTGTCGTAGGAGGTCTTGTCCTCCAGGAAGACGGAGATGCCGACCGCGGCCTCCATCATCGACAGCTCCCAGTTCCCGTTGGAGTTGGAGCCGTTGATGACCTCGGGCAGGTAGACGTCGCGCAGCATGGTCGCGAAGCGGCCCGAGTTGGCCCAGGTGCCGGTGTACGTGTACTTGATGATCTCGGCGGCCTTGGGCCAGGACGAGCCGGCCCAGCCGGTCTGGAGGGGCGCGTTGCTGTTGGTGTGCTCCTTGATCACCGCGGACCAGGCGTCCATCAGCTCGATGGCCTTCTTGGCGTACCGGTCGTCGCGCGTGACGTACCAGGCGAGGGCGTCGGTGTAGGCGGCGATCGCGTCCTGGCGCTCGTCGGTGCAGCCGTTGTCGGGGTTGGAGTAGGAGCCGCACTCGACGGTCGCGCGGGGCTTGGGGGTGCGGGTGAGCGAGGCGTAGGTGCTCGCCATCATCTGGTCGTAGGCGCCCTTCCAGGGCTGGGCGCCGGCCAGGACCTCGGTGCGGGCGAAGTCCAGCTGTCCCCGGGAGACGGTGACCCCGGGGTGGACGAAGGCGGCGGGAGCCGCTTCGGCCGGGTGCGCGCCGGGCCAGGACAGGAGGGTGGCGACGAGGGCCGCGGTCGCGGCGGCGACGGTGACGAGTAAGGCGGGGCGCCGTCGGCGGTGATGCCGAGTGGGGGTGGCGGGCATACAGAGCCATCCATTCTTGTATGTGAACTTCACACGAGGTTTTGAACATGGAGTGCTGGCCGGTGACCATAGGTACGGACCAAGTTCCCGTCAAGAGCCTGCGGGAGATCCGCTGCTCAACCAGCGTTCACGTACAGGAACACGGGAGGCCGCGCCCCGGCCGGAACGCGCGCGCATGGGAAAGGGCCGCATCCCTGGGGGATGCGGCCCTCGTACTGCCTGTGTCCTGCTGCTTGTCCTTCGCCCGCCTAGCGGACTTCGGTGATCTCCGGTCCGCGCTGGAGCTGTCCCATGCCGCCGGAGAAGCGGGAGCCGCTCTGGTCCTCCTGCTGAACGCCTTCGGGGACCATCTGCGCGTCGTTCGGCAGCTTCAGGACGATCGGGTCGCGGGGGGCCATCGGGCCCTCGCCGCGGACGACGACCGTGTCCCGGAAGATCTGCTCCAGCAGCCCGGCGGCCTGCGGCTGCACCGCGCCCTGCCCGGAGATCACTCCGCGCAGGAACCAGCGGGGGCCGTCCACGCCGACGAACCGCACGACCTGGAAACCACCCGTGCCGTCCGGCAGCTGGACCGGCACCTGAGCCCGCAGCTCCCAGCCCAGCGGTCCCTCGACCTCGTCGATGACACCGCCCTGCTGGGTGATCCCGGAGGCGATCTCCTCGCGCACCTCGCCCCAGATGCCCTCGCGCTTGGGGGCGGCGAAGGCCTGGAGCTGCACGGCGCTGTCGTTGACGACGACGGTCGCCGCGACGATCGCGTCGCCCGCGACCTCGACCCGCAGCTCCATGCCGTCCACTCCGGGCACGAACAGACCGCCGAGGTCCACCCGCCCCTCGGCGGGGTCACGCACCTCTTCGCTGTCCCAGGGCCCGTCGGGGCGCGGCTCGGGTTCGAGCCTCACGCGCTCGCGCTCCGCGTCCTCGTCCGCCTCAGTGTCGACGCCGTCGACGACCTGCTCGGCCTCGCCCGCCGCGTCCTCGGCGGCACTGCCCTTCTTGCGACGTCCGAACACGTCACTGTCCTTCCCGGTCGGATACGACCGAAGCGTATCGATTCCCACCCGTTGTGCTGTCCACGGCGGCATGACCGCCGGTGGACCCGAAGCCCCCTGCGGCCCGCGCCGAACCGGGAAGTTCCGCGACCTCCTGGAAGCGAACCTTCTCGACCTGCTGGACGACCAGTTGAGCAATCCGGTCGAAGCGCTCGAACCGCACGGACTCGCGCGGATCGAGATTCACCACGATCACCTTGATCTCCCCACGGTACCCGGCATCCACCGTCCCCGGGGCATTCACGAGGGCTACACCGCAGCGGGCGGCCAGGCCCGACCGCGGGTGCACGAAGGCCGCGTACCCCTCGGGCAGCGCGATGGCCACTCCCGTCGGCAGCACGGCCCGCTCACCGGGCTTCAGCTCGTGACTCTCGGTGGTCCGAAGATCGGCTCCCGCGTCGCCGGGCTGCGCGTACTCGGGCAGCGGGACGTCAGGATCGACGCGCCTGATCATCACGGGAAGTTCTGGACGGGGCTCGCTCGCCCCAGGGCTAAGGGTCACGGGTTCACCTCGAAGGCACGGGATCGCCGGATCTGGTCCGGGTCGTTCATCGCCGCGCGGATCTCCTCCGGGCGGCCGTTGTCGATGAAGTGGTCGACCTTCACCTCGACGAAGAGGGCGTCCGCGCGGACGGCGACGGGCCCGTCGGGGCCGCCGATCCGTCCTGTGGCGGTGCAGTAGATCTTCCGGCCGGCCACCGCGGTGGCCTCGGCCTCCAGATGCAGCACGGTGCCCACGGGTACGGGGCGCAGGAAGTCGGTCTCCAGGCGGCCCGTCACGGCGATCGTCCGCAGCAGCCAGTTCAGCGAGCCGAGCGTCTCGTCGAGCGCGGTGGCCAGAACGCCGCCGTGCGCGAGTCCCGGGGCACCCTGGTGGACGGGGCGCACGGTGAACTCCGCCGTGATCGTGACGCCGTCCCCCGCGCGGGCCTCCAGGTGGAGTCCGTGGGGCTGGGCCCCACCGCACCCGAAACAGTGTTCGTAGTGTGCTCCGAGGAGCTCTCCGGGGGCGGGCGCGTCGGGGTGCCGCACCGGCGCGACGGCGTCGGCGGGAGGCGTCAGAGCTGCGGAAGTACCACTCACAGGCGCAGACCTTACCCGCGCGTCCACCAAGTCTTCGCACCGTGCCAAGCTTGGCGTCATGCAGCTCTCCGCCTCCCCCTACGAAGAACGACTCACCGCGCCCCGGTCGTGGTGGGTGATCAGCTTCCTGGTCGGGCTCGCGCTGGCCCTGGTCTTCCTTCCGTTCGGCACTCTGCCGATGCTCGGAGCGCTCGTCGGCGGCACCGCCGTCGCGGCGGTCGCCGCCAGTTCGTACGGCTCGATCCGCATCCGCGTGGTCGGCGACTCGCTGATCGCGGGCGACGCCAAGATCCCGGTCTCCGCCCTCGGCGGCTCGGAGATCATGGACCCGGAGGAGGCGCGCGCCTGGCGTACCTACAAGGCCGACACCCGCGCCTTCATGCTGCTGCGCTCGTACATCCCGACGGCGCTGCGGGTCCAGGTCACCGACCCCGGGGACCCGACGCCCTATCTGTACCTGTCGACCCGGGAGCCGGAGCGTCTGGCCGCCGCCCTGGAGACGGCGCGGGAAGCGGTCCGGTCCACGGAGAGCTGAGGACGCCACGGGCCCGCACGGGGTCCGGCTGCGCATGATCCGGCGGGCCGGCTCCACGGAGCGGTCCGCCGGTCGCGTACACGCGTACCGGCCCGGTAACCGGCGAGGACGTGGTCGTACGGCCGTGGGCGCCCCGCCGCGCGCACGGCCCCGGGTTCCCGGGTCTCCTCAGTCCCCCAGGTCGGTGGGGATCTCGCCGATCCGCACGGGGTCGATCGGCTTCTCCAGCGGCGGCAGCTGCGGGAGCGCGTCCCAGGGGACCTGCATCCTGCGCAGGTCCTTGCGGATGTGGCCGGCCACGCGCCGGGTGTCGCGGCGGTTCATCACCGCGCCCACGGCAGCCCCGACCATGAACGGCATGAGGTTGGGCAGGTCCCGGACCGTCCGCTTCATGATCTGCTGGCGCAGCTCGCGCTTCATCTGGCCGCCCAGCGCGGCGTTGATCGTCATGGGTTTGGCCACGTCGATACCGCGCTCGCCCGACCAGGAGTGGAGGTAGGCCGTGCTGCGCTGCTTGAGGTTGCCCTGCGGGCGCAGGCCGTAGACCTCGTGGAGTTCGGCGATCAGCTTCAGCTCGATCGCGGCGACCGCGGTGATCTCGGCGGCGAGCTCCGTGGGCATGGCGGGCGGCACCGGCAGCATCGCGGCGGCGCCGATCCCGGCGCCGACGGTGGACGTCGCGGCGGCGGCGCCCGCGACGAGCTTGTCCGCGATCTCCTCCGGGCCGAGGCCCGGGAACTGTCTGCGGAGTGCGGCCAGGTCCCTCACGGGAATGCGGGGGGCGATGTCGATGATCCGGTCGGTGACGAACGCCAGGCCCGCCCTGGCCCGGACGCCGCTTCTCGTCACGCCCCTCTTGAGTCCGTCCCGAACAGCCTCCACGCGACGCCTCGCTGCGGGCGAGGGGGTGTCCGTGGGGGCCGTCAGGCCGTCTGTGGCGGCCGCTCGGTCGAGCGAGGCTGATCCCTGTTCGGAAGAGCCCCGCTCGTCGTCACGCACGCCTTCAGGGCCCTTGGCGGGCCCTTCGTCCGCCGCCCTGAACGGGAGGCGGCGCTTCCGAGGTGAGGTCGAGCCGGTCACGGCCGACCCTGCCTCAGTCGCAGTCGCGGCAGATCGGCTGACCGTTCTTCTCGCGGGCCAGCTGGCTGCGGTGGTGCACCAGGAAGCAGCTCATGCAGGTGAACTCGTCCTGCTGCTTGGGCAGCACCCGGACGGCCAGCTCTTCGTTCGAGAGGTCCGCACCGGGCAGCTCCAGGCCTTCGGCGGCCTCGAACTCATCTACGTCGACGGACGAAGTGGACTTGTCGTTCCGGCGAGCCTTCAGTTCTTCAAGGCTGTCCGAGTCGACGTCGTCGTCGGTCTTGCGCGGGGTGTCGTAATCCGTTGCCATTGTCGCTCTCCCCCTCT
This sequence comes from Streptomyces sp. NPDC127038, assembly GCF_042725875.1. NCBI lineage: Bacteria > Bacillati > Actinomycetota > Actinomycetes > Kitasatosporales > Streptomycetaceae > Streptomyces > Streptomyces sp. NPDC127038. The sequence goes on along the minus strand of NZ_JBHXDQ010000030.1, from coordinate 85,781 downwards.
GGGTGTCTGCGGTGTCTCCAGCGCACGTAACGCGTGAGAGGCCGGACTTGTGCCCGACCCGAGGCGGAGATTTTGCCTCACATCAAGGTCTGTTACTCAATCGACACCCAACCGGACTCATCAAGAGTGCTCGGCTTGGATGGCGATGCGGACCGTACACGGTCCCCAGGTCGCACTTCAAAGGCGCCCCACCGTGTACTTCCCGTGATCAGGACCCCCGAAAACCCGGATTTTCCCGGCTTTCCGGCAGGTTGCATGATCACGGAGAGTAGATGGACCGAAATTCGTCCTTGTGATCGATCACACACGGATCACTCGGGTGGGTGACCCGAAAATTCCGCGCAAAGCGAACATCGCCGCGTGTCCGCGACATGGTCTCAGATCGGGAGGGTGACGCGCATCACGAGCCCACCTCCCTCTCGGGGCTGAGCGACGATGTGACCCCCGTGCGCACGGGCCACGGACCGGACGATCGACAGGCCAAGGCCCACGCCCTTGTCGCTGCCCGTGCGCTCGGTGCGCAGCCGCCGGAAGGGTTCGAAAAGATTGTCGACCTCGTACGCGGGAACGACCGGTCCCGTGTTCGACACCTCCAGGACCGCCCTGCCGTGATCCGTCTCGGTCGTGACCTCGACCCAGCCGTCCTGCGGCACGTTGTACCGGACGGCGTTCTGGACGAGGTTCAGGGCGATCCGCTCCAGGAGCACTCCGTTGCCCTGGACAACCACAGGGGCGCGATGCCCGCGGATCTCCACACCCTTGGCCTCGGCCTCGGCGTGCACCTGGTCGACGGCCTGCGTGGCGACCTCGGCGAGGTCCACCGGCTTGCGCTCGATGATCTGGTTGTCGCTGCGGGCGAGCAGCAGCAGGCCCTCCACGAGCTGCTCACTGCGCTCGTTCGTGGCGAGCAGCGTCTTGCCGAGCTGCTGCATCTCCGTCGGCACCCCGGGGCCCGAGAGGTGCACCTCGAGGAGCGTGCGGTTGATCGCCAGGGGGGTGCGCAGTTCGTGCGAGGCGTTCCCCACGAACCGCTGCTGGGCGGTGAAGGCCCGCTGCAGCCGCTCCAGCATGTCGTCGAAGGTGTCCGCGAGCTCCTTCAGCTCGTCGTCGGGGCCGTCCAGCTCGATCCGCCGGGACAGGTCGGAGCCGGCCACCGCGCGCGCGGTGCGGGTGATGTGGCCGAGCGGCGACAGGACGCGGCCGGCCATCGCGTAGCCGAACGCGAAGGCGATGACCGCGAGGCCGAGCAGGGCGAGCAGGGAGCGGCTGAGCAGGTCGTCGAGGGCGTGCTGGCGCTGCTGGTTCACGCAGTCGGCCATCGCGCGGTTGAGCTCGTCCGCCGAGGGGTTCTGCGGGAGGTTGCAGACGTTGCTGCCGACCTTCCCGGAGATGATCTGGAAGGGAAGGTCGCTGCCGACGTTCAGCGCCTGCGCGGCGAGCAGGTAGATGATCGACAGCAGCACGATGCCGGCGATCAGGAACATGCCGCCGTACAGCAGCGTCAGACGTATACGGATCGTGGGACGCAGCCAGGGGAAGGGCGGCTCCGCCCTCCTCGGGTCCCACGTCGGCTTCGGAGGCGCCGCGGGCGGCGCTGGAGTGGTGGCCACGGTGGATCAGATCCTGTACCCGGAGCCGGGCACGGTGACGATCACGGCGGGCTCGCCGAGCTTGCGCCGCAGCGTCATGACGGTGACGCGCACGACGTTGGTGAACGGGTCCGTGTTCTCGTCCCAGGCCTTCTCCAGGAGCTGTTCCGCGGAGACGACGGCGCCCTCGCTGCGCAGCAGCACCTCGAGGACGGCGAACTCCTTGGGGGCGAGCTGGACCTCCTTGCCGTCGCGGAAGACCTCGCGGCGGTTGGGGTCGAGCTTGATCCCGGCGCGCTCCAGGACGGGCGGCAGCGGCACGCTCGTACGCCGTCCGAGTGCACGCACGCGCGCGGTCAGCTCGCTGAACGCGAACGGCTTGGGGAGGTAGTCGTCGGCGCCGATCTCCAGGCCCTCGACCCGGTCGCTGACGTCGCCGGAGGCGGTCAGCATCAGCACGCGCGTGGGCATGCCGAGCTCGACGATCTTCCGGCAGACGTCGTCGCCGTGCACGAGCGGGAGGTCGCGGTCGAGGACGACCACGTCGTAGTCGTTGACCCCGATGCGCTCCAGCGCGGCCGCGCCGTCGTACACGACGTCGACGGCCATGGCCTCCCGGCGCAGTCCGGTGGCCACCGCATCGGCGAGCAGCTGCTCGTCCTCGACGACGAGTACGCGCACGTCGCTTGTCCTTCCTCTGTCCACCGGCGGGCACGCTCGAGCGCACCACGCGGGCAGGTCCGTCACGGATGAGAGCTCCATCCTGCCCGTTTCGGCCATAAACCGGCTGTAAGACGGGGGCGGAGCCGGGGAAGCGCGTCCGGAGGACCGGGAACACCCGATTTTCTCGTCGGGTTGAGGTTTCCGCGGAAGAGAGCGGGGGGAGGACGGCTTTACACCCCGCGATCACGCTCTGCATGTGGCAAACCACATTGTGGTACGTCCAACGCTTCCGCAGAGCGGGCGTGGGTGTCCGGCACCGTCGCCGCCCAGCCCGGGCAGCGCTGGGCACCCCATTCGGAGACGTGATCGCCCCTTTCCATCGGCACACCCCCGTGCCACCCGACCCACGACCCAGGACGAGGGGGCGCAGCATGGACGCTTTCACCACAGGACTTCTGCAGCGCATAAGGACGACCGAGTCCGACCTGACGCGGGCTCGCGAGACAGGCGACGACTTCCTCACGGAGATCGAGCAGGCCGAGCTGGACGACCTGCACCGCCTCGCCGCGGAGCACGGTGTGGAGATCGGCGCCACACGCGTCTGATCTGCACGTACGAGAGCGGGGCCCCGGTATCGATCCAGTACCGGGGCCCCGCTCCGTCGTTCCCTCGGCCGTGCAGCGTCGCGGCCTTCCGGGAAGCGGCTCCGCCGTCCGGCGGGCCCCTCCCGGGCCGGCCGTCAGTCGTGCCAGGCGCCGAAGTCCTCCAGGAGCCGCTGGAGGGGCTCGAAGACGCCCGGTGAGGCCGCCACCGCGAGATCGCCCGTGGGGCGCTCTCCGGGGCGTCCACCGGTCACCGCGCCCGCCTCCCGGGCGATCAGGTCGCCCGCCGCGAGGTCCCAGGGGTGCAGGCCGCGCTCGTAGTAGCCGTCGAGGCGGCCTGCCGCGACGTCGCAGAGGTCGACCGCCGCCGAGCCCGAGCGCCGGATGTCACGCACCAGCGGGATCAGCCGCTGGGCGACGTCGGCCTGATGGGTCTTGACCTTGGTCACGTAGTTGAAGCCGGTCGAGACGAGGGCCTGGTCGAGCGGAGGGGACGGGCGGCAGGCCAGCCGGCGCTCACCGACCCACGCCCCGGAGGCGCGGGCGCCCCGGCCGCGTACCGCGTGGTACGTCTCGCCGCGCATGGGGGCCGCGACGACACCGACCACGGTCTCGCCGTCCTGCTCCGCCGCGATGGACACGGCCCAGGTCGGCAGTCCGTACAGGTAGTTGACGGTGCCGTCGAGCGGGTCGACGATCCAGCGGACACCGCTGGTGCCCTCGGTCGCCGAGCCCTCCTCCCCGAGGAAGCCGTCGTGGGGGCGGTGCTCGGCGATCAGCGAGGTGATCAGCTTCTCCGCCGCGATGTCCATCTCGGTCACGACGTCGATCGGGCTGGACTTGGTCGCGGCGACAGCGAGGTCCGCCGGCCGTCCGTCGCGCAGCAGCTCGCCCGCGCGGCGGGCTGCCTCGTGCGCGAGCTGGAGGAGTTCGGTGTGCAGGGGCTCGGTCACGTGGCTCCTCATGCGAAGGGGCTGTCGGCGCCCGCGGCGGCGGGCTTGGGCGTGCGGGCCGGGCAGCAGCCGACCGGGCACAGGTCGTGACTCGGGCCGAGCGCGCCCAGGGCACACCGTGCCACCTCCCGGCCGCTCTCGGCCGCGGCGCGCTCCAGCACCAGGTCACGGACGGCCGCGGCGAACCGGGGGTCGGAGCCCACCGTGGCCGAACGGCGCACCGGCAGGCCCAGGTCCCGTACCTTCGCCCGCGCCTCGGTGTCCAGGTCGTACAGGACCTCCATGTGGTCGGAGACGAACCCGATCGGCGCCATCACCGCGGCCGTGGCTCCGGCACCGTGCAGCTCCTCCAGGTGGTCGCAGATGTCGGGCTCCAGCCACGGGATGTGCGGGGCGCCGGAGCGCGACTGGTAGACGAGCTTCCACGGGTGGTCGGTCCCGGTCTTCTCGCGCACCGCCTCCGCGATCAGCCGGGCGACGTCCAGATGCTGCCGGACGTACGCGCCGCCGTCGCCGTGCCCCTCGGCCGGACCGGAGGTGTCCGCCGCGGTGACCGGGATCGAGTGGGTGGTGAACACCAGGTGCGCCCCCGCCCGGACGTCCTCGGGCAGGTCGGCGAGCGATGCGAGGACGCCCTCGGTCATCGGCTCGACGAACCCGGGGTGGTTGAAGTAGTGCCGCAGCTTGTCGACCCTCGGCGGCTCGAGACCCTCCCCCTCCAGGGCGGCGAGGGCTCCCGCCAGGTCCTCGCGGTACTGCCGGCAGCCCGAGTACGAGGCGTACGCGCTGGTGGCCAGCACCAGGATCCGGCGCCGCCCGTCGGTGGCCATCTCGCGCAGCGTGTCGGTCAGGTACGGCGCCCAGTTGCGGTTGCCCCAGTAGACCGGCAGGTCCAGACCGTGCCCGGCGAAGTCCTTGCGCAGCGCGTCGAGCAGGGCGCGGTTCTGTCCGTTGATCGGGCTGATCCCGTCGAACAGGAAGTAGTGCTGCCCGACCTCCTTGAGCCGTTCCTTGGGGATGCCTCTGCCCCTGGTCACGTTCTCCAGGAAGGGGACCACGTCGTCCGGGCCCTCCGGGCCGCCGAACGAGAGCAGGAGCAGGGCGTCGTAGGGGGTGGCATCGAGCACTTCTGGCATGGGTCCGATCCTGCCACCCGCCGCTGACGGGCGAGAACCGGCGGGGTGACGAACGGGCGACGCGGCGCGGGCCGCCGCCTCGCGAGCGGGTGCCGCGCGGATGAACGGCCGTACAGATGATCGACCGGGCGGACAGCCGGACGGACAGGCGACCGTGCGGACGGGCGGGCGGACGGGCGGTGCGCCGACGAACGGCCGGGCGGGCACGAGGGGCTGTATTAGGGTTACCTAACCCGTAAGCTGTATCGGCCAGCTTCACGCCTTACAGAAGTTCGGCCGCCCGCGGTGGACGGGAGGGGCCGAGCCGAGCCGACGGAGTCCTCGTGCCCAGCCCGTACCGCGCCCTGTTCGCCGCCCCCGGCTCCAAGAGCTTCTCCGCCGCGGGTCTTCTCGGCCGGATGCCGCTGTCCATGATGGGCATCGGCGTCGTCACGATGATCTCCCAGCTGACCGGGCGCTACGGCCTCGCGGGCGCCCTGTCCGCGACCATCGCGCTCGCGGCCGCGGTGATGGGCCCGCAGGTCTCGCGCCTGGTGGACCTGCACGGTCAGAGCAGGGTCCTGCGTCCGGTGACGCTCTTCGCGCTAGCGGCCGCCGGGGGCCTGCTGGCCGCCGCGCGCTTCGGGTGGCCCGACTGGGTCCTGTTCGTGTGCTCGGCCGGCATCGGCTGCGTCCCGAGCGTCGGCGCGATGATCCGGGCCCGCTGGGCGGCCCTCTACGGAGGCACCCCGCAACTGCACACCGCGTACTCCCTGGAGTCCGTGGTGGACGAGATCTGCTTCATCTTCGGACCGATCATCTCCATCGGCCTGTGCACGGTCTGGTTCCCGGAGGCCGGACCGCTGCTCGCCGCATGCTTCCTCGCGGCCGGCGTCTTCTGGCTGACCTCCCAGCGCGCCACCGAGCCGCAGCCGCATCCGCGCGGACAGGACGGCGGCGGCTCGGCGCTCCGCTCGGCCGGACTCCAGGTCCTCGTCGCCACGTTCGTGGCGGTCGGGACGATCTTCGGAGCCGTCGACGTGGTCACCGTCGCCTTCGCCGACGAGCAGGGGCACAAGGCCGCCGCGAGCATCGCCCTGGCCCTCTACGCGGCGGGCTCCTGCCTCGCGGGGGCCGTCTTCGGACTCCTGCACTTCAAGGGGGCCGCGGAAGGCAGGTGGCTGCTGGGCATATGCGCGATGGCCGTGAGTATGATCCCCCTCCTACTGGTCGGAAACTTGCCGTTCCTGGCCGTGGCGCTGTTCGTTGCGGGCCTGTCCATCGCTCCCACGATGATCACGACGATGTCCCTCATCGAACAGCACGTACCTCGCGCGAAACTGACCGAAGGCATGACCTGGGTGAGCACAGGACTCGCCGTCGGGGTCGCGCTCGGGTCCTCCGTGGCCGGCTGGGTGATCGACTCCGCCGGCGCGGAAGCCGGGTACGGGGTTCCGGCGGCGTCCGGGGCCGTCGCGGTCGCGGTCGGTTTCCTCGGGTACCGCCGGCTCAGCAGGCCGGTTCTTCAGCGGGGAGGGTCGCATGAGCACCACAGTGAGCGAGAAGAACGGCACGTGGCGTAACTGGGCGGGCAACGTCACCGCCCTTCCCGTACGGGAGGTCACCCCTGCCTCGGTGGACGAGCTGTCCGCCGCCGTGCGGAAGGCGGCCGAGGACGGTCTGACGGTGAAGGCCGTCGGGACCGGGCACTCCTTCACGTCCGCCGCCGCGACCGACGGCGTATTGATCCGGCCTCAACTGTTGACCGGGATCCGCAAGATCGACCGTACGGCCATGACGGTCACGGTCGAGGCGGGCACCCCGCTCAAGAGACTCAACATGGCCCTCGCGCGCGAGGGTCTGTCGCTCACCAACATGGGCGACATCATGGAGCAGACGGTCTCGGGGGCGACCAGCACCGGCACGCACGGCACCGGACGCGACTCGGCGTCGATCGCCGCGCAGATCAAGGGCCTGGAACTGGTGACGGCGGACGGCTCGGTGCTGGTCTGCTCCGAGACCGAGAACCCGGAGATCTTCGCGTCGGCCCGTATCGGCATCGGCGCCCTGGGGATCATCACCGCGATCACCTTCGCCGTGGAGCCCGTCTTCCTGCTCACGGCCCGCGAGGAGCCGATGACCTTCGACAAGGTCACCGCCGACTTCGAGGAGCTCTTCACCGAGAACGAGCACTTCGAGTTCTACTGGTTCCCGCACACCGGCAACTGCAACACCAAGCGCAACAACCGCAGCGCCGGCCCGGAAAACCCCGTCGGTCCCGTCCGGGGCTGGATCGAGGACGAGTTCCTCTCCAACGGCGCCTTCCAGGTGGCCAACCTGATCGGCCGGGCCGTCCCCTCGGCCATCCCCTCGATCGCGGGATTCTCCAGCCGCGCGCTGTCCGCGCGGACCTACACCGACATCCCGTACAAGGTCTTCACCTCTCCGCGCCGCGTGCGGTTCGTGGAGATGGAGTACGCCGTGCCGCGCGAGGCCCTCGTCGAGACGCTGCGCGAACTGAAGGCGATGGTGGACGCCTCATCCCTGCGGGTGAGTTTCCCCGTGGAGGTGCGGACCGCGCCCGCCGACGACATCACCCTGTCCACGGCGTCCGGGCGGGACAGCGCGTACATCGCGGTCCACATGTTCCGGGGCACCCCCTATCAGGAGTACTTCACCGCCGCCGAGCGGATCTTCACCGCGCACGAGGGGCGGCCGCACTGGGGCAAGGTGCACACGCGCGACGCGGAGTACTTCGCCAAGGCCTACCCGCGCTTCGGCGAGTTCACCGCGCTGCGGGACCGGCTTGATCCGGACCGGCGCTTTGCGAACGACTACTTGCGGAGGGTTCTGGGGTCGTAGCCGTCGCGCTGGGCTCGGGAGCCGGGGTGCCGTCCCCGGCTCCGGAATCCGGCGACGCGCTGTCGCCCGGGGCCGGCACGTTCGTACCGCCGGTGTTGCCGGTGCCGCTGTCGCTGCCGGCGGACGGTGCGGGCGTCTCGGGGGAGACCCGTGACGAGGACGGCGAGGACGGCGAGGGGTCCGTCGACGGAGTCGTGGCGGGCTCGCGGTTCCCCGAACCGGACGACGTGTGCCCCTTAAAGGCGTCGCCGACCGTCGTGCTCGTGCCGTCGCCGCTGAAGCTCTGCCCCGAGACCGTTTCGTAGGTGGTGATTCCGGCCATCGTGACGCCGAAGACGAGAACGGTCGCGACCAGCGGCCTCTTCCAGCTCCTGACCCGCGCGCGGTAGACGGTCCCCTCACCGAACTCGCCGGGGGGACCCGGTATCTGCCGGGGCCTCGGTTTCGCCGGCACCGCCGCGTCGCGGAGCTGTTCGCCGGTGCGGCGGAAGAAGTGCTGGAACACCGTCCCGCCGCAGGTGGCGACGACACTGACGAGACCGGCGCCCAGGATCGTCCCGTACACGCCGAAGTAGGACGCCAGTTTCGCCGCGACCACCGCGGCGACCGCGCTCCCCGCCACCTGGGGGACGCTCAGGTCCAGCCGCCTCTTCCTCGGTTCCCCGTCGGCACCCGGCTCTTCGCCGCCGACATCCGGCTTCTCACGCATTCCCGGACCTTGCCTGCCTTTCCCGTACTTGATCGACCGATCGCACGAGATAGGGACGTACGGGCGAAACGATAAGTTCCGTTTCTGCCGATTACGTGAAGTGCGCCACGTCTCCGGGGCGGCGAAAGAGCGTCGGGATCGGCCAACTACCACCCCCCGCTAGAAGTTGGGCGGCGTGCCGATCCACGCAAGTGGCCCGAATGGAGTACTGTTGCGAGCCCTGGGTCCGGACTCCCGCCAGGGTGTCCGGGGCCTTGCAGGACCACCGGGAGGGGGCTCGTTGCACAGGGTGATGGAGTTCGTCACTTAGCGTTGCAAAATAGGTAACCGTGCCATAACGGCGATCCCGGGCCCGCACCCGACACGCCGGGCAACTCGGCAAGGTTGTGGCAGGCTGCACCCGGGCAGGCCACACTCGACTAGCGGAAGCAGCGACGCACGTGACGTCGGCAGGCACCACCCGGGAGGTCCCCATGCCCGAACTGCGTGTCGTGGCCGTCTCTAACGACGGCACACGGCTGGTGCTGAAGGCTGCGGACAGTACGGAATACACGCTTCCGATTGACGAGCGGCTGCGCGCCGCCGTACGCGGCGACCGTCCCCGCCTCGGCCAGATCGAGATCGAGGTGGAGAGCCATCTCCGCCCCCGTGACATCCAGGCGCGTATACGTGCCGGCGCCTCCGCCGAGGAAGTGGCCCAGCTCGCCGGCATCCCCGTCGACCGTGTACGCCGTTTCGAGGGACCCGTGCTGGCCGAGCGCGCCTTCATGGCCGAGCGTGCCAGGAAGACTCCCGTCCGCCGCCCCGGAGAGAACGCCGGTCCCCAGCTCGGTGAGGCCGTCCAGGAGCGGCTGCTGATCCGGGGTGCCGAGAAGGACACCGTCCAGTGGGACTCCTGGCGCCGCGACGACGGCACCTGGGAAGTCCTGCTGGTGTACCGCGTCGCGGGCGAACCGCACGCCGCGAGCTGGACCTACGACCCGCCCCGGCGGCTCGTCCAGGCCGTCGACGAGGAGGCGCGCTCGCTGATCGGCGAGTCCGACGACCTCGCGGCGCCCGAGCCGAGCTTCCCGTTCGTGCCGCGGATCGCCAGGCTGCCCCGCGACCGTCCGCTGGACCGCGCCCTCGACCGGCAGGCGGAGCGGCCGAGCCTGCCCGCGGCTTCCTCGGAACCGTCCGAGGAGACCGAGGACCGGGACTCGCTGACCAGCCTTCTGGAAGCGGTGCCCAGCTTCCGGGGCGACATGGTGGTGCCCGAGCGGCCCGCCCCCGCCGAACGGCCCGCCGCCGAGGAGCCCGAGACCGAGCCCGAGGAGGAGGAGCCCCCGGCTCCCGCGGCCTCGGCCGGTGCCGGTTCCGCGTACGCCGACGTGCTCATGCCCCGCTCGGTGGGCAGCCATCGTGACCGGCTCGTCGGAGCGACGGACCGCCAGGCCGAGGCGGACGGCGTCCGTCCGGGCCGCAGAGCGGCAGTCCCGAGCTGGGACGAGATCGTCTTCGGCACGCGCCGCAAGAAGCAGGACTAGCCGTACCGGCCCGACCGGGCGGATCCATGGCGGAGGGGCCCGCACCGATTCGGTGTGGGCCCCTCCGCCGTGACGGCGCCACGAGGGTCGACCGCACAGGCGTCACCGCGAGGCCGGCGGCACGGGTGTCAGCGCCGGACCGAGGGGCCTGACGGCACAGGTGTCACCGCCGGGCCGAGCGTGCGCGCGTCACCGAGGCGGCTGACGGCACGGGTGTCACCGCCGGGCCGAGCGTGCGGGCGTCACTGGGGGTCGGGGCCCACCGCGACCGGGCGGTCTCCGTCCTGGGACCACTCCGACCACGAGCCCACGTACAGCGCCGCAGGAACGCCCGCCACGGCCAGGGCCAGCACCTCGTGCGCGCCCGAGACCCCGGAACCGCAGTAGACGCCGACCTCGGACGCCGGTGTCACGCCGAAGGACTTGAAGCGGTCGGCGAGTTCGGCCGACGGCAGGAACCGCCCGTCGTCCGAGACGTTCTCGGCGGTCGGCGCCGACACCGCACCCGGGATGTGACCGCCGACCGGATCGATCGGCTCGACCTCGCCCCGGTACCGCTCCCCCGCACGTGCGTCCAGCAGCACGCCGGTGCGGGCGAGCGCGGCCGCACCGTCCGCGTCGAGCAGCGGACGGGCGCCCGCCGACGGTACGAACGTTCCGGGCGCCGGCGAGGGAAGCTCCGAGGACACCGGTCCGCTCCAGGCGCCGAACCCGCCGTCAAGCACGCGTACCGACGGATGACCCGAATAGCCCAGCAGCCACCAGGCGCGCGCGGCGGCCCAGCCCTGCCCGCCGTCGTACACGACGACGTCGCGGTCCTCGGACACTCCCGCGGCGCGCATCGCCGCGCCGAAGACCCCGGGATCGGGAAGCGGGTGCCGGCCCTCCGCACCGGCCGGACCAGCGAGTTCGGAATCCAGGTCGACGAAGACGGCACCGGGGATGTGCGCCTTCTCGTACTCGGAGCGCAGACGGGGGCCGCCCAACTGCCAGCGGACGTCCAGGAGGACCGGCGGGTTCGGCCCCGCCAGGTCACTCGCGAGTTCGGGTGCCGTGATGATGGCGTTCATGGCTCCATCCTTGCGCACGGGGTGGCCGCTTCGTCCATGTCCGGCTACTCTGCTCCGCCGGGCAGGTCCGATCACCGGGCGTACGGGATCGGGCACATGCTGTACAACTGATGGCCACCACACGGCGGTCGCTCCGCGAGGACGAGCGACGGCGGGATCAGGTGTCCTCCGTCCGTGCGCCGCACGAGGGCGGCGCGGGAGGGACACCCGCATGACCGGTGGTGCGGGCATCGGCACGGGGCGTGCACGTACGCGACCGACCACGCGTGTTCGCAGGCGGAAGGTGACCGGCCACCGCGAGGGGCCGAGAAGAGAGTGACGATGACCGAGGCACGGGAATCGGCCGGCCCGAACGGCACCACGCACGCTCGGTACGCGCCCGGGTCACCCTGCTGGGTGAGCCTGATGGCGCACGACACGGCCGCGACCCAGGAGTTCTACGGAGCCCTGTTCGGCTGGGAGTTCCAGCCCGGCCCGCCGCGGCTGGGCCCGTACGCGCGGGCCCTGCTGAACGGCCAGGAGGTGGCCGGGATCGGCCAGCTGCCGCCCGACCGGCATCTGCCGATCGCCTGGACGCCCTATTTCGCCTCGGCGGACGTGGACCACAGCGCCGAGACGGTACGGCACAGCGGCGGGACCGTGGGCGTGGGCCCGCTGGACGCCGGCGAGGCCGGCCGGCTGGCCATCGCCTCCGACCCGACGGGTGCCGTCTTCGGCATCTGGCAGGGGGTGGGCCACCTCGGCACGGAGATCACCGGCGTGCCGGGCACCCCGGCGTGGAACGAACTGGTGACGCGCGACACGGAGAGCGTCGTCAAGTTCTACCAGGGGGTCTTCGGCTACGAACCGGAGCCGGTCGGGCCCGCCGACTTCGACTATGTGACCCTGCACATCGAGGGCCGGCCGGTGGCCGGGGTCCACGGTGTCGGGAACGCGCTGCCGCGCGACCGGGGCCCGCACTGGATGACGTACTTCGAGGCCGCCGAACTGGACGACAGCGTCCGCCTGGTCGGGGAACTCGGCGGGCGTCTCCTGCGGGCGGCCCAGGACTCCCCGTACGGCCGCGTGGCGACGGTGGCGGATCCGGAGGGCGCGGTCTTCTCCCTGATCCACGCCGTCACCTGACCCGAGGGCTCCGGGGCACCCCGTGAAGGGGCGGCGCTCCGCATGCGGAGGCCTCGAATGCCGGGGCCCCGAGTGCGGAGCGCGCCGGACGCGGGGACCGGGGAGCGGAGCCCCTGGTGGGGCCTCAGACCGGGGAGATCGGCAGGACGTCGGGCGAGAGGGCGCTCGCGCGGGCCGTGGCGGCCGTCATACGGCGCCGGTGATGCCGGCGGCACAGGACCTCGTAGCCGATCGACTCGTGCTGGTTGACGTCGCCGACGACGACCTGGGCGCCCTCGACGACCATCTCGCCGCCCACGGTGCGGGCGTTGTGCGTGGCGCGGGCGCCGCACCAGCACAGTGCCTCGACCTGGAGGACCTCGACCCGGTCGGCCAGTTCGACGAGGCGCTGGGAGCCGGGGAAGAGCTTGGACCGGAAGTCGGTGGTGATCCCGAAGGCGAAGACGTCGACGTCCAGGTCGTCCACCACGCGCGCCAGTTGGTCGATCTGCGCGGGGGCCAGGAACTGTGCCTCGTCCGCGATCACGTAGTCCGCGCGGCCGCCCTTGGAGAGGTGGTCGACCAGATAGGCGTACAGGTCCTGGTCGTCCGCCACCTCGACGGCGTCGGTGACCAGGCCGAGGCGTGAGGAGAGCTTGCCCTCACCGGCCCGGTCGTCCCGCGTGAAGATCATGCCCTGGAGACCCCGCGCCGAGCGGTTGTGCTCGATCTGGAGAGCCAGCGTGGACTTCCCGCAGTCCATCGTTCCGGAGAAGAACACCAGCTCGGGCATGGGGAGTTGAGCACCTTTCGGCAACAGGGAAGGAGGGAGGTCGTCAGGAACGTACTTGGAGGAGGGGCACGAGTTGCTCGGCCGGGGTCATCGAGCCGTGGTTGCCGACCATCAGCGACTCCTTCGGCTCCCGCTCGGACGCGATGATCAGAACATCGTCCCGGGCTGCGGCGACGACGTCACCCAGCCGGGCGTACACCCGCTCGTCGACCCGCGGGCCGAACCAGCCCGCCTCGATCGCCTCGTCGCGGGAGGCGACCCAGAACTGCTCGCCCAGGACCTCGCGCCAGCAGGTCAGGACGTCCGCCTCGGCGCCCGGGACCGCGTACACATGGCGGGCGCGGCCCTCGCCGCCCAGCAGGGCGACCCCGGCGCGCAGCTCCCAGTCCTCGTCGAAGTCGATGCGGTGCTGCTCGTCGAAGGGGATGTCGATCATGCCGTGGTCGGCGGTGACGTACAGCGCCGTGCGCGGCGGAAGCTGCTCCGCGAGGCGCTGGACCAGCCGGTCGACGTACATGAGCTGACCGCGCCAGGGGTCGGAGTCCACGCCGAAGCGGTGGCCCTTGCCGTCCACCTCCGCGTAGTACGTGTAGACCAGGGAGCGGTCGCCGGCGGCCAGTTGCTCGGCGGCGAGGTCCATGCGCTCCTCGCCCGACAGCCTGCCGTGGAAGGTCCCGCCGCTCAGCGCGATCTTCGTCAGCGGGGTGTTCTGGAAGGTCGGCGAGGAGACCTGGGCGGTGTGCACGCCGGCCGCGTCGGCCAGCTGGAAGATCGTGGGGTGGGGCTGCCAGGCGCGCGGATCGGTCCACGGGTTCCAGCGGAGCTGGTTCATCAGCTCGCCGGTGGCGGGGTTGCGCGCGGTGTAGCCGGGCAGGCCGTGGGCGCCCGGGGGCAGGCCGGTGCCCACGGAGGCGAGGGAGGTCGCGGTGGTGGCCGGGTAGCCGGCGGTGATCGGGCGGCCGGTGCCGCCGCGCGAGGACGCCAGGAGCGAGGTCATGAAGGGCGCCTCGTCCGGGTGGGCCCTGAGTTGCTCCCAGCCGAGGCCGTCGATCAGGAACACGCAGTTCCGGTCGGCCGCGGTCAGTTCGGGTATGACGGCGGTCGCTCCGGGCACGGCCATGCCGGCGGCGAGGGTGGGCAGCAGATCGGCCAGCGAACCGGCGCCGTACTCGGGGACGGGCGCGGAGCCGATGGCCAGCGGCTCCGGGTGGTCCCAGGTGGGCAGGGCCATCAGCGGGCGACGTCCGCGGTCGCCTCGGAGAGGGACTGCGCGAAGGCGAGGGCCTGGCGGACGGTCTCCGGGCCGTCGCCGGCCTCGCTGACGCGCAGGCTCAGGTCGTCCGCCGTGGAGTTGCCGGTGTAGCCGTGGTCGGCGTCGCAGTTGGGGTCGCCGCAGGCGGCCGGCTCCAGGTCGATGCGCGAGACGGCGCCCCAGCCGATGGTCAGGACCACTTCGCGGGGCAGCGTGCCGGGCGTGTAGGACTCGGGGTTCGCGACGACGCGGCTGACGACGACCGAGGAGATCCGGCCGAGCTTGACCGACTCCGTCGAGGTCGTGGCGTAGGGCGTCGGGGAGGTCGTGTCCGCGTTCTGCTCGTCGGTGTGGCTCACGATGAAGCGGTTGCCGGTGAGGACCAGCACGGTGACGTGCCGCCGCACCTCGTTCGCGTCGAACGTCGTCTCCTGGTGGACCAGGTACGACCGGATGGTCTCGCCGCCGATCGCGGCCTCCACCGCCTCGGCCACGAGGGCCGGGTAGTAGCCGCTGCGCTCGATCGCCGCTCGCAGCCCCTGGGTCGTCGTACTGGTCTTGGCCATGTCGTCCATCCTACGGGGGCCCACTGACTGCGAGGCACCGCTCGCGTGGGTCTGTCGTGGACGGATCAGGTCGAACCGCGCAGGGTGGGCCGTACGGAGTGGGCGCGGCGGGGGGACGGGCGGGTCCGGCGGCGGGAGCGGCTCGCTCCCGCCGGCTCAGACGACGGGCAGGGTCCGGGGGCCGAGGTCGTCCCGGAGCGGTGCGCGGGCCAGTCGTACCGTGGCGCCCAGAACGCTCACGCCGGTCGGTGCGACGACGACCGGCTCCAGCGACACCGCGACGACCTCCGGGTGGTCGTCGACCAGCCGGGACACCCGCAGCATGAGCTCTTCGAGGGCCGCCGTGTCGACCGGCGCGGAGCCGCGCCAGCCGAACAGGAGCGGCGCCGTCCTGATCGACCGGACCAGGGAGGCCGCGTCCCGGTCGGTGACCGGGACCAGCCGGTGCGCGGTGTCCCCGAGCAGTTCGGAGGCGGCTCCGGACAGCCCGAAGGAGAGCACCGCCCCCGCTGCCGGGTCGATCACCGAGCGGACGACCGTGTCCACACCGCGCGGCGCCATCCCCTGGACGACCGGGCGCAGCACCGTCGGCGGCCCGAACAGCTCGATCAGCTCCGCGTACGCCCGCCGCAGCTGTTCCTCGTCCGCCACGTCCAGGCGTACGCCGCCGAGGTCGGCGCGGTGTCTGAGGTGCGGGGCGGTGGTCTTCAGGGCGACGGGGTATCCGATGGTCCGCGCGGCGGCCACGGCGTCGTCCGGTGTGGGGGCGGGCAGGGCCCGGTGCACGTCGATGCCGTAGTGCCCGAGCAGCTCCGCCGTCCGCTCGCCTCCCAGGGTCAGGCCCTCCCCGCGCGCGAGGAGCTCGTCGATCAGCCGGGCCGCCCCCTTCTCGTCGATGTCCTCGTACTCGGGGACCTTGCCGGGCTCGCCGGCGTCCAGGCGCCACTGGGCGTACTTGACGGCCTGGGCGAGGGCGCTGACGGCACGTTCGGCGGCGGGGTAGGCGGGGATGAGCCGGGTGTCCGGAGCGGGTTCGGCGTGCTCCGCCGCGGGGGACCGGTCCGAGGGGTGGAACCGGGCGCCGGGCGCCGCGCCCGGGGCCGCGGCGGGGGCCGGCGGGGCGGTGCTCGCGGCGGCGGACAGCGCTTCGGCGAGCCCGCCGAGTTCGACGTGCACCACGAGGACGGGTTTCGCCGGGGCCGCGAGGGCGGAGGAGCGGAGCGCCTCGGCGAGGGCCGCGTCGCCCGCCGAGGTCTCCCCCACCGCCGGGATGGCCGTCACGACGACGGCGTCGCAGCCGTCGTCGGCGAGTGCCGCCGACAGGGCCCGGTGGAAGTCCTCCGCCGAGGCGGCCGTGGTCAGGTCCAGGGGCGGCAGCGGCCTGAGCCCCTCGGCGAGACACGCGTCGTAGGTGAGCAGTCCCAGCGACTCGGAGTTCCCGAGGATCGCCACACGGGGGCCCCGGGGAAGCGGCTGGCGGGCGAGCAGCAGGCCCGCGTCGACGAGTTCGGTGATCGTGTCCACGCGGATCACCCCGGCCTGGCGCAGCAGCGCGGAGACGGTGGCGTGCGGCAGCCGGGTGGCCCGTACGGCGTGACCCTGGGGGGCCGTTCCGCCGTGCCGCGCCCCCTGGACGACGACCAGCGGTTTCGCCGCGGCCGTCCGCCGTGCGAGGCGGGTGAACTTGCGCGGGTTGCCGATGGATTCGAGGTACATCAGGGCGACGTCGGTGTCCGGGTCGTCGTACCAGTACTGGAGGACGTCGTTGCCGGAGACGTCCGCCCGGTTCCCCGAGGAGACGAAGGTCGACACGCCGGTCACGCCGGTGACACCGCCGCCGCGCCGGTGCAGCCGGGAGAGCAGGGCGATGCCGATGGCGCCGGACTGGGCGAACAGGCCGATGCGTCCGGGGCGGGGCATCTGGGGGGCCAGCGAGGCGTTCAGCCGGACGTCGGGGGCGGTGTTGATGACGCCGAAGGCGTTGGGCCCGATGATGCGCATGCCGTACGTGCGCGCGTGCCGTACGAGTTCGCGCTGGCGTTCGCGTCCTTCGGGGCCGCTCTCCGCGTAGCCGGCGGAGACCACCACCAGCCCCTGCACGCCGTGTTCGCCGCACTCCGTGACGACCTCGGGGACCTGCTCGGCGGGCACGGCGACGACGGCGAGGTCCACGGGCTCGGCGATGTCCCTGACGGAGCGGTGGGCCGGGACTCCGTCGAGTTCCTTGTCCTGGAGGGCCGTGTTCACGGCGTACAGGCGTCCCGTGAACCCGGCCGACCGGAGGTTGTCGAGGACGCTGCGGCCGACGCCTCCGGGTGTGCGCCCGGCACCGATGACGGCGACCGAGCCGGGGGCGAGCAGCCGCTGCACGGAGCGGGCCTCGGCGCGCTGTTCCCGGGCGCGCTGGACGGCGAGGGACCGGTCGGTGGGTTCGAGGTCGAACTCCAGACGGACGACGCCGTCCTCGAAGCTGCGCTTCTGGGTGTATCCGGCGTCCGTGAACACCTTGATCATCTTGTTGTTGGCCGGCAGCACCTCGGCCGCGAAGCGGCGGATGGCGCGCTCGCGGGCCACCGCGGCGATGTGTTCGAGCAGCGCGGAGGCGACGCCCCGGCCCTGGTGGGCATCCTGGACGAGGAAGGCGACCTCGGCCTCGTCGGCGGGCGCGGAGGCGGGCATCCCGTCCGCGTTGATCCGGTCGTAGCGCACGGTGGCGATGAACTCTCCGCCCACCGTGGCCGCGAGGCCCACCCGGTCCACGAAGTCGTGGTGGGTGAAGCGGTGCACGTCCTTGGCGGACAGCCGCGGGTAGGGGGCGAAGAAGCGGTAGTACTTCGACTCGTCGGAGACCTGCTCGTAGAAGCTGACCAGGCGCTCGGCGTCGTCGACGGTGATGGGCCTGATGCGCGCGGTGCCGCCGTCGCGCAGCACCACGTCGGCCTCCCAGTGGGCTGGGTACTCGTGCCGGTCCGACGAGGTCTGCATGGGCCCCAGACTACGGCTCGCGTACGACAACGGCGCGAGGCAGTCTGAGGGTGACGGACCTCGGAAACGGGCCGTGGACCGGCCCCGCGGCGGGGCGGGACCCGGGACTGTCCGGGCACGCCTCACGATATGGAACACTGGTCTAGACAACCCTGAACCCCCGAAGGGCAGCATCACATGGCTGAGCGCCGCGTCAACGTCGGCTGGACCGAGGGCCTCCACGCCCGCCCCGCCTCCATCTTCGTCCGGGCCACCACGGCCTCCGGCATCCCCGTGACGATCGCCAAGGCCGACGGCAACCCCGTCAACGCGGCCTCCATGCTCGCGGTCCTCGGGCTCGGCGCCCAGGGCGGCGAGGAGATCGTGCTCGCGTCGGACGCCGAGGGCGCGGACATCGCCCTCGACCGTCTGGCGAAGCTGGTCGCCGAGGGGCTCGACGAGCTCCCCGAGACCGTCTGAGCCGCCCTCCGGGCACCAGGACACACGGCACCGAGCCGCGCCACCCTCTCCGGGTGGCGCGGCTCAGTCGTTTTCCGTCTCCCGTCCGGAAATTCTCCGGCCACCCCGGGCGGACCTCGCGCCGCTGCCGCCGTAATGGCGGGTGCGATAATTCAGGACACGCGAATAAAAGGGCATCAGAAATGAGCCCCCGCCGAATATCCCTCTTTGTATACGGCGCCCGTGTTAATGACGCAGGCTCGTCATGTTTACGGGATGTTGCGAACTCCTCACACGGTCCGGCTTCTCGCCGCCCGGAAAGCGGAGCCGGTGCGCGGCCGAGGCGCGCTCGGTGTGCAGGGCCGTGATCGCGCGGGCCCGCTCGCTGTCGCCGCGGGCGACCGCGTCCACGATGCCGCCGTGCTCCGCCCAGGACTCCGCGGGGTCGGCCGGCGCGTCCACCGAGTACATCCAGGCGATCTTGTGGCGCAGCTGGGCCAGCGTGGAGGTCAGCGCGGCGCTGCCGGACGCCTGTGCGAGCGTCTCGTGGAACCAGCCGCCCAGGGAGCGCAGATCCTCGCTGTTGCCCCGCCTGGAGCGCTCCTGCCCCAGCCTGACCAGGCCGCGCAGCACCTTGAGATGGGCCTCGGTGCGCCGCTGCGCGGCCCTCGCGGCCCCCAGCGGCTCCAGCAGCATGCGCATCTCCAGGAGGTCCGCGGCCTCCTGTTCCGTGGGCTCCGCGACGCACGCGCCCGCGTGCCGGCGGGTGACCACGAAGCCCTCGGCCTCCAGGGTGCGCAGCGCCTCGCGCACGGGGACGCGCGAGACGCCGTAGCGCCGCGCGAGCAGTTCCTCGGTGAGGCGGCCGCCGCGCTCGTAGACACCCGCGACGATGTCGTCACGGATCGCCGTGCACACCGAGTGCGCCGGAATACGCATGACCGACCTCCGCTTTAATCCCCGTGAAACGCCGTCGATTGACGCTTCTTCAGTGACTCTATTGCAGGAGGCGTGAATTTCCGATGGCATGCCTGAACCCATGGATATTTTTTGGACAGACGGCATCCGGAAACGACGATGCCCCGGCTCGGTGAACCGGGGCATCGAAAGCGGTGAAGAAGCCGCGAAGCGGTCGTCAGACGTTGACGCCGTGCGAGCGCAGGTACGCGACGGGGTCCATGTCGGAGCCGTACTCGGCGGTCGTACGGGCCTCGAAGTGGAGGTGGGGTCCCGTGGTGTTGCCGGTGTCCCCGGAGAGGCCGATCTGCTGGCCCGGGGTGACCGCCTGCCCCACGGACACACCGATGGACGACAGGTGCCCGTACATGGTGTACGTGCCGTCGTGCATCTTGATCACGATCTGATTGCCGTAGGCACCGCCCCAGCCGGCCGTGACGACCGTGCCGGCGCCGACGGCGTGGACCGAGGTGCCGGACGCGGCGTGGAAGTCGACACCGGTGTGGCTGCCGGAGGACCAGAGGCTGCTGCTCGCCTTGTAGCCCGTGGAGACGTACGAACCGGTGATCGGCAGGACGAAGGTGTTCAGGCGCTTGCGCTCGGCCTCGCGGGCGGCGCGCACCTTGGCCTCGTGGAGCTGCGCGGCCTGGGCTGCGGCCTGCTTGCGCGCCGTCTGCTCGGCCTGCTTGCGGGCGGCGGCCTCGTCGGCGGCGCGCTGCTGCGCGAACGCCTGGGCGTCGATCTGGTCGGCGACCGCGTCGTTCAGGGTGACGGTCTGGGTCAGCCCGGTCTGCTCGACGGAGGCCTCTCCGGCGAACGCGGGAGCGGCCAGGGTTCCGATCACACCGGTGGTGGTGAGCGCCGCGACCCCGACGGCGGTCGTGGTGGTGCTGTGCACCCGGCTGCTCGTACGACGATGCTTGCCGGTGCCACAGGTGAACGCCATGTAGGGGCTGATCCTTTCCTTCCCTCTCGCCTACCGGGTTAGCTGACGGGTTCGGAGCAGGAAGGTCTCCTACGGACCCCCTCCGGAGAGGGCGTCCGATTCACCCCAGGGACTGCGGTGGGTCCCCGGCTCCCCTGACTCGCGTCATGGGGGACTCGGCGATGACTGTCCGGTGCCGCGGGCGCGGCGCAGTGCGTGACGGACAGCCGCACCGACGCTAGACGGGGCCTCATTCGAACAACAAACGGATCACGATTTTTGTAATGCATGCCACAGGGCAGAAGGGGTAACCCCCGCACGAATACGGACATCTTGGGAGCCGCACCGGTAAAGAGGAGGGCCCTGACGGCTCCTCAGCCGTCAGGGCCCTTCCGGGGCGCACGGGTCCTACTCGGCCGCCACCACGGTGACTTCACCGATTCCGAGGGCCCTGACCGGCTCCGCGATCTGCGCCGCGTCGCCCACCAGGACGGTCACCAGACGGTCCGTCGGGAAGGCGCTCACCGCCGCCGCGGTGGCCTCCACGGTGCCGGTGGCCGCCAGTTGGCGGTAGAGCGTCGACTGGTAGTCGTCCGGCAGGTGCTGCTCGACCTGGTCCGCGAGCGTGCTCGCGACGGCCGCCGCGGTCTCGAACTTGAGGGGCGCGACACCCACCAGGTTCTGCACGGCGACGTCGCGCTCGGTGTCGGTCAGCCCCTCGGCCGCGAGGGTGCGCAGCACCTTCCACAGGTCGTCCAGCGCGGGACCGGTGTTGGGGGTGTCGACGGAGCCGCTGATGGCGAGCATCGCGGCGCCCGTGCCGTCCGGCGCGGAGCGCAGGACCTGCCCGAACGCCCGCACGCCGTAGGTGTAGCCCTTCTCCTCGCGCAGGACGCGGTCGAGGCGCGAGGTGAGGGTGCCGCCGAGGCAGTACGTGCCGAGGACCTGGGCGGGCCACACGCGGTCGTGCCGGTCGGCGCCGACCCGCCCGATGAGCAGCTGCGTCTGGACCGCTCCGGGGCGGTCGACGATGATCACGCGGCCGGTGTCGTCGGCGCTCACCGGCGGCACGGGGAGCGGCTCGGCGGACGAGCCGGTCCAGGAGCCGAGCGTGTCGGCGAGCAGCTCGTCGAGATCGACTCCGGTCAGGTCGCCCACGACGACGGCGGTGGCCGTGGCCGGGCGCACGTGCTTCTCGTAGAAGGCGCGCACGGCCGACGCGTCGATGTTCCGGACGGTCTCCTCGGTGCCCTGGCGCGGGCGTGCCATGCGCGCGCTCTTCGGGAACAGCTCCTTGGAGAGCTCCTTGGCCGCGCGACGGGCCGGGTTCGCCGTCTCGTGCGGGATCTCGTCCAGCCGGTTGGTCACCAGCCGCTCGACCTCGCCGTCCGCGAACGCGGGGGCCCGCAGGGCGTCGGCGAGCAGGCCGAGGGCCTTGGCCAGGCGCGAGACGGGCACTTCGAGCGACAGACGTACGCCGGGGTGGTCGGCGTGCGCGTCGAGCGTGGCGCCGCAGCGCTCCAGCTCGGCGGCGAAGTCCTCGGCGGAGTGCTTGTCGGTGCCCTCGGAGAAGGCGCGCGCCATGATCGTGGCGATGCCGTCCAGGCCCGCGGGCTCGGCGTCCAGCGGCGCGGCGAGGATCACCTCGACGGCGACGACCTGCTGGCCGGGGCGCTGGCAGCGCAGGACGGTCAGGCCGTTGTCCAGGGTGCCGCGCTCGGGGGCGGGGAACGCCCACGGCTTGGGCTGTCCGGCCTGGGGCCGGGGGTGGAAGTCCATGGTGGCGAGCTCGGTCACTTCGCCGCCTCCTCGTCGGTCTCGTCGGCCGCGTCGGCGGCTTCGGCGGTGGTGGGCTCGTAGACGAGCACCGCGCGGTTGTCGGGGCGCAGGCGGGCCTTGGCGGCCTCCCGGACCTCGTCGGCCGTGACGTCGAGGACGCGCTGCACGGCGGTCAGGGCGAGCTGCGGGTCACCGAACAGGACGGCGTACCGGCACAGTTCGTCGGCGCGGCCGGCGACGGTGCCGAGCCGGTCGAGCCATTCGCGCTCCAACTGGGCCTGGGCGCGCTCCATTTCCCGCTCCGTGGGGCCCTCCTCGGCGAACCGGGCGAGCTCCTCGTCCACGGCGGCCTCGATGACCGGGACCTCGACGTCGCCGGACGTCTTCACGTCCAGCCACCCCAGGGAGGGGGCTCCGGCGAGCCGCAGCAGGCCGAACCCGGCCGCGACGGCGGTGCGGTCACGGCGTACGAGCCGGTTGTAGAGCCGGGAGGACTCGCCGCCGCCGAGGACGGTGAGCGCCAGGTCGGCCGCGTCGCACGCGCGCGTGCCGTCCTCCGGGAGGCGGTAGGCGGCCATCAGCGCGCGTGCCGGGACGTCCTCCTCGACGACCTCGCGCAGCTGCTCGCCGATGACGTCGGGCAGCGAGCCGTCGCGCGGGGCGGGCTTGCCGTCGTGCCCGGGGATGGAGCCGAAGTACTTCTCGACCCAGACGAGCGTCTGCTCCGGGTCGATGTCGCCGACGATCGACAGGACCGCGTTGTTGGGCGCGTAGTTGGTGCGGAAGAAGGCGCGGGCGTCCTCCAGGGTCGCCGCGTCCAGGTCCGCCATCGACCCGATCGGGGTGTGGTGGTACGGGTGGCCCTCGGGGTACGAGAGCGCGGTGAGCTTCTCGAAGGCGGTGCCGTACGGAACGTTGTCGTAACGCTGCCGGCGCTCGTTCTTCACGACGTCGCGCTGGTTCTCCATGGACTCGTCGTCCAGCGCCTCCAGCAGCGATCCCATGCGGTCGGCCTCCAGCCAGAGGGCGAGCTCCAGCTGGTGGGCGGGCATGGTCTCGAAGTAGTTGGTGCGCTCGAAGCTCGTCGTGCCGTTGAGCGAGCCGCCGGCGCCCTGGACGAGTTCGAAGTGGCCGTTGCCGTGGACCTGCTTGGAGCCCTGGAACATCAGGTGCTCGAAAAGGTGGGCGAGACCGGTGCGGCCCTTGACCTCGTGGCGCGAGCCGACGTCGTACCAGAGGCACACCGCGGCGACCGGGGTCAGATGGTCCTCGGAGAGCACTACGCGCAGGCCGTTGGCCAGTCGGTGCTCGGTCGCTGTCAGGCCGCCGGAGCCTGCCTCAGCTGTGGCCGTGTGACCCATGGGCATGTACGTCCCTTCGATCGCGGAACTGCGTCATTCCTGTCGGTCCTGCCACTGTATGCAAGCGCGCGGACGGGTGGCGCGGTTCCCGCACCTCGTACGCCGAGAGCGAGACTCACGCGTGTCCCCGGCCCGCCCGGGGAAGCCTCGGCGGAAGCCGCCGCGGACGCGCCCGGGGCGGTGGGGCGCGGGGCGGGCGGACCGGCGGGCACGTGGCCGGAAGGCGGCCGGGCGCGTGGCCGGAACGCCGTCCCGGAGAGGTCCCGGTGACGTCCGCGGAGCGTGCCGGCGGGGCGCTACGGACGGGTCGCGGTCGGCGTTGTCAGTGGGGCGGTCCACAATGGTGCGCGTCAGAACCCGTTCATGCCCCGGCAGAGACTGTGAAGGAGCCGCAGCAGCGATGGCCCGCCGCAGCACGAAGACCCCGCCGCCCGACGACTCGTACGAGGAGAAGATCCTCGACATCGACGTCGTGGACGAGATGCAGGGCTCCTTCCTCGAATACGCGTACTCGGTCATCTACTCGCGAGCCCTGCCGGACGCCCGGGACGGCCTCAAGCCGGTCCACCGCCGCATCGTGTACCAGATGAACGAGATGGGCCTGCGCCCCGACCGCGGCTACGTGAAGTGCGCCCGTGTCGTCGGCGAGGTCATGGGTAAGCTGCACCCGCACGGCGACGCGTCGATCTACGACGCCCTGGTGCGGCTGGCGCAGCCCTTCTCCATGCGGCTTCCCCTGGTCGACGGCCACGGCAACTTCGGTTCCCTCGGCAACGACGACCCGCCGGCCGCGATGCGTTACACCGAGTCCCGGATGGCCGACGCGACGTCGCTGATGACCGAGTCGATCGACGAGGACACGGTCGACTTCACGCCCAACTACGACGGCCAGGAGCAGGAGCCGGTGGCCCTCCCGGCCGCCTTCCCGAACCTGCTGGTCAACGGCTCCTCCGGGATCGCCGTCGGCATGGCCACGAACATGCCGCCGCACAACCTCGGCGAGGTCATCGCCGCCGCGCGGCACCTCATCCGCTACCCGGGCGCCGACCTCGAGACGCTGATGAAGCACGTCCCGGGACCCGACCTGCCCACCGGCGGCCGCATCGTCGGCCTCTCCGGGATCCGGGACGCCTACGAGTCGGGCCGCGGCACCTTCAAGATCCGCGCCACGGTGTCCGTGGAGGACGTCACCGCGCGCCGCAAGGGCCTCGTCGTCACGGAGCTGCCCTTCACCGTGGGTCCCGAGAAGGTGATCTCCAAGATCAAGGACCTGGTCGGCTCGAAGAAGCTCCAGGGCATCGCCGACGTCAAGGACCTCACCGACCGTGCGCACGGCCTGCGCCTGGTCATCGAGATCAAGAACGGCTTCGTGCCGGAGGCCGTCCTCGAACAGCTCTACAAGCTGACGCCGATGGAGGAGTCCTTCGGCATCAACAACGTGGCGCTGGTGGACGGTCAGCCGCTCACCCTGGGCCTCAAGGAACTGCTGGAGGTCTACCTCGACCACCGCTTCGAGGTCGTGCGCCGCCGCAGCGAGTTCCGCCGCGGCAAGAAGCGCGACCGGCTGCACCTGGTCGAGGGCCTCCTCGTCGCCCTCCTGGACATCGACGAGGTCATCCGCCTCATCCGCTCCAGCGACAACTCGGCGCAGGCCAAGGAGCGGCTGATCGAGCACTTCTCGCTCTCCGAGATCCAGACGCAGTACATCCTGGACACGCCGCTGCGCCGCCTCACCCGGTTCGACCGCATCGAGCTGGAGTCGGAGCGCGACCGCCTGAACGGCGAGATCGACGAGCTGACCGGCATCCTGGACTCGGACACGGAGCTGCGCAAGCTGGTCTCCACCGAACTGGCCGCGGTGGCCAAGAAGTTCGGCACCGACCGGCGCACGGTGCTCCTGGAGTCCGCGGGCACCCTCGCCCCGACGGTCTCCCTCCAGGTCGCCGACGACCCGTGCCGGGTCCTGCTGTCCTCGACCGGCCTGCTGGCCCGTACGGTGACCACCGAACCCTTCGGGGAGGACCCGGACGCCAAGCGCACCAAGCACGACGTGATCGTCTCCGCGGTGCCCGCGACGGCACGCGGCGAGATCGGCGTGGTGACGTCCCTGGGCCGCCTGCTGCGCCTGAACGTGATCGACCTCCCGCAGCTGCCCGAGACGGCGTCGGCGCCCAACCTCTCCGGCGGCGCTCCGATCCCGGAGTTCCTGTCCTCCCTGGAACCCGACGAGACGGTGATCTGCCTGACGACGCTCGACGAGACCTCCCCCGGTCTCGCGATCGGCACGGAGCAGGGTGTGGTCAAGCGTGTGGTGCCCGACTACCCCTCGAACAAGGAGGAGTTGGAGGTCATCACGCTCAAGGACGGCGACCGGATCGTCGGCGCCGTCGAGCTGCGCACCGGTGAGGAGGACCTGGTCTTCATCACGGACGACGCCCAGCTGCTGCGCTACCAGGCCACCCAGGTGCGTCCGCAGGGCCGCGCCGCGGGCGGTATGGCGGGCATCAAGCTGACGGACGGCGCGAAGGTGATCTCCTTCACCGCGGTCGACCCGGCGGTCGACGCGGTCGTGTTCACCGTCGCGGGTTCACGCGGGACGCTGGACGACTCCGTCCAGACGACCGCCAAGCTGACGCCCTTCGACCAGTATCCGCGCAAGGGCCGCGCCACCGGCGGTGTGCGCTGCCAGCGGTTCCTGAAGGGCGAGGACTGCCTGTCGCTGGCCTGGGCCGGCCCGACGCCGGGGCGCGCGGCGCAGAAGACCGGTATGCCCGTCGACCTGCCGGAGATCGACCCGCGCCGTGACGGCTCGGGCGTGTCCCTGGGCAAGCCGGTTTCGGTGGTGGCCGGACCGCTGTAGCCCCCCGTCAGGCCTCCTGGCCGGGCTCCTGTACGTAGCGGAGGACGCCCCACATGCTGTGTTCGTCGGCATGTGGGGCGTCCTCCTTGCATGCCTCGAGTTCCTTGGCCAGCGCCACCGTGTCGATGCCGGAGCCGATGAGGACGAGCTGGGTGAGCCGCTCGCCGGCATCGGTCCAGGGCTCGGGGTAGAAGCGCAGGAACCGCCCGACGGCGTGAACGGCGTACCGGTTGCGGATGTCCTGGACGCCGAAGTCGACGTAGCCCTTGATCCGGTAGAGCCCTTCGGGCCGGCTGTCGAGGAAGGCCATCAACCGCCTTGGCCCGAGCGGCACTTCGGAGGTGAAGGAGAGGGAGTCGTAGGCGGAGTGCAGATGGCGACGGGAGTGCCCGTGCCGCGCGGGACCGCACTCCGGGGCCCTGCATTCCTCGACCTCACCTCCCTCTTCCTCGATCTCGTCGTCGTGCCGCGTGAGATCGTCGAAGGACAGCTGTCCGATCCGTTCCTCGCCGGGCCGGCAGTCGAAGAGGAGCTCCGGATCGATGCGGCCGTAGTTCGCGGGAACGACGGCCGCACGATCGGCGAGCCCGCGGACGGCATGCGTCACGGCCTCGCCGTCCTCGGCCCGGTCGATCTTGTTGACGACGACGAGATCGGCGAGGGCGAGGTGCCGGTCGATCTCGGGGTGCTTCGCGCGCGTGGCGGCGAACTCGGCGGCGTCGACGACCTCGACCAGCCCTCCGTACACGATCCGCGGATCCTCGCTGGCGAGCACCATGCGGACCAGTTCCTGGGGCTCGGCGAGCCCGCTCGCCTCGATGACGATGACGTCGATGCCCGCGGAGGGCCGAGCGAGCCGGTCAAGATATTGATCAAGTTCAGTGACATCGACCGCACAGCACAGGCACCCGTTGCCGAGCGAGACGGTGGAGTCGCCGAGCGCTCCGGCCACCGCCATCGCGTCGATCTCGATCGCCCCGAAGTCGTTCACCACCGCTCCGATACGGCTGCCTCCGCTGCGGTGCAGGAGATGGTTGAGCAGGGTGGTCTTGCCCGAACCGAGGAAGCCGGCGAGAACGATGACCGGGATCTGCCGCGTACTCGACGAACTCACCACGCGCCCTCTCTGAACCTGTGCGTGCACCGGCTCACGGGACCGGCGCTCACGCGGGGGATGAATGCCGACCCAGCATACGAGTGGGGGGAATCGCCCCGAAGTGAACGATTGTTAGCGGCGCTCGCGGGGCACACGTTGGACATGGCGCCGGTGGATGCGACCCGCACATCCCTCCGTGCGCCTCCTCTCCGCCTCCCTGCCGATCAGAGCCGCTCGGCAACACTGGGAGGCGGCAAGCGCGCCGCCCACCGCTCGCCGGTCCGCTCCCTGTCGCCCCACAACCGACGACCGGCGGACGGTCGCCTGATTCGGGGGTTGACATGGCCACACAGATTTCCGCGATACGGAGGCTCGGCTCGGCCGCGTGGTCGAGCCTCGGTGCCGCGGCGAACGCCGTGACGGAGCGAAGCACACGGCAGCGCCGACGTGCCGTGCTCACCGAGCAGCACCGACTCCATTTCGACCTGATGTGCAAAGCCATGGACGATCCCGCCCTCGCCGCCGTGCTCAACACGTACGAAACCGAGATCGGGCCCGAGAAGCAGCGCCAGTACCTGTTCGCGAACGCCCTCTACATCAATGCTCTGTACTTCCATCGGATCGGGGCGCTCACGCGCGCGGAGCTCCACGGCCACTTCCGGATCATCTGCCAGAACCCGATCTTCAGGGACTACTGGGCGGCAACGGAGCATCACCGCAAGAGCCTTCCCGACTCCTCCGACGAGGCTCAACTGGGCCGGATGATGGACACGCTGATCCAGGATCAGGCGGATGGCGACGCCGACGAGTGGTGGGTCGTCGGGGAGCCGGATGAGGGATAGCCCTGACAGGGCTCGACGCGACCGGTAGCGTGGCAGGCAGGGCTTGAGCCTCGTGCGCCCCTCCCGCACCCTGATGCGCCACGGTCGCGTACCACCCTCATACCACCCCTGGTCCGACAAAGCCGTCCAGATTCACTCGGCTGCTTGTTGTGCTTTGCGTACCAGAGACAACACAATGGCGCCAGCCTCTGAGCCCTCAGGCTCAACACCCCGTGCTCGGAGACTCCTGACTCCGAGCACCTCGGAAGACGGCCCCCACCGCGTTTCCGAGCCATAAGGTTGGTACTACTCCGTGAAGATCGTGCGACGTGTCGGGGCTACTCCACGCGAGCGCGGCAGCGCTTCTGGCCAGTCATGCCCCGATATCTTCGAGCTCAGCGACGGCGACTTCGCCGTCATCGGGCGCGAGGCCACCCTGGAACTCGACTCCGAGCTCCCGCCCGACGCTTCACGGGCCGACTACGAGCGGATCGTCGTCATCACACGCGACACCTTGCTGCGCGCCAAGAAGGACATCCCGGACCTCTGACGCCGGGACGGCGCTCATCCACGAAGCGACGAGGGCCTGGCGGTACGACCGCGAACGGACGACTTCCCGTCCTGAACCGTTGGATTCGGTTCCCGTCCTTTGACTCGCCCGGGTGGAATCCTGTCGGCCAGTACCCGGAGCCCGGCATCACCACGGTGCCGGGCCCTTCACGTGTGTCCCGCAGGCCGGATCGCCCGTACGACCGCAGCCAGGTCCCGGATGCCGTCGACTGCTCGTCGGCGTCAGGCGGCCGACGGCACCGCCACAGGCGGAACCGGGCCCACATAGCGGGCCGCCGGGCGGATTATCTTCGAGTCCTCCGCCTGCTCCATGATGTTCGCGCTCCAGCCCACCACACGGGCGGCGGCGAACGTGGGGGTGAACATCTCGCGGGGCAGCCCGCAGAGTTCCATGACCACACCCGCGTAGAACTCCACGTTGGTGTGCAGCTCACGGCCCGGCTTGAGTTCGGCCAGGATCGCCTCCACCTGCCGTTCCACCTCGACCGCGAACTCCACGAGCGGGCCGCCGAAGTCCTGGGCCATCGCGCGGAGCATCCGCGAACGCGGGTCCGCCGTGCGGTAGACGGGATGCCCGAAGCCCATGATGCGCTCGCCGGCGAGGACGCGTTCGCGGATCCATCCGTCGATACGGTCCGGCGTACCGATCGCGTCGAGGGTGTCCAGGGCGCGACTGGGAGCCCCACCGTGCAGCGGGCCGGAGAGAGCCCCGACCGCACCCACGAGACAGGCCGCCACATCGGCGCCGGTGGATGCGATCACCCGCGCCGTGAACGTTGACGCATTGAATCCATGGTCAATGGTTGAGATGAGGTATTGCTCGACCGCACGAGCACGCGCGGCGTCCGGCTCCGAACCCGTCAACATGTACAGGTAGTTGGCGGCGTAGCCCAGGTCCTCGCGCGGCTCCACCGGCTCCAGCCCCCGCCCGATGCGGTACAGCGCGGTGAGCAGGGTAGGCACGGCCGCCGTCGCCGCGAGACCGTCGTCGAGCCGGCGCCCGGCGTCGATGTCGTACACGGAACGGAACCCCAGCGACGCTCCGAGCAGCGACAACGCGGTGCGCAGTCCGGCGAGGGGCCCCGAGGGCCCGGTCGCCGCCGCGATCGCGGGCAGCGCCGCCCGCACGTCGTCCGGCAGCCGGCGCAACCGCGCGGTGCGCGCGGTGAAGGCCGCACGGCGCGCCGCGTCGGGCAGCTCACCGTGGGCCAGCAGATGCCAGACCTCCTCGAAGCCGCAGGCCTGCGCCAGGTCGACGGCCGAGTACTGGCGGTAGTGGTAGAAGCCCTCCAGCCCTCTGACGTCACCCAGTTCGGTGTCGGTGACGACGACTCCTGCGAGACCTCGCGGTACCTCGGCACGCGCGTCGGCAGAGGTGGACGCGGCTTGGTTGATCGGCATGTTTCCTCCCTGGACTTGATTCGACTGTCCATGCTTGACTCAGTAACTGTCAATATTGATCCAATCAATATGCCGATCCACAGATACGGTGGCGCTCATGAGGGATCGAGAAGTGGTGACGCCGGAGCACGAGGGCCGACGTCTCAGCACCAAGGAGACCGCCGAGTTGCTGGGCGTGAAGCCGGAGACCGTGTACGCGTACGTGAGCCGCGGTCAGCTCAGCAGCCGACGGGAGCCGGGAGGGCGCGGGAGCACGTTCGACACCAAGGAGGTCGAGGCCCTCGCGCGGCGCAACAGACGCGAAGGCGGCGGAACTCCGAGCAGCAGCGGCGAACTCTCCGTCCGCACCCGCATCACGTTGATCGACAAGGACCGCTACTACTTCCGCGGGGTCGACGCGACGGAACTGGCCTCCCGGTACTCCTACGAGGAGATCGCCGAATGGCTCTGGACCGGCGAACTCCGCCCGGGCATCACGTTCACGGCCCCTGAGGCGTCCGTGGCCGCGGCCCGCCGCGGCGTCGCCGCGCTGCCCGAGCACAGCGGCCCGACCGACCGGCTGCGCGTGGCGACGATCGCCGCGGCGGCCGCCGACCCGCTGCGCTTCGACCTCTCCGAGAGCGCCGTGCTCGGCACCGGACGCACCCTCGTCCCCACCCTCGTCGCCGCGCTGCCGACCGTCCGGCACGACCACCGCGACGAAGGCCCGCTGGCTCACCGGCTGTGGGCGCGACTGAGCGGGCGTCAGCCCGACGACGCGTCACTGCGGGTGCTGGACACGGCACTCGGACTGCTCGTCGACCACGATCTGGCCGCCTCGACGCTGGCGGTCCGCGTAGCGGCGTCGGCCCGCGCCAACGCGTACGCGGCCGTGTCCGCCGGCCTCGGCGTCCTCGAAGGCCCCCTGCACGGGGCAGCCAGCGGTCTCGCGCACCGCCTGCTGCTGGACGTTCTCGACCAGGGCACCGCCGCTCCCGTGGTCGCCGACGAGCTGCGCGCCGGGCGCCGCGTCCCCGGGCTCGGCCACCGGCTCTACCCCGGCGAGGATCCACGCGCGCGTGCCCTGTTCGCCCTCCTGGAGGAGGTACCCGGCGCGGCGCCCGCGCTGGCGGCGGCCCGTGACGTGGTGACCACCACCGCCCGGCACGCACCACTGCACGCCAACGTCGATCTCGCGCTGGCCGTCCTCACGACCTCGTCCGGCATGCCGGCCTCCGCGGGAGAGACGATCTTCGCCGTCGCCCGGACGGCGGGCTGGATCGCCCACACCCTGGAGGAGTACACGGAACGCCCGTTGCGGATGCGGCCGAGCGGGCACTACGTGGGTGAACGGCCACCGCGCCCGCTCCCGCTCTAGAGCGCGCACGCCGGGCGCGGGGAAAGGGTACGTGCGTGCCCTCCGGGCGCCCCCACTCCCCCGCGCTTCCGCACACCCCGCCGAGCGCCCTGACCACCCCGGACGCGCCCCCGAGGGACGGCGGGAAGTCGCCCTGGGCGAAGTCAGGTTAGGCTCACCTCTGTGAGAACGTGCACGACCGCGTCGCGGCAGCTCGACGAGCCCCTCTCCGGGACGGCGGCCACCGCGAGGACATGGCTGCTCATCGAGCAGCCCGGACCCTGGGGTGCCAAGGCGCTCACCTCGAGCCACCTGGATCCCGCGCTCGGCCGTGCCCTCGAGGCGGCCGCCGAGGACACCGGGGTACGGATCGCCCTCATCCGGCGTCCGGGACGCCATGCCGACTGCGGTTCGACCGCCGAGCGGCGGGTGTACGCGGCCCACACCACCCCGGGAAACGTCTGGCTGCGCAGCGCCACGACCCGTGATCCGGGCCAGCTGCTCGGCCTCGACCTCGCCGCGCTCGGCGCGGGTGATCCGCGTTCCTTCGACGAGGTCCTCCAGGGCCGGCCCCATACGGGCGATCCCCTGGCCCTCGTGTGCACCAACGGCAAGCGTGACCGCTGCTGCGCCCTGCTCGGACGCCCCCTGGCCGCGGAACTGGCCGCCTCGGGCGTCAGCGGCACCTGGGAGGTCACTCATCTGGGCGGTCATCGTTTCTCCCCCACCGTGCTGGTCCTTCCGTACGGGTACGCGTACGGACGCACGGAGGCCCATGCCGTCAAGGAGGTCCTCCAGGGGGTCAGGGAGGGCCGGATCGTCACCGAGGGGTGTCGTGGGAACTCCGCCTGGGAACGCCCCGGCCAGGCGGCCGAACTGGCGGTGCGGACGGCTTCGGGGGAGCACGCCGCCGGCGCCCTGACGGTGATCCGCACGGACGGCGCGGCACCGCGCTGGGAGGTGACCGTCGGCCACTCCGACGGCCGTGTGTGGCGGGTCGTCGTCGCGCGGGGCGCCTCGCTGCCGCCCCGTCCGGAGAGCTGCGGTTCGGCACTCGGTTCACCCGCGCGGATGGACGTCGTGGCCGTGAGACAGCTCGAGGAGACGTCCGTCGCCGTGGCCTGCTGAGGTCCCGGGGCACCGGGTCCCGTCTCCCCAGGCCCCGAGCCACCAGCTCCCGAGTCGCCAGGCCCCATGTGCCCGGGCCCCTGGCCGGGCCGGGGGCGCGCCCCCGTACCGTCTGGGGCATGAGCCCTCCTCCCCTCGCACGACGACTGCGCCTCGGTCTGCCGCGGCGGGTGTTCGCCCAGGTCCTGGTGATGCAGATCGCCATCGCGGCGGGAGTCGCCGTGCTCGCCACCGGCCTGTTCCTGGCGCCGCTGAGCGCGCAGCTGGACGACCAGGCCATGCGGCGTGCCCTGGCGATCGCCCAGACCACCGCCGCCCAGCCGCAGATCGCCGTGGACCTCCAGCGGACGGCTCCCTCCAGAACGGGTCCCGTGCAGGTGGAGGCCGAGCGGATACGCAAGGCGAGCCGCGCCGAGTACGTCGTCGTGATGGACCTGCTGGGCATCCGCTGGTCGCACACCTCTCCCGCCGAGATCGGCAAGCCCGTCTCGACGAGCCCGCGGCAGGCTCTGTCCGGCAGGGACGTCATGGAGATCGACACCGGCACCCTGGGACGCTCCGCACGGGGCAAGGTGCCGCTGCGGGACGCCGACGGCAGGATCGTGGGCGCGGTGTCGGTCGGCATCAAGTACGACAGTGTGCGGGCCCATCTCATCGACACGATCCCGGGGCTGTTCGCGTACGCCGGCGGGGCCATGGCCGTCGGCGCGCTGGCCGCGTATCTGATCTCCCGCAGGGTCCAGCGGCAGACACGTGACCTGGCCTTCTCCGACATCTCGGCACTGCTGGAGGAACGCGAGGCGATGCTGCACGGCATCCGGGAGGGCGTGGTCGCCCTCGATCGCGGCGGTCGCGTACGCCTCCTGAACGACGAGGCGCAGCGGCTGCTCGGGGTCGGTGCCGAGGCCGTCGGGCAGCCGCTGGACGCCGCGCTCGGTCCCGGTCGCACGACGGACGTGCTCGCGGGGCGGGTCACCGGCACGGACCTGCTGACCGTCCGCGGACAGCGGGTGCTGGTCGCCAACCGGATGCCCACCGAGGACGGCGGCGCCGTCGCCACTCTGCGCGACCGGACCGAACTGGAGCAGCTCGGCCGCGAGCTCGACTCCACGCACGGGCTGATCGACGCGCTGCGGGCGCAGGACCACGAGCACGCCAATCGGATGCACACGCTCCTGGGGCTGCTGGAACTGGAGATGTACGACGATGCCGTGGAGTTCGTCGGGGAGGTGGTCGGCGACCACAGGGTCACGGCGGAACAGGTCACCGAGAAGGTCCACGATCCGCTGCTCGCCGCCCTTCTGGTCGGCAAGGCGACCGTGGCGACGGAGCGGGGAGTGGCGCTGTGGATCTCGGACCGGACGCTGCTGCCTGACCGGCTGGTCGACCCGCGCGGGCTGGTCACGGTCGTCGGCAACCTCGTCGACAACGCGCTCGACGCCGTCGCGGGCACGCCTCACGCGCGCGTGGAGGTCGAACTGCGTACCGAGGGGCGGACCGTCGTGCTGCGGGTACGGGACACCGGGCCGGGAATCCCGGCGGAGCGGCGCGAACTGATCTTCACGGACGGTTGGAGCACCAAGCAGCCGCCCGCGCACGGGAAGCGCGGAATCGGTCTCTCCCTGGTGCGGCGCCTCGCCGAGCGGCAGGGCGGCAGCGCGGAGGTGTCCGACGCGGACGGTGGCGGCGCGCAGTTCACGGTCGTACTGCCGGAGGCGCTGACGGACCCGTCGCTCGCGCCGCGGGACGCAGCCGGGGGCAGCACGAACACCTTCAACGCCGAGAACACCCAGCACATCAAGAACGCCGAGTACGGCGAGAACGCCGGAAACACCTGCACGGAGTCGACATGATCAATGTTCTTGTCGTGGACGACGACACCCGGGTCGCCCGCGTCAACGCCGCCTATGTGGAGAGGGTTCCGGGCTTCCGTGTCGCGGGTCAGGCGCACAGCGCGACCGAGGCACTGCACAGGATGGAGTCGCTGCCGCGCCCCGACCTGGTCCTCCTGGACCACCATCTGCCGGACGAGACCGGTCTCGCGGTGGTCCAGGAGATGCGCAGAAGGGGCCTTCAGATCGATGTGATCATGGTGACCGCCGCGCGTGACCTGGCGACCGTCCGGGAGGCGTTGCGGCAGGGGGTGCTCCAGTACCTCGTCAAGCCGTTCTCGTTCGCCGGGCTGCGGGACAAGCTGGAGTCGTACGCGGCCGTACGACGCACGCTCGACCGGGGCGGCACGGCCGAGCAGGCCGATGTGGACCTGATCTTCGGGACCCTCGCGTCGGCCACGACGCCCGACCTGCCCACGGGGCACTCCCCCCGGACCGCCGGACTCGTACGGCGGGCCCTGCTGGACGCCGAGGGCTCGCTGTCGGCCCAGGAGGTCGCGGAGGAGACCGGACTGAGCCGGCAGACCGCACAGCGCTATCTGAAGCTCCTGGAGCGTACGGGGCAGGCCCGTCTGACCCTCCGGTACGGCGACGCGGGCCGCCCCGAGCACCGCTATGCCCGGACGGCCCGCGACTGAGACACGTCCGGGGCGACGGAGCGGCCCGGCGTGTCGTCGGCTCCCGGCGGTCAGCCGGTGGCCTTCTTCACGAACTCCGTGGTGAACGTCTTGCTCAGGTCCACCTGGGCGTTCTTGATGTTCGGGTTGAACGCCTTGAGGACCTTCTCGACGGTCTCGGGACCGTTCTCGGGCATCACGCCGTCGTCGGTGAACATCGGCAGCGTGCTCTTGATCGCCGCTGCGTACAGCGTCTGGTTGCCCTGGGAGTAGTCGGCGGGCATCTTGGCGGCGATCTCGGAGGCGCTGTGGGCGGACATCCACCGCAGGGTCTTCACGAAGGCGTTGGCCAGCTTCTGGACCGTGTCCTTGTGGCTGTTGACCCAGTCCGTCTGCATGTACAGGCTTGACGAGGGGTACGGGCCTCCGAGCGCCTCCTGCGAGCCCTCGGGTGTACGCATGTCGATGAGCACCTTGCCGAGGTTCTTCTCCATGACGGTGGCGACGGTCGGGTCCGTCGTCATGCCGCCGTCGATGGCGCCCTGCTGGAGGGCGGAGACGAACGTCGGTCCGGCGCCGACGGCGACCGGCGTGAACTCACTGACCTGCACGCCGTTCTTGACGGCGAGGTACTTCGTCAGGAAGTCGGTCGAGGAGCCCAGGCCGGTGATGCCGAGCTTCCTGCCCTTGAAGTCCTTGGGCGAGGTGATGTCGCCCGCACGCTTGTTGGAGACAATCTCGACCTCGCCGGGTGCGTGGGAGAACTGCACGACGGACTCGACCGACTTGCCCTTGGTCTGGAGGTCGAGCGTGTGGTCGTAGAAGCCGACGGCGCCCTGCACCTGCCCCGAGACGAGGGCCGTCTCGGCCTGGACACCGGCCGGCTCACTGAGGAGTTCGACGTTCAGACCCGCGTCGGCGAAGTAGCCGAGGCGCTGGGTGAGCATCGCCGGCATGTAGATGACCTTGTCCAGTCCACCGACCATGATCTTGACGTGCTCCCCCTTGCCGCCACCCCCGCCGCTGCCGGAGTCGGCCGTGGTGCTCGCCGCGTCGTTGGCGCAGGCGGTGAGCGAGGTGAGAGCGAGCAGACCGGCGGCTGCCAGCGCGGAGTATCTGGCGGTCTTGCGCATGGTGGTTCACGTCCTTGTGAGTGGAAGGGAGGCGGTGCGTATGTACGGCGGGATCGTTCGGGTGCTGGGACCGGACCGGGTCAGCGGTCGGATTCCGACGGCTTCCAGCGGAAGATGCGGCGTTCGCCGAACGTGAGCAGCCCTTCGGCGAGCAGGGCGACGACGGCGAGGATGACCATCGCCGCGTACACCCCGGCCGCGTTGAAGGTGCCCTGGGACTGCGCGACGAGCAGGCCGATGCCCTTGGTGGCGCCGATGTACTCGCCGACGATCGCGCCGATGAGCGCGAAGCCGAAGCTGACGTGGAGGCTGGTGAAGATCCACGAGGTGGCCGACGGTATGACGACCTGAAGCGTCACCCGGCGGTCGCTCGCGCCGAGGATCCGGGCGTTGGCCACCAGGTTCCGGTCGACCTCCCGGGCGCCTTGGAAGGCGTTGAAGAACACCGGGAAGAACACGAGCACCACGGCCGAGGCGACCTTGGAGGCGGGCCCGAGCCCGAACCAGATCACGAAGATCGGCGCGAGGACGATCCTTGGTATGGAGTTGAGCACCTTGATGTATGGACCAAGGATGTCCGCCAGCAAGGTGATCCGCCCCAGGGCGATGCCGAAGAGCACCCCGGTGACCACGCCGATGCCCCATCCGAGCAGGGCCTCGTGCAGCGTGTACCAGATCTGCTCGCCGAGCGGACCGAGCGCGGTCCCGTGCATCACCCAGGTCTGGATCTGCTCCCAGATCTTCGAGGGCATCGAGAAGTTGAACGGGTCGATGACCTCGGCACGCGAGAGCACCTCCCACAGGCCGAGCACGACGACCAGGAGCAGCACCCGGGCGGCACCCACCACGATCTTGCGCTTACGGGCGGCACGCGCACGGGAGTGCGCGCGGCCCGGAGTCTTGGCCGTGTCGACGGCCGGCGCGCTGAGAACCTCAGGCGACATGAGCGGCACCCCTTTCACGGGTGATGCGGACCTCTTCGCCGAGGGACTCCCAGATCTCGCGGTAGATCTCGATGAACCGCGGTTCCAGGCGCACCGATTCGACCTTGCGCGGCCGCGGCAGATCGATGTCGAAGACCTGCTTCACGGTGGCGGGGCCCGCGGTCATCACGACGACCCTGTCGGCGAGCGCGATGGACTCCTCCAGGTCGTGGGTGACGAAGACGACCGAGGCGCCCGTGCCTTCCCACAGTTCGAGCAGTTCGTCGGACATCAGCGCCCTGGTCTGCACGTCGAGCGCCGAGAAGGGCTCGTCCATCAGCAGGATCTCGGGGTCGTTGACGAACGTGGCCGCGAGGGCGACGCGCTTGCGCTGACCACCGGAGAGCTGGTGCGGATAGCGGTCCTCGAAGGCCGCGAGCCCGACCCGGGCGAGCCATTCCCGGGCCCGTTCCTTCGCCTCGGCCTTGGGCGCGCCACGGAACCGGGGCCCGGCCATCACGTTGGAGAGAACCGTGCGCCACGGGAAGGTGGCGTCCTGCTGGAAGACGAAGCCGACCTTGTCCCCGACGCTGGCGACCGGCTCCCCTGCGACCAGGACCTCGCCCTCGGTGGGCTCCTCAAGACCGCTGACCAGGGTGAGTGTCGTGGACTTCCCACAGCCGGTCGGCCCGACGACCGCCACGAACTCGCCCCGGCCGACCGTCAGGTCGAGGTCTCTGACGGCCGTGTGCAAACCCCCTGACGGGGTCTTGAAGATCTTGCTCGCGCCCCGCAGCTCGATGGCGGGACTGGTGTCTGTGCTCATGGCCCGGGACCGTAGATGTGGTGCGGGCCACGGCATCAGTCTTCTGGGCGCAAGGCGTTCTTCTGCTCGCAAGGGGCTGTTGTGCTCATTTTGCTCGCGCTACAACAGCGGAGCCGAAACACGGGCGCAACAAACGCCCAGGCCTTGAGAGGAAGAGGCCCGATGATTGACGTCCTGGTCGTGGACGACGACTTCCGCGTCGCCGAGATCAACGCGAGATACGTGAGCAAGGTTCCCGGATTCCGGGTGGCCGCTCGCGCGCACAGTGCCGCCCAGGCCCTGGCCGCGATCGAGCGCGCCCCGGTCGAGCTGGTGCTGCTCGACCACTACCTGCCGGACCGCACGGGTCTCGAACTCGTCCACCAGATGCGGGAGAACGGCCACGGCACCGACGTCATCATGATCACGGCGGCCGGTGACGTGGCCACCCTCCGGGCGGCGATGCGCCTGGGCGCACTGCACTACCTGATCAAACCGTTCACCTTCACCGCCCTGCGGACGCGCCTCGATTCGTACGCCGCCCTGCGCCGCACCGTCGACCGGGTGGGCGGTCACGGTGTGACGGGCCAGGAGCAGGTGGACCGGATCTTCGGGGCCCTGCGCACGGCGCCCGCGCCGTCCTCCCCCGGGCTGCCCAGCGGCCATTCGGAACCGACCACGGACCTGATCTGCGACGTGCTGCACCAGGCGGCCCAGCCTCTGTCCGCCCACGAGGTGGCGTCCGAGACCGGCCTGAGCCGGTCCACGGCCCAGCGCTATCTGCGCCACCTGGAACAAGCGGGGCGGCTGCGGCTCTCTCTCAAGTACGGCGACACGGGACGCCCCGAACACCGCTATGCGTGGGTGACGCCCTGAGCCGGTGCCGTCCCGGCCGATGGCCGCTGTCCGGGGCCTTACCGCCTCAGGGTCGTCGTGTACGAGGCTCGCGTCCTCAGACCGCACCGGCGCCCGTGAGCGCGCGGACCTCGAGCTCGGCGTGCTTGGCCTCGTCCGGCGGCTCCGCCGAGGTGACGGTGCCGAGCCAGCCGGCGACGAAGCCCAGAGGGATCGACACGAGGCCAGGGTTCTGAAGCGGGAAGTACTGGAAGTCCACCCCGGGGAAGAGTGATTCGGGACTGCCGGACACCACCGGTGAGAGCAGCACGAGCAGCAGCGCGGGCACCAGACCGCCGTACACGGCCCACACGGCACCACGCGTGGTGAAGGACCGCCAGAACAAGGAGTACAGCAGGACCGGCAGGTTCGCGGACGCGGCGACGGCGAAGGCGAGCCCGACCAGGAAGGCCACGTTGAGGTCCCGGGCCAGCAGGCTCAGGGCGATGGCGATCACCCCGATGCCGACGGACGCACCGCGCGCCACCGCGACCTCGCCGCGCGGCTTGGCGTGGCGTCGGCGCAGCGACGCGTACAGGTCGTGGGCCACGGCCGCCGAGGACGCGAGGGTCACTCCCGCGACGACCGCGAGAATGGTGGCGAACGCGATGGCGGCGACGATCGCGAACAGGACCGTTCCGCCGGTGGAGGCGGCCCCGCCACCCAGGTCCAGGGCCAGCAGCGGAACGGCGGTGTTGCCCGCCGCGTTCGATCCGCGCACGGCCTCGGGACCGACGACGGCGGCCGCGCCGAAGCCCAGCACGATCGTCATCAGGTAGAAGCCGCCGATGAGCCCGATCGACCACAGCACGGAGCGCCGGGCTGCTCGCGCCGTCGGCACGGTGTAGAAGCGCGACAGGATGTGCGGCAACCCCGCGGTGCCGAGCACGAGCGCGAGCCCGAGGCTCATGAAGTCGAAGCGTGCGGTCCAGTCACCGCCGTACTTCAGCCCTGGCGCCAGGAAGGCCGTGCCGTGTCCGCTGCGCCGCGCGGCCGTACGCAGCAGTTCGTCGATGTCCCCGTGGAACCGCACGAGGACGAGCACGGTCAGAGTGATGGCACCGCCGATCAGCAGAACCGCCTTGACGATCTGGATCCAGGTGGTCGCCCTCATCCCTCCCATCGACACATAGATCACCATCAGCGCGCCTACACCGATCACCGTCCAGTTGCGCGCCGCGCCGCTGGTCCCTCCCAGCAGCAGTGAGACGAGGCTGCCGGCGCCCACCATCTGCGCCACCAGGTACAGGACGGACACCACGACCGAGGACGTGCCGGCCGCGATCCGCACGGGCCGTTCTCCCATCCGGGCCGCGACGACGTCGGCGAGCGTGAACCGGCCGCAGTTGCGCACCAGTTCGGCGACGAGGAACAGGACGACCAGCCAGGCCACCAGGAAGCCCACCGCGTACAGCAGGCCGTCGTAGCCGTACAGGGCGATGAGTCCCGTGACGCCGAGGAAGGAGGCGGCCGACATGTAGTCCCCGGAGAGCGCGAAGCCGTTCTCCATCGGCGAGAACAGCCGCCCGCCCGCGTAGAACTCCTCGGCCGAGCCGTGCCGGTTGCGACTCACCCAGGTCGTGATCGCCAGCGTCACCGCGACGAACGCGCTGAACAGCAGCAGCGCCAGGGTCTGATGGTGGCCGGTCACCGCTCACCGCCCCGCGCGTTCCTCGTCATCTCCTGCGTGTCCCAGCGCAGTTCGAGCGCCGCCCGGTCCCGGCGCAGCCGCGCGTGCCGGGCGTAGGCCCACGCGAGTAGGAACGTCGTGAGGAACTGCCCGAGTCCCGCGAGCAGCGCCACGTTCACCACGCCGACGACGGGCCGGGCCATGAACCCCGGCGCGGTCGTCGCGGTCACCACGTAGCCCACGTACCAGGGGAAGAAGACGGCGACGGCCGGAATCACGAACCTGCGGTACCGGCCGCGTACTTCCTGGAAGGCGGCGCTGCGCTGCACCTCCAGGTAGACGTGGGCGGCTCCGCCGGACCCTGCCTCGTGCTCCGAGCGGGCGGCCGGCACCGCGGGGGCGAGCGCACCCGTGCCGTCCAACTCGCCCCAGCCGGAAGCGAGCGCGTCGTACCAGGGGTCGTCGAACCGGACCTCCCCCGGGTCGCCGCCGTCGTGCTTCTCCACCGAACTCTCCTTGTCCGCGACGCGTTGCTGCCGCGTACCCAAGGATGTGCAGATCGGAGGGCTCCCCGACTCCTCTCTCCGTGCCCTTCACCCCATTAGGTGACCTCATCCCGCGGGCGGCCGCACCAGACCCTTCCCATAGGCGTAACGGACCGCTTGAGCACGGTCCTTGAGACCCGCCTTGGCGAAGAGATTGTTGATGTGGGTCTTCACCGTGGCCGTGGACACATGCAGTTTGCGGGCGATCTCGTGGTTGCTGAGTCCCTCGGCGATCAGGAGGAGCACCTCCGTCTCGCGCGAGGTGAGACCGTCCGGGGCCTCGGGAGGCGGGGCCGGCTTCGGTTCCGGGTAAGACAGCCTCTCCAGCAGGCGTCGCTGGATGCTCGGCGAGAGCCCGGCGTCGCCGGAGAGCACGTTCTCCACGGCCCGCACGATCTCGTCGCCCCCCGCGTCCTTGGTCAGATAGCCCCGGGCACCGGCACGAAGCGCCGGGAACAGCGACTCGTCGTCCACGAACGTCGTGAGCACGACGACCTGGGTCCCGGGGTACTCGGCGCGGATGCGCCGGGTCGCCTCGACCCCGTCGACGCGTGGCATGCGGAGATCCATCAGCACGACGTCCGGGGCGAGTTCGGCCACCAGCCGTACGGCCTCGGCTCCGTCACCGGCGGCTCCCACGACCTCGATCCCCGGCAGCAGTCCCAGCAGCATCACGATGCCTTCGCGCACGACCGTCTGATCGTCCGCGACCACGACCCGCGCCGGCCTCCTGTCCTCCGCCCGCTCGGTCATACCGGCACCTTCAACGTCACCACGAACCCCTCATCGCCCGGTCCGGCATCCAGCGAGCCGCCCAGCAGTTCGGCGCGCTCCCGCATGCCCAGCAGACCGTACCCGGCTCCCGAACCGCTGAGTTCGCCCGGTTTTCCACCCGAATCCCGTACGTCCAAGGTCACTTCGTGCGCGCCGTAGTCCAGTCTGATGTCGATCTTGGCGCCCGGAGCGTGCTTGCGTACATTCGTGAGCGCTTCCTGCGCGACGCGGCGCACCGCCTGCGAGGCCTCCGCCGGCAGCGGCTGGCGCTCACCGGTCACGGTGACACCGGCACAGCCCGCGGTGGCGACGAGTTCGTCCAGGAAGTCCTCCAGCGGAGACATTTCTCCCCGGAGCGCCGAGAGTGCCTGCCGTGTCTCGGCGAGCCCCTCGCGGGCCATTCCCCTTGCCGCCACGACCCGTTCGAGGATGACCTCCCGGTCCGCCCCTCTCTCGATCAGCAGGCGTGCCGCCTCCAGGTGCACGAGCTGGGCCGAGAGACTGTGGGCCAGGACGTCGTGGATCTCCCGGGCTATCCGCGCCCGCTCCGCCAGGGCCGCCGACTGCGCCTCCGCCGCATGTGCTGCGCGTTCCTGGACCAGCAGCCGCTGCGCACTCGCACGCGCTTCCGCGTCGAGACGCAGCACGTAACCCGCGAGCGCCAGCCCTGCGGTGGTGGCCGCGGTGGTCAGCCAGTCGTCGTTGTTGAGAGCCGCGTACGCGCTCAGCGCCACCGCCGTTGCCGGAAGGGCCGCCGCG
The DNA here is from genome assembly GCF_042725875.1 of Streptomyces sp. NPDC127038. Lineage (NCBI taxonomy): Bacteria > Bacillati > Actinomycetota > Actinomycetes > Kitasatosporales > Streptomycetaceae > Streptomyces > Streptomyces sp. NPDC127038. Next base: position 43,348 of record NZ_JBHXDQ010000030.1, on the reverse strand, counting down.
AGAGGCAGTCGTTCGATGGCTCCGACGCCGCACCCGCACAGCAGGACGAGTGCGGGGGTCCGGAAGCCCGCGCCGTACCCTGCGGCCGCGACTGTCAGCAGCAGAGCGAGCAGTGCCAGGGACGGCAGCAGACGGTGCTTCAGAGTGGTCCGCCAGAATCCCCACGCGAGGACTCCGCTCACGGCGATTCCCGTGACTCCTCCGGCGAGCGCCCAGCCGCCGAGCTCACTGTTCGTGAGCGTCGTGGCGACGAGCATGACGAGGACGATGGTGCGTGTGACCCAGGCGAGCGCCCGGCGGGCCTTGTGCACGCCCACGCGGGAGAGTGCCTCGCGCGAGGGCCAGCGCGTCCAGACGGTGTCCGTCACAGGCGCTCCTTCCGCAGGACCCGGCGCACACCGTCACCGTACGCCGGGGCCTGTCCGGCCGCGGCCGGCTCCAGGGACTGGGCGCGCCAGGTCAGCAGACCGGAACGGACGAGCAGGGTGGCCGCCAGGCCGAGCATCACGGCCGAGGAGTTCTGGTGCACCCCAAGCTGGGCGCCGATGCCGAACAGACCCAGGCGCAGGCAGATGCCGGCGATCCATACGGCCCCGCTGGCCTTGGTGCTCCTGCTCCACGCGGAGCCGTCCGGCTCCGTCCATATCCGTGTCGTCCACGCCCATCCGGCTCCGATGGCCAGTGCCGTCACCAGTTCCGTGCCCAGCAGGAGGGAGGACTCGACCTGGTGGTGCGGGTCGATCAGGCCGGGCTCACGCAGCGCGACGACTGCGAGAACCGCGGGCACGATCCACCAGCGCCGGTCCGAGCCGATCCGGCGGGCGCTGAACTGGCGTGTGATCACGACTGCGGCGACAGCGGCGATCACCAAGGCGTTCGTGAGCCCGGACATGGGCGGCCTCCGTGAGCGAGAAGGGGGTGTCCGCAGCGAGTGCTGCCGACCCCATCGACGCTACGGAAATCCCGGCCTCGGCAGATCGGAGCTCGGGTGGATCGCGGGTGGATCCTCGGGTCCCTCGCATCTCCACCCGCGGGTGGACCCGCCCAGCCGTCAGGCCTCCGTCACACGGTGTCGAGCCCCGTCATGGCGGGACACAGGCTTCTTCGCCCCCGCCGCCCCTACCCAACCCGTACCCGGGGCTCCGCCCCAGACCCCGCTCCTCAAGCGCCGGAGGGGCTGAACTTTGCTGACGCTCCCGGGCCGAAAAGGGTGCGGCCGGGTAGGCGCCGCAAGGGCCGCGCCTACCCGGTGGCACCCCGGAGGGCTACGCGTCGATGCGTGACCGGTCCAGGGTCGCGGCCGAGCTGGAGATGAACTCCTTGCGCGGCGCCACGTCGTTCCCCATCAGCAGGTCGAACACCTGCTCGGACGCTTCCAGGTCGGAGATGTTGATCCGGCGCAGCGTACGGAACCGCGGGTCCATCGTCGTCTCGGCCAGCTGATCGGCGTCCATCTCGCCCAGACCCTTGTAGCGCTGGATCGCGTCCTTGTAACGCACACCCTTGCGCTGGAACTCAAGCAGCGTCTCCCGCAGCTCACGGTCCGAGTACGTGTAGACGTACTTGTCCTGGCCCTTCTTGGGCTGGCTGAGCTCGATCCGGTGCAGCGGCGGAACCGCGGCGAACACCCGTCCCGCCTCGACCATGGGCCGCATGTACCGCTGGAACAGCGTCAACAGCAGGATGCGGATGTGCGCGCCGTCGACATCGGCGTCGACGAGGAGAATGATCTTCCCGTAGCGCGCCGCGTCGATGTCGAAGGTCCGCCCGGAGCCTGCCCCTATGACCTGGATGATCGCGCCGCACTCGGCGTTCTTCAGCATGTCCGTCACGGACGCCTTCTGAACGTTGAGGATCTTGCCCCGAATGGGCAGCAGCGCCTGGAACTCGGAGTTGCGGGCCAGCTTCGCCGTACCGAGCGCGGAGTCGCCCTCGACGATGAACAGCTCGCTGCGCTCGACGTCGTCACTGCGGCAGTCGGCGAGCTTCGCCGGCAGCGAGGAGGACTCCAGCGCGGTCTTGCGGCGCTGTGCGTCCTTGTGCTGACGGGCGGCGATCCTCGTGCGCGCGGCGGCGACGGCCTTCTCCATGACGACCCGGGCCTGCGCGGCCTCGTCCCGCTTGGCGGAGGTCAGGAACGCCTTGAGCTCCTTGGTCACCACGTTCGTCACGATGCGGCGGGCGGCCGAGGTCCCGAGGACCTCCTTCGTCTGCCCCTCGAACTGCGGCTCGGCGAGACGTACGGTGACGACGGCCGTGAGGCCTTCCAGGGCGTCGTCCTTGACGATGTCGTCCTCGGCGACCCGGAGCAGCTTCTTGGTCCGCAGGACCTCGTTCATCGTCTTGGCGACGGCCTGCTCGAAGCCGGCGACGTGGGTGCCGCCCTTGGGCGTGGCGATGATGTTCACGAACGACTTGAGCGTCGTGTCGTATCCCGTGCCCCAGCGCATGGCGACGTCGACGCCCAGCTCACGGGTGACCTCGGTCGGGGTCATCTGACCGTGCTCGTCGAGGACCGGGACGGTCTCCTTGAAGGTGCCCGAGCCGGAGAAGCGGAGGACGTCGCAGACCGGCTTGTCCGTCGCCAGGAACTCGCAGAACTCGCTGATCCCGCCGTCGAAGCGGAACGACTCCTCGCCCTTGCTGCCGCCTTCGCCGAGCCCGAACTCGTCACGGACGACGATGGTCAGGCCGGGGACCAGGAACGCGGTCTGGCGGGCACGCTGGTGCAGGTGCTCCAGGGAGAGCCTGGCGTCCTTGAGGAAGATCTGGCGGTCGGCCCAGTAGCGCACGCGTGTGCCGGTGCGGGTCTTCGGGATCCGCTTGAGCTTGCGCAGCCCGCTGGTCGCGTCGAAATCGGCCTCGGGGCCGTCGGCCTTGAAGGCTCCCGGGGTGCCGCGGCGGAAGCTCACCGCGTGCGTCTGGCCGTTGCGGTCCACCTCGACGTCCAGACGGGCGGAGAGCGCGTTCACCACGGAGGCGCCCACTCCGTGCAGACCACCGGAGGCCGCGTACGAGCCGCCGCCGAACTTGCCGCCGGCGTGCAGCTTGGTCATGACGACCTCGACGCCGGAGAGTCCGGTCTTGGGCTCCACGTCGACGGGGATGCCACGGCCGTTGTCCCGCACCTCGACCGAGGCGTCGTCGTGCAGGATGACGTCGATGTGGTCGCAGTAGCCCCCGAGGGCCTCGTCGACGGAGTTGTCGATGATCTCCCAGAGGCAGTGCATCAGGCCACGGCTGTCGGTCGACCCGATATACATGCCCGGGCGCTTCCGCACTGCCTCGAGCCCCTCAAGGACGAGCAGGTGCCGCGCGGTGTAGTTGGAACCGTCACGGTCTGCTCCGGTCAGCAGCGCTGTGGACGGCACGGACGTATCGGCGGTCACGCGGTTCGCTCCTCGCTGAATTTCATGGGAGACCCTTTTGGGTAAGGGCCCGGCTTCGGTTGCCGCTCAGAGGGTACCGAGGCCTGGTAGAGCCGTTGTAGCACCACCCTCGCATGAACTCACCCTAGTCCAGGATCGTATGGGTGTTCGATCCCTCGATGGAGTGAAGTACATATCACGTTCCCTTCGAGGCATGAACCATTTAGGCTCCGGGCACGTCCTCATGAACAACCGGCAATCCAGCCGGGAGGACCGACACCTGACAGACAGCGCGAACCCGTACAGACACAAAGACACGCAATACGGCTCATTCGCCGCCAACCGGCAGCAGACAGCCGGCTCGGAAGAAAATTTCGAGGAAAAGCCGCGAGCGGGAACGTTTTCGGCCTGGTTGGATGTTGACCCTGGTACGACAGCTCGTCGAGCTAGAGAAGAGGCGACGTGACTACTGTTCTGACCCCCGCGAGCCCGCTGACGGCCGCTGACCGCTGCGACCGTTGCGGCGCCCAGGCATATCTGCGCGTCGTCCTCCTGAGCGGCGGAGAACTGCTCTTCTGCGCCCACCACGGTCGCAAGTTCGAGCCGGAACTCAAGAAGATCGCCGCTGAGATACAGGACGAGACGGAGCGGCTGACGTCCGTTCCCGAGAGCGTCAACGACGAAGATCGCTGAGCCTTCGTATCAACGACGAGCGGGTGCCGGTGAGAGGCCGGTGAGTGGGCGGTCACACCCTGGACACAGGGAGTGGCCGCCCGCACTCGTATCGCGTCACACCACCGAGAGTCCTCAGCGCCTCGCGTTCAGCGCCTGGACGGCCTCGGAGACCCGTGTGTAGACGCCAGGGCTCCCGGCCCGCCCGCAGCCGCTCCCCCAGGACACCAGGCCGATGAGACGGCCCTGGGCGACCAGCGGCCCGCCGCTGTCGCCCTGGCAGGCGTCACGGCCGCCTGCCGCCTCTCCGGCGCAGACCATGGACCCCGCCTCATAGGTCCCGGACTCGTTGCCGGGATAGGCCCGCTCGCACGAGGAGTCGGCGAGCACGTGGACATCCGCGGCCCGCAGGCTGCTCGCGTAGTCGCCGCCGCCCGTCAGATCGCCCCAGCCGTAGACCACGGCGGCGGTCCCCGGCTCGTACGCCGGATCCCCGGACGGGGCCATACGGATCACGGAGGAGGCCGGCAGCGGCTCGGCGAGGGTCAGTACGCCGAAGTCCCCGGCGTTGGTGTCACTGTCGTAGTGCGGGTTGACCCAGATGTCGCTGACCGGGATCTCCTTGCCCTCGTCGGACATGAGATCCCCGCGCCCCGCGATGACCTTCAGATCGCCCGCCTGGCGTGGTGGCGCGCCCAGCACGTCGTCGCCGAGGCAGTGGGCCGCGGTCAGGACCGTGGTCCGGCCGACGACCACCCCTCCGCAGAACTGTCCCGCGCGCGTACCTCCGAACCGGTCACGACTGGACAGTGCGACCGTCCAGGGGCTGTCGGCGATCCGGACCGGACGACTTCCGATGACAACGCTGTCAGAGGACGCCAGAGCGGGGGTCGTCAGCGATATCACCGCTGCGGTGGCCGCGAGGGCCAGGGCCGGGACGTAGGGACGGCGCATGTGCGCTCCTCACACTGGGAGGGTCGTGGAACACCCAGAGTGATCCACGCAGCGGTGGCACGCACTCCGCGCACACGACGAGGGCCCAGCCCCCCGAAGGAGGCCGGGCCCTCGTCGACGTGCGGCCGAGGCCTAGTCGAGGTAGTCGCGCAGTACCTGCGAACGCGACGGGTGACGCAGCTTCGACATGGTCTTGGACTCGATCTGGCGGATCCGCTCACGGGTCACGCCGTAGACCTTGCCGATCTCGTCGAGGGTCTTCGGCTGACCGTCGGTGAGACCGAAGCGCATCGAGACGACGCCCGCCTCACGCTCGGACAGCGTGTCGAGGACCGAGTGCAGCTGCTCCTGGAGGAGCGTGAAGCTGACCGCGTCGGCCGGGACGACGGCCTCGGAGTCCTCGATGAGGTCACCGAACTCGCTGTCGCCGTCCTCGCCCAGCGGGGTGTGCAGGGAGATGGGCTCACGGCCGTACTTCTGGACCTCGATGACCTTCTCGGGGGTCATGTCGAGTTCCTTGGCCAGCTCCTCCGGGGTGGGCTCGCGGCCCAGGTCCTGGAGCATCTGGCGCTGGACGCGCGCGAGCTTGTTGATGACCTCGACCATGTGCACCGGGATACGGATGGTGCGGGCCTGGTCGGCCATGGCGCGGGTGATCGCCTGACGGATCCACCAGGTGGCGTACGTGGAGAACTTGTAGCCCTTGGTGTAGTCGAACTTCTCGACCGCGCGGATCAGACCGAGGTTGCCCTCCTGGATGAGGTCCAGGAAGAGCATGCCGCGGCCGGTGTAGCGCTTGGCCAGGGAGACCACCAGACGGAGGTTGGCCTCCAGGAGGTGGTTCTTGGCGCGGCGGCCGTCCTCGGCGATGATCTCGAGCTCGCGCTTGAGCTTGGGAGCGAGCTTGTCGGCGTTGGCCAGCTTGTCCTCGGCGAACAGACCGGCCTCGATGCGCTTGGCGAGCTCGACCTCCTGCTCGGCGTTGAGCAGCGGGACCTTGCCGATCTGCTTGAGGTAGTCCTTGACCGGGTCCGCGGTGGCACCGGCGGCGGCGACCTGCTGCGCGGGCGCGTCGTCCTCGTCCTCGTCGGACAGGACGAAGCCCTGGGCGCCGTCCTCGGTGGGCTCCTCCGCACCGGGCTTGCCGGGGGTCTCCTCGACCGCCTCGTCGTCGACGAGCTCGGCGTCGTCCTTCTTGGCGCTCGTCTTCTTGGCCGCCGTCTTCTTGGCGACCGTCTTCTTGGCGACGGTCTTCTTGGCCGTCGTCTTCTTGGCTGCGGCGGGCTTGCCTGCGGAGGCGTCCTCGGACGGATCGTCGGCGAGGGCAGCCGGAGCCGCGGTGGCGGTGGCCTTCTTGGCGGTCACCGTCTTGGCCGCCACGGTCTTGGTGGCGGTGCGCTTGACCGGACTCTTCGCTGCGACGCTCTTTCGGGTGCGCTTGGGCTCCGCGGCACTGACCATCAGCGTCACACCCTCTTCCTCGAGGATCTGGTTGAGGCTGCGCAGTACGTTCTTCCACTGAGTGGCCGGAATCTGGTCAGCTTCGAAGGCCCGACGCACGTCATCGCCGGCGATCTGCCCCTCAGCCTTTCCCCGCTCGATGAGCGCCATGACAGAGACGGACTCGGCGATCTCCGGCGGGAGCGTACGGGATGTGCTGGCCGACACGAACAACCTCTCGGAACGTTGAAAAACGGCTTCCGGCCCCGTCCACTGCGGACAGGAACCGACGACCGCCGACTGGGGATGGGCCGACGGCGCGGGCGGGGACCGGGAAGATGCACAGCGCCAGACCTGGCGTCTGTATTCCTTCCTCGGCTATCACCTCTTAGGTCATCGCGCTGCCCCGAAGAGCGTTACGCCCAATCTGCGTGGCCCGAGTCACACCGCGTAAGCCCTCGAAAGATGACAGATCCTGTCAATCCAGGTTAGTTCATGATCAGCCACCCGGTCGCACCGTCGGGACCTGACCGAATCCGATAAGGATCCGGCCAGGTCCCGACGGGTGACGGCTCACGGGTTCGACGCGGCCGCGGGCGCCCGAGCGCCCCGGACGGTGTCACCCTCGGCGCGCGATCAGTGCTCGCGCGGCGCGGGCACCACACGCTCCACCTCGGGGTGGACGATGAGGAGCTGCCGCATGGCCGACTCGGCCGCCGCGCCGTCGGCCGCCGCGAGGGCCTCGACGATCCGGGCGTGGTGACCCAGCGAGGCCTCGTTCGGGCGGTCACAGCCGGTGACCGGGCCGCCGGAGACCTGGAGGGCCGCGGACACGATCCCCGAGAGGTGCTCCAGCATCCGGTTGCCCGCGAGCTGGATGAGCAGCGAGTGGAACTCGGTGTCGGCCCGCGAGAAGGTGAGGGCGTCACCCTGCGACATGGCGTGGCCCATGATCTCGACCATGTCGCCGAGCCGCTGCTGGATCTCCTCGCGGCCGTGTCCGGCCGCCAGGCGCGCGGCGAGCGGCTCGATGGTCCAGCGGAGCTCGCTCAGCTCGCGTCGCTGGTCGTCCCGCTGCGGCCCGAAGGCACGCCATTCGATGATGTCCGGATCGAGAAGGTTCCAGTCGCTGACGGGACGCACGCGCGTGCCGACGTTCGGGCGGGCGCTGACCAGCCCCTTGGCCTCCAGAACGCGGAGCGACTCACGGACGACGGTCCTGGAGACCTCGAACCGCTGGCCGATCTCCTCGGGCACGAGCGGACGGTCCGCGCCGAGGTCTCCGGAGACGATCATCTGGCCGAGCTGCTGAACGAGTTGGCCGTGCAGGCCGCGTCCGCGGCTGCCTGCGGCGCGGCGGCCGACACGGCCGAGTTCCGGCTCTGCACTCTCCCAGGCAGGGGGGCCCACGCGGTCGACACCGGGCGCGTCGGCATAGGGGTAACGGTCGAGTTCGCCCGGTCCGGCCAGGCCGGAATCTGAGGAGCGGGCGGCGGTCATCATGGTCTGCGCAAGGGTACTCACGGGTCTTTTGTCGGCGTCGACTCCAACTCCCTTGAGGTCTTTGGTGAAAAGCACACGAAAGGGTGATCGCTCACACCGTCGCAATTGACGCCTTATCGGAAAGAAATGGGCGCTCTTCGAGGAGTTGTGCGCACAGGGGGAACGGAAGGGTGCGGACGGTCGTCATCGGACCCGGCTCCGCAGGGTCGTGAGCAGATATGCGCAGAGCAGCCCGCACAACGACAACAGCATTGCCCCGCCCACGGGTTGGGCCAGAACACGCACGGCCGCCGCGAGGTAGCGCTCCCCGCCGAAGGGCCACTGCACGAGGACCAGTTCCCGCAGCCGCTCCGGGAACCCGGCCGCCGACCGCACAGACGGCCCCTGCGAGACCTTTTGTACGAGGGGTACGACGACGACCGGCACGGCGAGCACCGCCGCGAGCCCGGCGGCGGTGGACCGGAACAGGCCGGCGGCCAGCACGCCCGCCCACGCGCAGCCCGTCACCAGACCGAACCAACTCACGCTCAGCGAGAGCCAGTCCGAGGGAACTTCGGTGAGCTCCCGTCCGTAGACGAGGTAGAGCGCTTCCAGGTCGCATCCCACGGTGAGGAACGCCAGCATCAGCGCCGTGGCCGAGGCGAGGAGGAGCTTGGCGGTGAGCAGTCCCAGCCGACGGGGGACGGTGCCGCGGTCCGCGGCGAGGGCGGGGTGGCGGAACTCCTCGCCGAAGGCGACGGCGCCCAGCAGACCGGCACCAAGCGCGGCGGGCGGCAGCGGAAGTTCCTGCGGCCACGCGGCCAGCAGGCGCGGCTGGGGAGTGTGACCGATTCGGGCCAGGAGAACGGACATGAGGACCGAGGAGATGAGAACGGCGGCGGCGGTGAAGTAGCCGGTCCCGACACCGGCGGCTCTGCGCAGTTCGTAGCGCAGGGGACGCAGCGGGCTCCGGGCCTGGCGTACGGCGATGGGCGGCGGGAGGACGGACAGGTCCTCGGCGGCCGGCGTCTCGGCGGGGTTCGGCTCGGCGACGGGGCCCGGATCCTCGGAACGAGGGCCGATGACGGGAAGCGTCTCGACTCTGGGGCGAAGCTCGGTGACGGGGCGAGATTCGGTGGCGGGGTGCGGCTCGGCGGTGGAGCAAGCCGCAGCGGTGGGGCGAAGCTCGGTGGCGGGGCGCGGCTCGGCGGTGGAGCACGCCTCGGCGGTGGGTCGCTCGAGCTCCCCCAGCGGCGCCGCGACCCGGTTCGGCCCCATGTCACCCGTCTCGTCGGCGAGTTGGTGTACAAGGATGCCGTGCCGGAAGGCGGTCTCGCCGATGTCGGCGCAGGTACTGCCGTATACGGAGAGCCGGTTGCCCTCCTCGCACACCACTTCGACGGAGCGCTGGGCGGTACGAGCCTCCTTGGTCAGGAGAGAACCGAGCCGGGCCGCGTGCGGACTGCGGACGGCCACCCGCGGCCGGAGCCGGGTCCGGGCGAACTCCACGGCGTCCTGGTCGGCGACGAGACGGCCCCGCTCCAGCGTGACGACCCGGTCGGCGGTCCGCGCGGCCTCCTTGGCGTCGTCCGTGCTGAACAGCACCGTGCCGCCCTGTGCGGCGTGGGCGCGCAGAACCCCGTGAAGCCATCGCCCCTCCCTGACGGACAGGCCGTCCGAGGGACCGTCGAGCACGAGGGTGTGGGGGTCAGGCAGGAGCGCGCAGGCCAGTCCGAGCCGGCGGTCCATGCCACGGGACAGCGTGCCCAGACTCTCGTCCCGGAGGCTGACGAGCCCGACCACTTCGAGGACTTCGTCCGCGCGGCGCACGGGAACGCCGACGGCTGCGCACAGCATCCGCAGCTGACCTCGGACCGAACGTGCCGGATGACCCGGTACATCGCCCATGAGTACGCCGACCTCGCGCGAGGGGTGGGCGATCCGATGCAACGGCCTGCCTCGGAAGTAGGTGATTCCACGGCCCTGTTGGAGTTCGAGCATGAGCCTCAGTGCCGTCGTCTTCCCGGCGCCCGGGGCTCCGACGAGCGCCGTGACACGGCCCGCGTGCGCCTCGAAGGACACGTCGTCGACAGCGGGCGGACGCGCCTTACGGGTGTTGCTGGTCAGTCCGATGGCCTGGATCACTCACAGCAAGATAGCGCGACATTTCGGATTTTCCGGGCGCCATGCGGCTTGCCCCCGACAGGCCTTGCGAGTCCGTCGAGCACGCCAAGGCCCCGGAAGCCGAAACCGTGTTCGCCGCCCTCGTCAGACCTCGGGGCGCAGCATCGGCGGGTTGAGCAGTGTGGCACCGCCCGCGCGGAACAACTGGGCGGGGCGGCCGCCCTGGCGTGTGGTCGTACCTCCGGTGGGCACGAGGAAGCCCGGTGTCCCGGTGACCTTGCGGTGGAAGTTGCGCGGGTCGAGCGCCACGCCCCACACGGCCTCGTACACCCGCCGCAGCTCGCCGACGGTGAACTCGGTCGGGCAGAAGGCGGTCGCCAGCGACGAGTACTCGATCTTGGACCTGGCGCGTTCCACACCGTCGGAGAGGATCTGCGCGTGATCGAAGGCGAGGGGTGCCGCCTGCTCCCCGTCCCGTCCGTAGCCGCCTTGCTGCAGGAGCTCCTCGACGGGTGCCCAGCGGGCGCTGTTCGCGTCGCCTCCCGCGCGGGGAGCGGGCAGGTCGGGGGCGAGCGCGAGATGCGCGACGCTCACCACGCGCATCCGGGGGTCACGCTTGGGGTCGCCGTAGGTCGCGAGCTGCTCGAGGTGCGCGCCGTTGTCCTGTGCGGGAACCAGGGGATCGTGGGCGCACAGGCCCGTCTCCTCGGCCAGCTCGCGCGCGGCCGCCTGGGCCAGGTCCTCGTCGGTCCGTACGAAGCCGCCGGGCAGTGCCCATCGCCCCTGGAACGGCTGCTCACCCCGCCGTACCGCCAACGCGCACAGGGCATGGCGGCGCACGGTCAGCACGACCAGGTCCACGGTCACGGCGAAGGGCGGAAAGGCTGACGGGTCGTAGGGCATGCCGCGATCATAGTCGTCTGCCTGACGATAAACATCTCCTTCGTGAGCCCGGTCGATGGTTGATCGACTTCCGTCGGTACGGCACCGTGCCGCCGCGCAGATCCGGTCAGGAGTCACCGGACGTCACACTCCCAGCTGCAATCCCTCCCCCGCTTCCTCGACCATGGCGAGTCCGAGTCTGCTGACGCGCACGGAGAAGGGGGCGCCCGAGATCCGCAGGCCCGTCAGCACGATCTCTCCCAGCGGTGCGGCCCGGAACGGGCGCAGTGTCACGGTTCCGGCGGGCGCGTCCGGACGGATCCCTGCCAGGGAGCAGAGCAGCAGCACCCCTGCGGCGGCCGCGGTGGCCGCGGGACGGGAGGCGGCCGGATGCGGCAGCGGCGCGCTTCCCGGTGTGCGCCGCTCCCCCGCGTACATCTCGGGCAGTCTGCCGTCGAAGGACTCGGCCGCCGCCAGTACGCCGCGGAGCAGGGAGCCCGCCTCGTCCTCGTGGCCGGCGGCGGCGAGCCCGGTGACGGCGACGGACGTCTCGTGGACGCGCACGGCTCCGCTGCGATGGCCGAACGGGTTGTACGCCGTCTCCTTCGCCCCGAGGCTCCGCAGTCCCCAGCCCGAGTCCATGGCCGGGCTTCCCAGCAGTCTGGCGAGCTGCTCGGTCCGTGCCTTGTCGAGCAGGCCGGGGGCCATCTCTCCGGAACCGGACAGACCGGTGTCGAGGAGATGGGCGGCGCCCGAACCGAGCGGGGACACGGGGCGGCCGTCGCGGGTGCGGGCGGCGGCCGGTCGGCCACCGGCTCCGTCCTCGGCCCAGAAGTCGTCACGGAACGCCGTCCGCATCGCCTGGGCCCACTGCCGCAACCCCGTACCTCCCGGGCGGCCGTGCGCGTCGAGCAGGTCGGCGCCGAGCAGCGCCGCCCGATGGGCGTGCGCCTGGGTCTCACAGCGGAACGGTCCGCCCGGCTGTACGTCGGACAGATACGTACCGTCCCCGACCGTGGCCCGCAGCCACTCCAGACACCGCTCGGCCGCGGGCAGCAGTTCCCGCACCTCCCGCTCGGCCAGTCCCCAGCGCCAGGCCTCCGCGAGGAGCACGGGGAAGAGCAGGGTCGCCTCGGTCCCCGTGCAGCCCGGCGGCAGATGCGGCCCGCTGTCCCGCAGAGGTCCCGGGATCATTCCGGACTGGGGTCCCGGACCGGCGAGCTGGGCGCGGGCGAGGGTCCGCAGGGTGCCCGCGGCAAGACGGGTGCCGAGCGGCAGGGTCATCCGGGCCGCGGCCAGCGCCTCGGCGGGCGCCAGCCCGCAGCGCCAGGGAGCGCCCGCCGCCAGGTGGGTGTCGAGCGGATGCCGGGGGTCGCGCAGCAGCAGGGCCCGCAGATCCTCGACGCAGGTTCTCAGGAGTGTTTCGGCCCCGGGTTCGTCGCTGACCACCCTGGCCTCGGCGAACGGGCCCGCCGCTCCGCGCCCCGCCGGCCTGACCGGCTCCTGTCCGTCCGGTCTGACGCGCAGCTCCACCGTGAGCGTGCCGCCCGGCGGCAGCTCCAGTTGCCAGCGCAGCAGTCCGGCCGAGGCCAGGGCGTCGGTCGGCGGCGGGTCGGCGGTGACGGTCACATAGCCCGTGGGGCAGGACCAGCGCAGTCCGGCGGAGTGGACACTGGCGGGAAGTTCGGGCCCTGCCCGGCCCGAGGCCACGTCGCCCAGTTCCGCGAGGTCCGTCCCGAGGGCGACCTCGACGGGAAGGCGCAGGGCCCGGAGCGCGGAGCTGCGCAGGGTGATCCGCTCGATGCCCTCCGCATGACGGGTTCTTTCGACGACCACGTCCGGGTCCGGGCCCGTGTCGGGGGAAGCGCGCAGCGTACCGACGAAGCGGGCCCGGTCGGCCGCGAGCATCCGGGCCTGCATCGCGAGCGGTTCCCGGCCCGCGACCCGGACCAGGCAGCGGGACAGGGTCCGGCGGCCCGCCCTGTAGAAGCCTTCCAGGCCGCGTCCGGTCAGTTGCCCTTCCGCCGTCGAGATCACCAGTCCTGGGAGGGCGGCGCAGATCAGGGTGGTGTGGGCCGGCGGGAGGTCCGCCGACCGGCCTGGCATGGGAAGGGAGGTCCGGGGAATTCCGGGTCCGCGTCCCGAGGGCGGGAGGGGTACGTCTGCGTCGCGGCCCGGTCGCGGGGCCGCCAGAGCGCCCCCGCGTCCGGCGGACTGTGCGGACTCGTGCCCGGACGGGCGTGTGCCGTCGGGTGCCGAGGTCGGATGGGGCATGGACATGAGGTGGCTTCCTCCGCGCTCGGTGTGCCTGGAGCGCGCTGAGCTCCTGGTGGGGGCTCCGCGGGGTCGCGGGCGTTGCGGGGGCGCAATCCGGCCACGGATTCCGCCACTCAGGTGAACGGGGCAGCCCTGTCCCGGGTCACGCGTTTTCGGTGGGAGCCGACCGAATGGCGGTGGCGTGGGTTCACCCCCCTCGGCCCTGCCGGTCCTTTCCCTCGGCTCGCCTCGCCGTTCCGTCTGCCGGGCCGTCACCCTTCCTCCTGGGAACCGTGCCGCTCGTTGTCGATCTGGCCGTGCATCCGGCCGTCCGCCCGGTCCGCCGCTCGGCGGGACCGGTCCGCGGCGGGTGAGGTTCCGCCTGGCGGACGGGACCCTCGGGCCGTCCGGTTCCCGGGGCCGCGCCGGCCCGCTCGGCTCCCTCCGTTCGCGACCGGCCGGGCCTTGCGCCGGCGAGCGGTGGAGGTGGACGGCGGGGCACCCGGTGTGGGCGATCCGGACGCCGCCGCCCCGGCCGCCGGCGGAAGGGTGCCGGAGTCGCCCGGCCGGTCCGCGTCGGACCGACCTTGTTCCGTGCGCTGAGCGCGCAGGCAGCGCCGGACGGACTCGGGATCGAGGCCCTCGTTGCACGCCTGGTGGAGCAGACGGGCGAACAGATAGTCGGGATCGGCGCCGAGGGCCATGGCGAGTGCTTCCCGTGCCTCCAGTTCGTCGCCGGTGGACCAGGCGACCCACCCCGCGAGGGTGAGGGGTGCCGCGGCGTGTTCGCGGTAGGGGCCGACGCAGCGTCGGGACAGTGCCCGCCACAGGCGCAGCGCGGGGGCGGCCTCGTCTCCCTCCATCCACTGCGCGGCACGGTCGCGGGTCGTGCGGTCCTGCAGACCGAGGATCAGCACGGCGGCTTCGTCGTTCTCCAGGAGTCCGTCGTCGCGCAGGTCCGCCGGACGCGTGCCCGACACGGGAAAGGCCGCCGCGAACCGGTCCCTGATGAGCCGGGCCAGCGCGAGGGTCTCCTCGGCCACGGCGGCCCGGCTGTCGTCACCCAGGATCCGCGGGACCAGCGCCATGCTGGCGGTGTCGAGCGCCACCTCCTGTCCCAGCGCGGCCGTGGACTCCCAGGGAAGGAACCTGGCCGTCAGGTCTTTCAGGGATCCGCGCACCTGGAGGCCCGCGTAGGTCGCGGCGGCGGCGAGGACCGACGTTCCCGGCAGCCCCATCGGTGTGCCTTCCGCCGGACAGCATCCCTGCCCTGGGCAGGTGTAGGTCCAGAAGCGGCCGTCGGAGATGCAGAGGGCCTCGATCACGGGAACGTCGAGGCGTCCGCAGGCCGTCCGCAGAAGTTGCGCGAGCGGCCTCAGGCGTTCCATCACGTCCCGCCCCGATTCACCGCTCCGGGGTTCCTGGCACAGATAGGCCACCATGCTTCCGGGACGGGCTCCGCGACGCTCGCTCCCTTTCACCAGGCCCTGGGCGAGCTGGTCCGAGGCGGACTGCCAGTCCTCCGGTTGGGCCGGGATACCGAGTCGGGCCCGGCCGCCGAAGCGGCCCCGCTTCTCCCGGTCGTGCAGGGCGACCAGCACGATGCTGTCGTCGGGGCGATAGCCGAGGAGATAAGGCAGGGCGTCGGCCAGCTCCGCCGGGGTTCGGAGGGTCACCTGATGCTCGGCGCCCGGGAGTGCCAGCCCGTTCAGATGGCGGTCGTCGTCGGCTCGGCTCCTGCCGGCCCCGTGGTGGAGCCCGCCGAGAATCGGCGTGCCGCCGTGAGCCTCGGGGCCGGCCTGTCGGACGACCCGGTCCCGGGCCTCGCGCCCGGACGGTCCGTCCTGGTCGTCCCAGCCTTCGCCAGCGTGGCCTCCGGGCCCGTTCCGAGCGGTGCGACCGCCGTGACCGTGTTCGCCGCCGCCCCCACCGTCTCCGCATACGCGGCTTTCACGGCCGCCTCCACCTTCACGACCGGCTTCACCTCCAACGCCGTGCCCGCCCTCACGGCCGTCGCCGCCTCGATGACCACGTCCGACCTCGTGGCCGTCTCCGCCTTCGCGGCCTTCACCGTCGGATCGGCCGAACCGCGGGTTCCAGCTGGGTCCGCTGACCGCGCTGATGTTCTTGTCGCCGGACGTGCCGGTCGCTTCGTCGTGATTCGTCATGCGGTGACCATCTCTCGGAATGCGAAATTCCGGTTGAGCCTGTGGATAACCACCGCCATGACCACGCCAGAACTTGTCCACAGCTCGACGTCTCGTTCGCGCAATGTCGGACCCATCCGGTTGCATGGAGCCATGACGACCGAAGACCCGCGACCCGCAGTCCCCGGCAACGCAACCGACACCGCCCGCGAAGAACTCAGGGCCACGGCCGACGCCGTCCTGGCCCGTCTGGTCGGCTCGCCGACGGGAGAAGCGCGGCTGCGCGAGGACCAGTGGCGCGCCATCGAGGCGCTCGTGGCCGACAAGCGCAGAGCGCTGGTCGTGCAGCGCACCGGCTGGGGCAAGTCCGCGGTGTACTTCGTCGCGACGGCACTGCTGCGCGAACTGGGTGCCGGACCCACCGTGATCGTCTCGCCTCTCCTCGCACTGATGCGCAACCAGGTGGACGCGGCGGCCCGCGCCGGAATCCGCGCACGGACGATCAACTCCTCCAACACGGAGGAGTGGGAGACCATCCAGGCCGAGGTGGCGGCGAGTGAGGTCGACGTCCTCCTGGTGAGTCCGGAACGGCTGAACAATCCCGACTTCCGCGACCAGGTGCTGCCCAAGCTGGCCGCCGCCACCGGTCTTCTGGTGGTGGACGAGGCGCACTGCATCTCCGACTGGGGCCACGACTTCCGGCCGGACTACCGACGGCTGCGCACCATGCTGGCCGACCTCCCGCCCGACACCCCGGTGCTGGCCACCACCGCGACGGCCAACGCGCGGGTGACGGCCGATGTCGCCGAGCAGCTGGGCACCGGCGTGAGCACCGACGCGCTGGTACTGCGCGGCCCCCTGGACCGGGAGAGCCTGAGCCTCGGCGTGCTGCGGCTGCCGGACGCGGCACACCGGATGGCCTGGCTCGCCGAGCATCTGAACGAGCTGCCGGGCTCCGGGATCATCTACACGCTGACCGTTGCGGCGGCCGAGGAGGTCACCGCGTTCCTGCGCCAGAGCGGGTACACCGTCGCGTCGTACACCGGGAAGACCGAGAACGCGGACCGTCAGCAGGCCGAGGAGGACCTGCTCGCCAACCGCGTCAAGGCCCTGGTCGCCACCTCCGCGCTCGGGATGGGCTTCGACAAGCCCGACCTGGGATTCGTCGTGCACCTGGGCTCCCCGTCCTCCCCGATCGCCTACTACCAGCAGGTGGGGCGCGCGGGCCGCGGCGTGGAGCACGCGGAGGTGCTGCTCCTGCCGGGCAAGGAGGACCAGGCGATCTGGGAGTACTTCGCTTCCATCGCCTTCCCTCCGGAGGAGCAGGTGCGGCGCACCCTGGACGTGCTGGCCCGGGCCGAGCGCCCGCTCTCCCTGCCCGCGCTGGAACCGCTGGTGGAGCTGCGCAGGTCCCGCCTGGAGACCATGCTCAAGGTGCTCGACGTGGATGGCGCCGTGCACCGGGTGAAGGGCGGCTGGATCTCCACGGGCATGCCCTGGACGTACGACACCGAGCGCTACGCCTGGGTCGCCAAGCAGCGGGCGACCGAACAGCAGGCCATGCGGGACTACGTGTCGACGACCGGTTGCCGCATGGAGTTCCTGCGGCGACAGCTGGACGACGAGGGAGCGGCACCCTGCGGACGCTGCGACAACTGCTCCGGCGGGCGGTTCCAGACCTCCGTCTCGGCCACGGCCCTGGACGCGGCGAACGGAGAACTGGACCGGGCCGGCGTCGAGGTCGAGCCGCGCAAGATGTGGCCGACCGGCCTGGCCGCGATCGGCGTCGAGCTGAAGGGCCGCATCCCGGCCGGCGAGCAGGCCGCTCCGGGTCGCGCCCTGGGACGACTCTCGGACATCGGCTGGGGCAACCGGCTGCGGCCGCTACTCGCCCCGCAGGCGCCCGACGGGCCTGTTCCGGACGACGTCGCCAAGGCCGTGGTCGGCGTCCTGGCCGACTGGGCGAAAGGGCCCGGGGGCTGGGCCTCGGGGCAGCCCGACGCACAGCCGCGCCCGGTGGGGGTCGTGACCATCGCCTCGCGTTCGCGGCCCCAGCTGATCGGCTCGCTCGGCGCGAGGATCGCCGAGATCGGCCGGCTGCCGCTGCTGGGATCCGTGGAGTACGTCGGCGAAGAGGCCCATGTCTCCCGGAGCAACAGTGCGCAACGGCTGAAGGCGCTGGACGGAGCCCTGACCGTGCCCCCGGGGCTGGCCGGCGTACTGAGAGAAACGGAGGGTCCGGTTTTGCTGGTGGACGACGCCACGGAGACGGGCTGGACGCTGGCGGTCGCGTCACGGATGCTGCGCAGAGCGGGCGCTTCGGCGGTGTTGCCGCTGGTCCTCGCCGTACAAGCGTGACTCGTGTGTCGCGATTCGAAACACCGGGCAGGTATATAGGACGCTAATCGCCTGAAAACGGTCTGTGGCCCCAATTGCTCGTTGCCGCAACCCAGTTCGACAGGAAGAATTGAGGTCCGCTCCCCGCACGGTTTGCCCGTGGTCCGGTAGGGCTCTGCTGCGGCGTGCCATTCCCCCAGTCCGACCCCGCCCACTGTCTGGGCACGTAGCCGAAGGGAGGACCGTGACCTTCGGATTCGCTCCGTCCTCGGCGGCAACCTTGTCGACGTCTCCCGACCTGTCCGCCGCTTCCACCAACCCACTCACCCGCATGCTGGAACCCGCCGAATGGGCCTCGGCCGGAATTCCGCTTCTGCGCGATCCCCGTGAGGTCGTGAGCGGCCTTCACGCCCGGCACCGGCCCAGACCTTCGACCGCGGTCGTCGCGGTGCTCGACCAGGACGAGCGGCTGATGGCGAGCGCCTCCTTCACCCGGCGTTCGGCACCCGCCGACGGCTGGATGTTCCGCAACGCGCTGCTCGCGCAGCTGCGCCGGGTCATCCCGCACGACCTGCGGCGCCGCACTCCCGCGCGTACGGCCGTGCTGCTGTACTGCCGGGACGGCGACGCGCGGTGGACGGAGGAGGACGGGGCCTGGATGTGGGGGCTGCGGGACGCCTGCACGCTCCACGGACTGCGATGCGGCGCGTACATCACGTTGACACGTGACGGCTGGCAGGTACTCGGCGAGGGCCGCGGCGGGCGGCGCCCCAACTCGGAGTCGGCGCCGGAGTTCTACGTGGGCGAGGTGCTGCCGCCGCTGCCCCGCACCGGGGGCGTCGCCTCCGAGGTGATGCGCCGGGCGGCCGCCCGCTGAGAGGCCGCTCGTCGTGAGCGTCGGCCCGCCCGGGGGAAGGCGGGCCGTACCCGCTCGGCGGCGGGTGCCGGGGCGGTACCGCGGGTTCGCAGGGGCAGGGTGCAAGGTGCCTGAAAGGCGCGCTCGCATGCAGTGTGCCGCTCACTCTCCGCGGCGGGCCCGGCGGGGCCATGGCTGTGCCGTGCCCCTCTCTGCGGCCGGATTCAAGGCGTAGCCGTACGACGGAGTCCGCGGTGTACTCCGTTGCGTGGTGGAAGCCCCACGCTCCGGGAAGTTCGGTGCACCGTGGGTGACACCCCTTGCCGCCGAAAGTGGTGACGACCGGCGTGTTCGGCCTCTCGACTCATGCCGGATGAAGGGCGAAGGCCCTGCGCCCGGGCGGGCGGTGAGCCGGGAGGCGCGCGGAAGGGCGGTCAGCCGGGAAGCGCGCCGGGGGGTGGTCAGACGCCGTCCCGTGGCGGTCACCGGGGCCGGAGAATCCGAGGGTGAGAGGCGAAGGTGCGGTCACGGCACCTCGCACCGCAGGACCGACCGGCAGGCCGTGCGCGTGCGGGCGTGGACGCGTGCGGGTACGCCGAAGCGACCGCCGTACAGGTGCCGCTGTGCAGGTGCCGCCGTGGCGGCACCCTCAGCGTCCGGCCGGGCGCGTTCCGGACGAGGTCCGGAACGCGCTCAGACGCCTGCGGCCAGAACCGAGTTGATCTGCTGCGGGTCGCCGCAGACGATCAGCAGGGCACCGGCCCGGCCGAGGGCCAGGGGCAGGGCGGTCGCGGCAACCTCGCCGGAACCACCGTTGACCGCGACCACGACCACGGGACGGGAAGCGGCCCGGCGCACGGCGGTGGCGTCGGCGTAGAAGACGTCGTCGCCGGCGTCGTGCTGCGCCCAGTAGGCCGCCTCGCCGAAGGAGAGCTCGTGCGCGGCCCACGGGTGCGGATCGCCGGTGGTGATCACCAGCACCTCCCCGGGGGCGCGGCCCGACTCCAGGAGCAGGTCGACGGCTTCTTCGGCGGCGTCCAGCGCGCCGTCGGCCGAGGCCGGGACGAGCTGGATCTGCGGGGTGACGGCCGCGGGTGCGACCGGCTTGGCGGACGGCCCGGGAGCGGCCACGGCCGGCTCGCGCGGGGTGCGTTGGGCCGGCATCGGCCGGACAGGACCCGGACGGCCGGGACGCGGCGGGGCCGCGGGACGGGGACCGGGTACGGGGCGAGGGGTCGGCGCGGTGCGGCCACTGGCCGGAGTGACGCGGGGACCCTGGGCACTCTCGTGAATCTGAGGCTCCTCGGGAATGAGAGGCATGAGCTGATATCTATCAAACGCCGGTGCGACACGCCCCGGCGGGTGGCACATGAGTGCGAACGGAAGTGTCAGAAATCGAAGCCGAGCTGGCCCTCGATCTCCGGAACGCTTCCGTCCGCCAAGCTGCGGACCTTCTTGAGGTGCCGCCACTGGGGCAGCGCATCAAGATACGCCCACGACAACCGGTGGTACGGGGTGGGACCCCGCTCCTCCAGCGCGGCTTTGTGGACCGGCGACGGGTACCCGGCGTTGGCCGCAAAGCCGAAGTCTGCATGTTCGATGCCCAGTTCGGCCATCATTTTGTCGCGCCGCACCTTGGCGATCACGGAGGCCGCGGCGACGGCGACGCAGGACTGGTCGCCCTTGATCACCGTACGGACCTTCCAGGGAGCGCCGAGATAGTCGTGCTTCCCGTCGAGGATGACCGCGTCGGGGCGGACCGGCAAGGCTTCCAGCGCGCGTACCGCCGCGAGGCGCAGCGCGGCGGTCATACCCAGCCGGTCGATCTCTTCCGGGGAGGCGTGCCCGAGGGCGTACGCCGTCACCCACTTCTCCAACTCCACGGCGAGCGCGGTGCGGCGCTTGACGGTCAGGAGCTTGGAGTCGGTGAGCCCTTCGGGCGGGCGGCGCAGTCCGGTGACGGCGGCACAGACGGTGACGGGGCCGGCCCAGGCACCGCGTCCCACCTCGTCGACACCGGCTATGACCTTGGCTCCGGTCGTGGCGCGGAGGGAGCGCTCGACGGTGTGAGTGGGGGGTTCGTACGGCATGGCGTCCTCAGACTACGCCGCTCCGAGCCCCTGGCGACACCCAGGTCCCCCGGCCGCGGGAAAGCCCTCACCGGCACCCTCGGGACCGGACCCGCCCATGGCAACCGGTCGGCCCGCAGACCAGCCGGCGGAGCACCGCGTGCACACCGGCAAGCCGTTGCGCACGGGACCCGCCGGTCACCTCGCCCGGCGCCGTCAGCCGACGCGTACGCACAGCAGCGGGACCATCATCTGGTCGATCATCTCCTGGAGGTCCCGCTCGCTCCATTCGCTCGCGCACACTTTGGTGCGGTACATCATCATCGCGGGGACGGCGTCGATGACGTACGGGTTCGCCGCGTCGGGACGCACCTCCCCTCGTTCAATACCGCGCTGTACGACCTCGCGGAGCAGGCGAAGGGTGGGCTCGACGACACCGCCGACGATGACCTGATTGAAGCGTTCGGCCTGCCTCACATCGCATTCGTGAAGCACTGAGCGAAGCGCGATCCCGGGCGGCGAGAACATCGCCTCGCGCACCCGCCGGCACACCTCCAGCAGATCCTCCCGGACACTGCCGAGGTCGGGGGACCGGGTCAGTTCCGGCAGTCCGGCCTGGAGCGCGTCCGCGACCAGGTCCGCCTTCGAGGGCCAGCGGCGGTAGACCGCGGCCTTGCCGGTCTGGGCGCCGGCGGCCACCCCTTCCATGGTCAGACCGTTCCAGCCGACCGCGCCGAGCTGTTCCAGCGCGGCTTCCAGGATCGCGCGCTCGAGCACGGCACCGCGCCGGCGCGAGGGGGACGCCTGAGCGGGGGCGGCCGTCCAACGCGAAGCAACCATCAGAGTGTCTCCGTCGTACAGGGAGCGAAATTCGGGGAGTTCGGGTTTTCGTTCGGGGGAGGCGGGCGGGGCGGGCGATCGATCCGATGTCTCGAGACAGCGACTTCAGTGAACGCTTGCGTTCACTGACGGGGACTCACTACCGTTGACGCGAAAGTGAACGCGAGCGTTCACTAACGCACTTGTGGGGGAAGCATAGTGACAACCTCTCAATTGGTTCAGGACAGCAAGCCAGGTGCGGCCCGCCGGGAGGGGCATCCCGGCATCGCGCTCACCGTCATCGCGGCCTGTCAGCTCATGGTGGTACTCGACGCGACGATTGTGAACATCGCGCTCCCGCACATTCAAGACGCACTCGACTTCACGACGACCGACCTGACCTGGGTGGTCAGTTCGTACACCCTCACCTTCGGCGGCCTGCTGCTTCTGGGCGCCCGGGCCGGTGACATCCTCGGCCGGCGCCGGGTCTTCATGACCGGCATCCTGCTGTTCACGTTCGCCTCGCTGCTCGGCGGACTCGCCCAGGAACCCTGGCAGTTGCTGGCCGCGCGGGCACTCCAGGGCATGGGTGGCGCGATCGCCTCGCCGACCTCGCTCGCCCTGATCACGACGACCTTCCCCGAGGGCCCGGAGCGGAACCGGGCGTTCGCCGTCTTCGCGACGGTCTCGGCCGGCGGCGGCGCCATCGGACTGCTCGCCGGAGGCATGCTCACGGAGTGGCTCGACTGGCGGTGGGTCCTCTTCGTCAACGTGCCCATCGGCATCCTGATCGCCGTGCTGGCGCCGATGTACATCAACGAGTCCCCGCGCCATCCGGGGCGCTTCGACATCGCCGGTGCGCTCACCTCGACGGCCGGGATGGCGTCCCTGGTGTACGGGTTCATCCGCGCGGCGGAGAACGGCTGGCGGGACGGCCTCACGATCGGGTCGTTCAGCGCGGCCGCGGTGCTGCTGCTCTCCTTCGGGATCATCGAGACGCGCGCCCGTGAACCCATCACCCCGCTGCGGATGTTCGCCGACCGCAACCGTTCGGGCACGTATCTGATCATGCTCAGCCTCGCCGCCGCGATGTTCGGCATGTTCTTCTACATCGTGCTCTTCGTGCAGAACGTCCTGGGATACACCCCGATCTCGGCCGGGGTCGCCTTCCTCCCGGTGACGGTCGCGATCGCGGTCGGCGCGGGGCTGTCCCAGCGTTTCCTGCCGGTGCTCGGGCCCAAGCCCTTCATGGTCACCGGTTCCTCGCTCGTCGCGCTCGGGCTCGGCTGGCTGACCTTCATCAGCCCCGACGACTCGTACGCGGGCGGAGTCCTCGGCCCCATGCTGCTGTTCGGCTTCGGCATGGGCCTGAACTTCGTCACGCTGACGGTGACCGCAGTCTCCGGAGTCGCCCAACACGAGGCGGGCGCGGCCTCCGGTCTGCTCAACGTCACACAGCAGGTGGGCGGTTCGCTGGGGCTCTCCATCCTCACCACGGTGTTCGGAACGGCCAGCCGCGACGAGGCGGGGAAGCAGGTGCCGAAGTTCATGGCGGACGGCTCGGCCGAGCAGAAGGCGGCCTTCGCCAAGTCCCACCAGTTGCCCGCCCCTTGGGGGAACGAGGTGCTAGCCCACGGCATTTCGACCGCGTTCATCCCCGCGGTGGGCATGGCACTGCTGGCCCTGACCACCGCGGCACTGGTGATCAAGGTCCGCAAGAGCGACCTGGAGGCCCTCGCCGGTACGGCGGAACCGGCCGCGGGCTGAGAACGGAGACCAGGCGGGGGCGCAGGCGGAGGCGGGGGCCGGGGCTCGGGTCAGGGGCGGACCCGCGATGGGGCTGGGCCTCCGGGCCGAGGACGGACCACGACCCCGAAGGGCCGAGGACGGGCCGCGCAGGGTCCGAGGATGAGCCTGCGCAGGGCAGAGGACGAGCCCGCGGAGGGCTGGGCGTGGTCCGGGTCAGGGGACCCATGGTGGCCACGACGAGCCCGCGGAGGGCCGGGCGTGGTCCGGGTCGGGAGACCCATGGTGACCACGGCCCGGCCCTCCACATTCCACCTTCCGCACGCCGCCCTCCGCCCTCCGCCCTCCGCCCTCCACAGCGGCCGACCGAGCGCGCTCACCCGCCGGACGAAGGCCTTCAGCGGTACGCGTGAACCTCGGACAACGACTCGCAGATGGTCTCGTCCACGGACGCGGCCGGCGGGTGGTCCCGCAGGATGTCCCGGGCCCGGGCCTCGCCCCAGCTCGTCGCGTACCAGGGGGCGTCGTCCTTGTTCACTTCGAAGGCCAGCGGTCTCAGCACACAGGAACGCATCGGCTCCTTCAGCCTGTCGAGGGCGGGTACGGCGTCGGCCGACAGATCGCGGGCGTACTGGACGTCGAAATTGCCTGTGTCCTCGTACCGTTGGACGTTCTGCTCGGCGATCAGGCCGTCGGGGGACATCAGCCCGAACGCGAGGACACCGGCCGCGGCACTGAGCAGGACGGCACGGGGCAGCCACCGAGCGCCCCACACTCCGGCCGCCATGATGAGCACGATGACCAGACCCAGCCACAACTCCCCGGCCAGCACCGAGATCCTCAGCCTTGTCAGCCCATAGACCTCCACATACATGTCCATACGTCGCACAGCGGATGCCACGACAACGAGCGTCAGCGCGCAGAGAGTTCCCAGCACGCCCCGCACCAGCCTCCGGTCGCCGGAGCCGTCCCTCGGCGCCCAGCGCAGCGCCAACACCACGACGATCAGGGTCAGCAGGGTGACGAACAGCAACTGCCAGAAGCCCTGACGCGCGTACTCGGAGTACGTCTGGTGCGTGCTCTTCAGGACGGCGTCGTACCCACCGAAGAGCACGACGAGCTGGACGGCGTTGAAGGCCGCGAAGAGCACGGTGAGCACGATCAGCGGGAGCGCCCACTCGACGCGGTTGCGGGGGCGGCCGGCGGGCACCACGACCCGGTCCAGGCGTACGGGCGCGGCGGCCGTGTGGGCCACGGCCAGCGCCGCGACGATGCCTGCGGCCAGGAGCACCACGCGCCAGGGTCCGCCGGCGACGGAGGTGTCCGGCACCAGGTCACCGAGCAGATCGGCGAAGGCGGCGTCCGCTCCGGCGAACAGCGCCCCGAAGACCAGCAGCAGGAGTGCGCTCACCACGAAGGCGCGCAGCCCGACGCCCACGCTCTGACGGGCACCGCCGAATCGTTCCCGCAGCCCGCGCCAGCCCCAGGAGACGCCGGTGAGCACGGAGTTGAGGACGCTGACGGGCCCGAGCAGCACGGCCGGCCAGCCGCGGCCGCCGTTCAGCGCGAGCGAGCCGAGCCCGATCGCCGCCACGACGGCGAGCGTAGACGGCCAGTCCGCGTCCCGGAGGGCGGGCACGGCCAGCAGACCGAGGCCGCCGATGCCCCAGACCAGGCTCCACGCGCGCGTGCGGCGTCCCGCGTCCCGGCCCGAGAAGTACGCGGCCAGCGCCGCGGGGATCGCGACGAGGAGGAGGTTGACCGCCAGGCCGTCGTCGAGGAGGAGCATGCTCAGCACCCCGGTCGCGAGCACGGCCCACAGCGTGGGCGTGCGCACCGGGGCGGGCCAGGTGGCCCACAGCTCGGCCGACCACAGACCGGGAGCGTAGGCCTGGGACGCCTTCACGGTGGCGCCGGGGCTGGGGGCACCCGGCCCCTTCCCGGTGGACGCGGGTACGTCCGGTCGCTCATCGGTGGACGCCGGAACGCCCGGCCCCTTCCCGGTGGACGCCTGCACGCCTGGTCGCCCACCAGCAGACGCGGACACGTCCGGCCCCTTCCCGGTGGACGCCGGCACGCCCGGTCGCTCACCGGTGGACGCCGGTTCGTCCGGTCGCTCGCTCGCCTCCGGGCTCTTCCGCTGCGCCATCGGCCCGTCTCCGGGTTCGGGCGTGGACGGTATGTCGGACAAGGGATCCCCTCCCAGCCGGTCACCGGGCGGCCCGGATCACGCCACGAGGGCGGAGGACCGTCGTCCGGTGTTTCGTCGGCACACGTCCGCCATGATCAACGGACGGCGTGGCGCACACGGTATCCGCGGGCCATCCGGCCGACGAGGGTGCGGCGGGGCTGTAGCAAGCCTGTGACACGGCCCGGGGCAGGCCGGCGTCCGCACCCGCGCTCCGCCGTCCCAGGGGCGGCGCGCAAGAGGCCCCGGAACCCCCCTGCCGTACGGCCTACGCGCCGCTCGCCGGGTTCCCGGACGTGAGCCCCGGGAGCCATTCCGGCAGCGTCTCCGTGGCGTCCAGCCATGCCGCCGGGGGCGCTCCCGCCTTACCGGAGGCGACCACGCCGCCGACGATGGAGCAGGTCGTGTCCACGTCACCGCCGACCTGGGCGGTGGCCCAGAAGCCCTCCTCGTAGTCACCCAGTGCTCGGGCGGCGGACCAGAGGGCGAAGGGCACGGTGTCATGGGCCGACGTGCGCCGTCCGCAGCCGAGCACGGCGGCCACGGTGGCGGCGTCGCCGTAGTCGAGCATGTCCCTGGCGCGCCGCAGCCCGGCTCCCACGGCGCTGCGCGGCACGAGCGCGATGACGCCGTCCAGCAGGGCCTCGGCGGTCGGCGGGCCCGCGGGGTCGGCCGCCAGAGCGGCGGCCGCGGCGACCGCCATGGCGCCCACCACGGCCTCACGGTGCTGGTGCGTCGGATAGGCGGAGATCTCCGCCTGGTGCGTCGCCTGCTCGGGATCGTCGGCGTACCAGGCGCCCAGGGGGGCGATCCGCATCGCGGCGCCGTTGCCCCACGAGCCCTGCCCCTTGAAGAGGGCCGACGCGAGCTCGCGCCAGTCGCCGCCCTCCCGGACCAGCCGCAGCAGCCGGTTGACCGCGGGGCCGTAGCCCCGGTCGAAGTCGTGGTGGTCGGCGAAGGAGTGGGCCAGGGCGTCCTGGTCGATACGGTGGTGCGTGGCCAGGATCGCGACGACCGAGCAGGTCATCTCGGTGTCGTCGGTCCACTGCCAGGGCCCGGGCGGCAGCTCGCGGCGCTTGAGCAGCGGGTAGTTCGCGGGCACGAAGAACTGTGAGCCCAGCGCGTCTCCCACCGCGAGTCCGCGCAGGCTGGCGAGGGCGCGCTCGAAGCGCCCGTCGGGAGAGGAGTCAGCGATCATCGCCCTGCCACTCTATCCGGTGGCTCCGTAGGACTTCCGGATCACGCCACTGCTCGAAGGGACGGTCGAGGGTGTACCGGCCGTCCTCCCCCAGAACGAGCATCCGCACCTCCGCGTTCCCCGGGTTCGACAGGGATTCGAACTCGGCGACCGTCCAGTGGAACCAGCGCATGCAGAACAGCCGCATGGCCAGGCCGTGGGTCACCAGGAGCACGTTCGGCGGGTGGTCGGGGGCCTCGAAGCTCCGGTACAGGCTCTCCAGGAAGTTGCCGACCCGGTCGTACACGTCGGCGCCGGACTCGCCCTGCGCGAACCGGTAGAAGAAGTGCCCGTACGCGTCGCGATAGGCCTTCTGGAGGCGTACGTCGTCACGGTCCTGCCAGTTGCCCCAGTCCTGTTCGCGCAGGCGCGGCTCCTCGCGCACCCGGACGAGACCGGGGTCGAGGTGGAAGGCGCGGAACGTCTCGTGCGTACGGCGATAGGGCGAGACGTAAACGCTTACGTGCTCGCCACCGAAAAGCTCCCGCAGCCGTTTGCCGGTGTCCTCCGCCTGCTGCCACCCCGTCTCCGTGAGCGCCAGAGCGTGGTCGGGCTCGCGTTCATACACGGTGTCATCGGCATTGCCCACCGACTCGCCGTGCCGGACAAGGACGATGCGCCGTGGTCGTGCCATGCCAAAACCCTAGATCGTGGCGGCGTTGTTCGAGCAGTCGTACGGGTTCATAAGGCGCAGGTCACATCATCACCCGCACACCAGTTCGAGCAGAGGAGGCATGTTCGCAGGCAGATCGGTTCAGTCGGCGGAGGCCGTCCGGCGGATCCCGGACACCCCCGACCACGGGCCGCCCGAGCGGTCCCGTCAGACGATCCAGCCGGGTTCCAGCTGCACCACGTCTCCCGCGAGGGCGGCTATGTCGGCCTCCAGCTGGGCACGCAGCGCGAGCCTCTCCACCCGCTCGGCACGGTACTTTCCGTGTTCCGCGGCCGACTGCCACATGGACAGGACGAGGAACTCGTTGCCGGGCGCCTCGCCGAACATGCCCCGGACCATGCCGGGCGAGCCGGCCATCGCGGGGTTCCAGACCTTCTCCTGCATGAGCGCGAAGTGCTCCGCGCGGTCCTCGCGGACACGGCAGTGCGCGACCCGGACCCGGTCGGAGTCGGTGAAGCGGGGTTCGAAGCCCGTCTTCACGTCGAAGCGGTAGTCGAACAGCTTGACCTGGGAATCCTTGAAGGTGCCCGACTGCGAGGCGGCGAGCCGGTCATGGGACCGGGCCATGAAGGAGTCGTAGAAGGCGCGGCTCTCCCAGAACGAGAAGACGTGCGCGACGCCGGACCGCCCGACACTCCATCCTCCCCCCTGTCCCCGGAATCCCGGCTCCCCCAGCAGCCCCGCCCACCTTCGCTGCCCCCGTTCGAAACCGCGGCGGTCGACCACGGTGCAGCGAATCCACTTGACCAGCACCGCGCCATCGTAAGGCCCCGGAACGTGGCGCCGGTCACGCTCGGGCGGAGTTGATCCGGGCGCATGCCCCGGCGCGCGTGGCACGATGGACAACGGGGCCTGCTCTCAGGGGAGTTGACCCCGCGACTGCTGAGAACGGGGAGGAGACATCCGGTGAACGGTCTCAACAAGGGAATCCGCAAGGCCGAGTTGGCGATCAAGTGGGATCCCAGTCCCGTGGGTGAGCCCGCGACCGACCTCGACATCGTCGCGGCGACGTATCTGGCGACCGCTCCGAACGGAAACCCGGACTACGTGGTGTACTTCGGCAGCCGTTCGCCGGACGGCACCATCTATCTGAACCGTGACAGCAAGGACGGCAAGGGGTTCGGCTGGGACGAGGTCATGACCCTGGAGCTCGACCGCCTGGACGGCCGCTACGCGCGCGTGGTCGTCGGTGTCCTCATCCAGCAGCGCACCGAGGCGCGGACGTTCGTCGGCGTCCTCAATCCCGGTTTCCGGCTGCGCGAGGGCTACACCGTGCTGACCCAGGGCGACTTCGGAGACGTCCTGGGCTCGACGGCCGCGACCATCGGGGAGTTCACGCGTGACCACTCCGGGGAGTGGACGTTCCACGCGGCGATCCACGGCTTCGACACCGATCCGGCGACCTTCGCCCGGGTCATGGGCAGCCCGCGGGAGGCGTGAGGCGCAGCTCGCGGGAGCCGCCCTCGCAGGGTGTCAGGCGCAGCTCGCGGAACGCGGGAAGCCGAGAGGCGAGAGCCGAGGGGCGCGTCCACGCGGGCGGTCAGCCGCTCTTCCAGCCCGGGATCGTCGGCAGCACCAGCTCGGCGACGCGGAACAGCGCGGCGTCGTCGGGCACCACGTCGTCCTGGCGCCAGACGGCGATCTCGAACGAACCGCCGCCCCCCTTGGCGTCCTTGGCGACCAGCAGGCTGCGCGCGATGCCGCCGGGGCCGCTCGACGCCTTGCCCGAGCCGAACGTGAGGGCGATCGTCCGGTCCGAGTAGAGGACCGCCGGGTGACCCAGGATCTGCCTGGGCTCCGCCTTCGGCAGCAGATCGAGGCCCTGGGCGACGGACAGCCTGTCCTCCGAGGCCGACAGCTTCACCGAGTAGGTCTTCAGCGTCACGTTCGCCTCGGGGCTGGCGATCTTGGTGCCACCGTCGAGGGTGATCACGCTGTCGTTCCCGTCGGCGGTCAGCGCGTGCTCGTCGGGCGTCCCGAGGAGGGTCGGCAGGTCCGAGCGGTTCAGCGCCTGGCACAGCTGCTCGCCGGAGACACGCTTCGGCTCACCGGAGACGTGCTTCGGTGGCGGCGGGGTGCCGAGCCGGCCGGAGCACCGGGCCGGGTCGTCGGTGCCGTTGGCGTTCGGAAGGACCCGCGAAAGCCCCCATATGCCCCCCGCGACACCCCCGACCAGCACCACCGCCGCGACGGCCTGGACCCCCGCGTTCAGGCCTCTCTTCGATCCGGCCACCTTGTCCGCCATGTCCCCCGCCCTTCCCCGCGCGCTCCCTGCGCGCGGAGGGAGACTAGCCGTTGATCGTTTCGGGGGAAAGGCGAATTCCGCGACGGTCCGGGAGCTTCGCCCCGCGGTGCGCGGCACGACCGGGGCGTGCCCCGCCCCCGCGGGCGGGGACACCTCCACGACAACGCCGAGGGCGGTGGAGCCGACTGCTCGCTCCACCGCCCTGATCAGCTGCTTCACGCCCTCAAGGCGCCAAGTGTCAGCCGCTGTCCTTCACCGAACCTGCGTCCGGTGTCAGCTGCAACCGCTCGTCGAACCGCAGCCCTCGCAGATGTAGCAGGACCCGGCCCGCTGCATCTTCGTACCGCAGGAGAAGCAGAGCGGGGCGTCGGCCTGGATGCCCAGCTGCATCTCCACCAGCTCGGCGCTGGTGCGCGCCTGCTGCGCGGCCGGCTCGGCCGCGACCTTCTCCGCCTTCGGGGCGGCGACGGCCTTCAACTCCTGCGCGAGGGGCGCCGACTGGGCCAGGCCCTCGACGTCCACCTCGTCCTCGGCGGGCTCGTAGGAGCCCGTCTCCAGGTGACGCTGACGCTCCTCGGCTGAGTGGATGCCGAGCGCGGAGCGCGTCTCGAAGGGCAGGAAGTCCAGCGCCAGGCGGCGGAAGATGTAGTCGACGATCGACTGCGCCATCCGCACGTCCGGGTCGTCCGTCATGCCGGCCGGCTCGAAGCGCATGTTGGTGAACTTCGAGACGTACGTCTCCAGCGGCACTCCGTACTGGAGGCCGACCGAGACGGCGATCGAGAAGGCGTCCATCATGCCCGCGAGGGTGGAACCCTGCTTCGACATCTTCAGGAAGACCTCGCCGAGACCGTCGTCGGGGTACGAGTTGGCGGTCATGTAGCCCTCGGCGCCGCCGACCGTGAAGGAGGTGGTGATGCCGGGACGGCCCTTGGGCAGACGCTTGCGGACCGGGCGGTACTCGACGACCTTCTCGACCGCGGTACGGATGGTGTCCTCGGCCTTCGCCGTGACAGCGTCCGTCGCGGACTTCTCCTTCTCCTTGGTCTTCGCGGAGAGGGGCTGGCCGACCTTGCAGTTGTCGCGGTAGATCGCGAGCGCCTTGACGCCCATCTTCCACGCCTCGAAGTAGACCTCTTCGACGTCCTCGACGGTCGCCGTCTCCGGCAGGTTGACCGTCTTGGAGAGCGCGCCGGAGATCCACGGCTGGATCGCGGCCATCATGCGGACGTGGCCCATCGCGGAGATGGAACGCTCGCCCATGGCGCAGTCGAAGACCTCGTAGTGCTCGTGCTTGAGGCCGGGCGCGTCGATCACGTTGCCGTGCTCGGCGATGTGGGCGACGACCGCCTCGATCTGCTCCTCCTGGTAGCCCAGGCGGCGCAGGGCCTGCGGGACGGTGCCGTTGACGATCTGCATCGAGCCGCCGCCGACCAGCTTCTTGAACTTGACCAGGGCGAGGTCGGGTTCGAGGCCGGTGGTGTCGCAGGACATCGCGAGACCGATGGTGCCGGTCGGGGCGATGACGGAGGCCTGCGCGTTGCGGAAGCCGTTCTTCTCGCCGAGGCGGATCACGTCCTGCCAGGCCTCCGTGGCGGCGGCCCAGATCGGGGTGTCCAGGTCGTCCACGCGGACGGCCGAGGTGTTGGCGTCGGCGTGCTGCTTCATGACGCGCTGGTGGGGCTGCGCGTTGCGGGCGTAGCCGTCGTACGGGCCGACGACCGCGGCGAGCTCGGCGGAGCGCTTGTACGACGTACCGGTCATCAGGGAGGTGATGGCGCCGGCGAGCGCGCGGCCGCCGTCGGAGTCGTACGCGTGGCCGGTCGCCATCAGCAGGGCGCCGAGGTTGGCGTAGCCGATGCCGAGCTGGCGGAAGGCGCGGGTGTTCTCGCCGATCTTCTCGGTCGGGAAGTCGGCGAAGCAGATGGAGATGTCCATCGCGGTGATGACCAGCTGGACGACCTGGGCGAAGCGCTCGACGTCGAAGGACTGGTGACCCTTGCCGTCGTCCTTCAGGAACTTCATCAGGTTCAGCGAGGCGAGGTTGCAGGACGTGTTGTCCAGGTGCATGTACTCGCTGCACGGGTTCGAGCCGTTGATACGGCCGGACTCCGGGCACGTGTGCCAGTGGTTGATCGTGTCGTCGTACTGGATGCCCGGGTCGGCGCAGGCCCAGGCGGCCTCGGCCATCTTGCGGAAGAGGGACTTGGCGTCGACCTTCTCGATGACCTCTCCGGTCATGCGCGAGGTGAGGCCGAACGTTCCGCCCTCCTCGACCGCCTTCATGAACGTGTCGTTCACGCGGACCGAGTTGTTGGCGTTCTGGTACTGGACGGACGTGATGTCGTCGCCGCCCAGGTCCATGTCGAAGCCCGCGTCGCGCAGGGCGCGGATCTTCTCCTCTTCCTTGACCTTGGTCTGGATGAAGTCCTCGATGTCGGGGTGGTCGACGTCCAGGATGACCATCTTGGCCGCGCGGCGGGTGGCGCCGCCCGACTTGATCGTTCCGGCGGAGGCGTCGGCGCCGCGCATGAAGGAGACAGGACCCGAGGCGTTGCCGCCCGAGGAGAGGAGCTCCTTGGAGGAGCGGATGCGGGAGAGGTTCAGGCCGGCGCCGGAGCCGCCCTTGAAGATCATGCCCTCTTCCTTGTACCAGTCGAGGATCGACTCCATGGAGTCGTCGACGGCCAGGATGAAGCAGGCGGAGACCTGCTGGGGCTGGGGGGTCCCGACGTTGAACCAGACAGGGCTGTTGAAGCTGAAGATCTGGTGCAGGAGGGCGTACGCCAGCTCGTGCTCGAAGATCTCGGCGTCGGAGGGCGAGGCGAAGTACTTGAAGTCCTCGCCGGCCTTCCGGTACGTCTTCACGATGCGGTCGATGAGCTGCTTGAGGCTCACCTCGCGCTGCGGGGTGCCGACGGCACCGCGGAAGTACTTGCTGGTGACGATGTTGACCGCGTTCACCGACCAGAAGCCGGGGAACTCGACGCCACGCTGCTCGAAGTTGACCGAGCCGTCGCGCCAGTTGGTCATGACGACGTCACGGCGCTCCCACTCCACCTCGTCGTACGGATGCACGCCGGGGGTGGTGTGAATGCGCTCGATGCGCAGTCCCTTGCTGGCCTTGGCTCCGCCCTTCGTGCGGGAACCTCGTGCCGGACCGCTCGCCGTCTCTGTCATGCCGCCTCCCTGTAACAGGCTAAAACGCGCTCAAGTGCCGCGAACTTCCCGTGGCACGGTGTGTCTGATGCAGCGCGCGCCGTTGGTACGGCCGTGCGCTGCAAGTCTGTGGTCGCCGCCCGCGGGCGGGCTCCGATGCCCCGAGGGGGCTGGGCCGCGGTCAGTCGGCGGCGGTGGCGGGCACGGGAACCTCCACGGTTCCGCCGGGCCCGTCCTCGATCTCCTGGCGCACCGCGTCCGGGACGTCGTCGTCCGCGGCGGGGCGTTGATTCACCTGCCTGAGTTCCGCGATGGCGGC
This sequence comes from Streptomyces sp. NPDC127038, assembly GCF_042725875.1. Classification (NCBI taxonomy): domain Bacteria; kingdom Bacillati; phylum Actinomycetota; class Actinomycetes; order Kitasatosporales; family Streptomycetaceae; genus Streptomyces; species Streptomyces sp. NPDC127038. The sequence goes on along the minus strand of NZ_JBHXDQ010000030.1, from coordinate 10,375 downwards.
TTCGAAGTCGTCGAGCGAGTCGAAGGCCCGGTACACGGACGCGAACCTCATGTACGCCACGAGGTCGAGTTCCTGCAAGGGTCCGAGTATGGCCAGCCCCACGTCGTGGGTGGTCAGCTCGGCGCTTCCGGTGGCTCGCACGGCCTCCTCGACCCGCTGCCCGAGCTGGGCGAGCGCGTCCTCGGTGACGGGCCGTCCCTGGCACGCCTTGCGCACTCCGTTGATGACCTTGATGCGGCTGAAGGGCTCGGTCACACCGGAGCGCTTCACCACCATCAGGGAACACGTCTCCACGGTCGTGAAACGACGGGAGCAGTCGGGGCACTGGCGGCGCCTGCGGATCGACGTGCCGTCGTCGGTCGTACGACTGTCGACGACGCGGCTGTCCGGGTGCCTGCAGAAGGGGCAGTGCATGGCTCCAACCCTCCTTCACAGCACGACTCAGAAACCCCGGGGGACCTCACGGGCCCCTCGAAGCAGCCTCCAGCATAGGCGATGCTCGACGGTCCGGAGACCGGGGGGACCACAACTTCTGGGATGCCTTCGCAATCCAACCACTAGATGTGGGGATCGACTCGTGAATTCGCCCACGACGCGCGTGTCGTACACGTAAGGGCACGTGCCGCACAGGCATACCCATCCCGGACACGCGGGGATAGCGTGGCCGACGCACGGAAGGAAGCCGCATCCCGGCCCTCCGACCGCCGGATGGCAGACTGGGTGACGGCCCAGGTCAGCCGGTACGGCCGCCGCCTCCGGCGGTGAAGGGTACAGCAATGGGGCCTTTTGCCCACGAGGCGCACCACCAGGCCATACACCCAGACACATGCTCACGTCAGGCAATTCGCTTTTTTTCACTCGAACGTGTGTTTGGCGCAACCTTTCGAAAGCAACTACCGTTGTCCAGCAGGGAGACCATCGAGAGGGGCCGACGTGACCACGACCGCAGACAGCGCCACCATCACCGCCCAGGACCGCTCCCAGGGCCGACTCGAGCCGGTGCATGTGATGAACGAAGCCGCGAACCATGAGGGGCCAAAGCGCTCCCTGCCTGGCCGACCTCCAGGCATCCGGGCCGACAGCTCGGGACTCACGGACCGGCAGCGCCGGGTGATCGAGGTGATCCGGGACTCCGTGCAGCGGCGCGGCTACCCGCCGTCGATGCGGGAGATCGGGCAGGCCGTCGGCCTCTCCAGCACCTCCTCGGTCGCCCATCAGCTGATGGCGCTGGAGCGCAAGGGCTTCCTGCGTCGGGACCCGCACCGCCCGCGCGCGTACGAGGTGCGGGGCTCCGACCAGTCCTCGGTGCAGCCGACGGACACGGCGGGCAAGCCGGCCGCGTCCTATGTGCCGCTCGTCGGCCGTATCGCCGCCGGTGGCCCGATCCTCGCCGAGGAGTCGGTGGAGGACGTGTTCCCCCTCCCCCGCCAGCTGGTCGGCGACGGAGAGCTGTTCGTCCTGAAGGTCGTCGGTGACTCGATGATCGAGGCCGCCATCTGCGACGGGGACTGGGTGACGGTCCGCCGCCAGCCCGTCGCCGAGAACGGCGACATCGTCGCCGCGATGCTGGACGGCGAGGCCACGGTGAAGCGCTTCAAGCGCGAGGACGGCCATGTGTGGCTGCTGCCGCACAACTCGGCGTACCAGCCGATTCCCGGTGACGAGGCGACCATCCTCGGGAAGGTCGTCGCCGTCCTGCGCCGGGTGTGACACCGCGACGGGCGGTCCGCCGCCTCCGCCCCTGACCGGGCCCCGGAACCACTGCGCCGGTTCCGGGGTCCTGTTCGTTCCGGCCCGTCCGTCACCCGACGGCTGGGCGGACTCCCGAAGGCGCCCTACGCGCCCTCGTCCTCGTCCTCGTTCTGGACCTCGACACCGGTCTCGGTCCCGTCGGTCTCGGTCCCGTCGGTCTCGGCCGTCCTGCCCGCCGCCTCGTCGGACCTCGCCGCGGACTCCTCGGCCGTCCTGGCCGTCTCGTCGATCGCCGCGAGGGACCTGCGGACCTGGTTCGGGTCCGTGGTGTACCAGAAGTCGGGGAGCGAGGCCTTCAGATAGCTGCCGTAACGGGCCGTGGCCAGACGCTGGTCCAGTACGGCGACGACACCCCGGTCCCCCGAGGCCCGTACGAGACGGCCGGCGCCCTGCGCCATCAGGAGCGCGGCGTGCGTGGCGGCCACGGCCATGAAGCCGTTCCCGCCGTTCTCCTCGACCGCCTTCTGGCGCGCGCTCATCAGCGGGTCGTCGGGACGGGGGAAGGGGATCTTGTCCATGACGACCAGCTGACAGCTGGGGCCAGGCACGTCCACGCCCTGCCAGAGCGAGAGCGTGCCGAACAGACAGGTCTTCGGGTCGGCCGCGAAGTTCTTGATCAGCTCGCCGAGCGTCTCCTCGCCCTGGAGCAGGATCGGGTACTCGGGGATCCGGGTCCGCAGCTCCTCCGCCGCGAGCTGGGCCGCGCGCATCGAGGAGAACAGACCGAGCGTACGGCCGCCGGCGGCCTGGATCAGCTCGGTGAGCTCGTCGAGCATGTCACCGCGGTCGGCGTCGCGGGCGGGACGGGACAGATGCCGGGCGACATAGAGGATGCCCTGCCGTGGGTAGTCGAACGGGGAGCCGACGTCGACGCCCTTCCACTGCGGGAGGTCCTCGCCCTCGGTGCCCTCCGGGGCGAGCCCCATCGACGCTCCCACGCCGTTGAAGTCGCCGCCGAGCTTGAGGGTCGCCGACGTCAGGACGACGGACCGGTCGGCGAAGAGCTTCTCCCTGAGGAGCCCGGACACGTTCATCGGAGCGACCCTGAGCGAGGCGCCGAAACGGTCGTGCCGCTCGTACCAGACGACGTCCCACTCCGAGCCGTTCGCGATGCGCTCCGCGACCGCGTGCACGGACTCGACGGACGCCAGCGCCTGCTTGCGTACGGCGTCCTCGTCCTGGACGGACTTGTCCCGGGTCGAGCCGAGGGCGGTGATCACCGTGCGGGCGGCGTCACGCAGCGCCATCAGCGCGTACCCGAGGTCCTCCGGGATCTCCTCGAGGCGGCCCGGGAGCGCCAGCTCCATCAGCCGCTCGAAGCCCTCGGCGGCGGTCTGGAGCTGGTCGGCGGCCTTCTCGTTCACGAGCTTCGCGGCACGGCGGACGGCACGGTTGACCTGCCCCGGGGTCAGCTCGCCGGTGGCGACACCGGTGACCCTGGAGACGAGCTCATGGGCCTCGTCGACGATCAGCACCTCGTGCTGCGGCAGGACCGGCGCGCCCTCGATGGCGTCGATCGCGAGCAGCGCGTGATTGGTGACGACGACCTCGGCGAGCTTGGCCCGCTCGCGGGCCATCTCGGCGAAGCACTCCGCCCCGTAGGCGCACTTGGTGGCGCCGAGGCACTCACGGGACGACACCGACACCTGGCTCCAGGCCCGGTCGGAGACGCCGGGGGTGAGGTCGTCGCGGTCGCCGGTCTCGGTCTCGTCCGACCAGTCACGCAGCCGCAGCAGATCCTGTCCCAGCTTGCTGGTGGGCGCGGCCGCCTCGAACGGGTCGAAGAGGCCCTCCTCCTCGTCCTGCGGCACGCCCTCGTGCAGGCGGTGCAGGCACAGATAGTTCGACCGGCCCTTCAGCATCGCGAACTCGGGGCGGCGGCGCAGCAGCGGGTGCAGCGCGTCCACGGTGCGCGGGAGGTCGCGCTCCACGAGCTGGCGCTGGAGCGCGAGGGTGGCCGTCGCCACGACGACCCGCTCGCCGTGCGCGAGCGCGGGGACCAGGTAGCCGAGCGACTTTCCGGTGCCGGTGCCCGCCTGGATCAGCAGGTGGGAGCTGTCGTCGATGGCGGCGGCGACGGATTCGGCCATCGTCACCTGGCCGGGGCGCTCCGTGCCGCCGACGGCGGTGACGGCGGCATGCAGGAGTTCGGGGAGTGAGGGCTTTGTCATAGCGCTGCCAGCCTACGGGGCGCCACTGACAACCGGGTGATCAAGCCCGGAACCGACGGCGTGGCCGGGCCGCGCCGGGGCCGGGTGATCACGGACGCGGAAGGGCCGCGCGAAGCGAGTGCCTTCCGGGCGTCCGGGGCGGTGGAGGGGTGGGACACGAGGACTCCTCGGCGATGAACCGGCCGGGACGACCGGCCGGCGGACCAGGGACGGCGGCTCTACAGCAGCTCGCGCAGGGCCCGGTCCCGGATCATGAGCGCCGCTCGCTTGCCGGGCAGATCGATCTCGGCGGAGAAACGGAAGCCTCCGCTCAGGAAGGCGGACACGGAGGGCGTGTTGCGGAGGTCGGGTTCGGCGACGACACGGGCGCACGCGGGACGGTGGTCGAGTACGTGGTCGGCGACGACTCTGAGCAGGGTGGAGCCGAGTCCGCGCCCGCGGTCGGCGACCCCGCCGATGAGGAGGTGGACGCCGGTGTCGTGGGGCCGGGCGGGGTAGTGGCGGGCCAGGGGGTCGAGATCGGCGCGGTAGATCTCCCAGTAGCTCATCGGGACGCCGTCGAGCACTCCGAGGCAGGGGACGCTGCGTCCGTCGCCGTCGAGCTGGCGGAGCAGATGGTCCTCGACCACGGCCTCGGGCCCCGCCAGCTCCCAGAACTCGGCGACGGCGGGGTCGTTCATCCAGCGGTGCACGAGCGCCAGGTCGCGGCCGGCCCGCACCGGCAGGAGCTGGAGGACGCCCGCGGGTGTCTTGGCGGGTCCCCAGCCGCCGACACGGTCGAGCAGGTCGCTCCCGTCCGGCGTCGGGTCGGCGGCCCCTTCCGCGTATCTGCCCGGGCCCCACTCCTGACCTCTCGCCGAGCCCCCGCCCCCGGTCTCGTCCCCCGGTCCGGCGCCCCGCGCGAACAGGGCGATCAGCTCGTCGGACAGGCGCAGGTCGAGCGTGTCCTCGCAGTCCGTGCCGGTGCCGGGGTCGGTGCTCTCATCGGTGGGAGGCACGACGACGCTCCTCTCGGGAGACGGGGTGGGTCGTGTTCCCCACGGGTGAGGAACGTCGGGCGTCAGGAATGAAGGGGCCAGGAATACAGAGGGACACGGATGAAGAGGCTCAGGAATGAAGGGGGTTGGAGATGGTGACGTAGACGGACTGGGTGTCGACGGGGCCGACGAGCTCGTCGAGGCCGTGCAGCCGGGTGAGCAGGTTGGCCTTGCAGCGCAGGACGGGCGAGTCGAGCAGCAGGGCGGGCAGCGGGGAGCGCAGCCGGGCCGGGCCGGTGACCGCGCCGCCGAGGAAGCGCCGGAACGCGGCGAGCAACAGCCTTTCGTCGGCGAGCCGTTGGGAGCCGAACGCCCCGATGAGGCCGAGGACGTTGTTGATGCCGAGGTAGTAGGCGAAGCGTTCGTCGGTGACCGCGTCGGAGACGAACGTGTCGCTGCGTGCCCCGATGCCGGGCAGCCGGCGGTCGAGTTCCGCGCGCCGGGACTCGCGGAAGTAGTAGCCCTGGTTGTCACGGTAGCGGCCGCCCGCGGGCCAGCCGTCGGCGTCCAGCCGGAGCAGGGTGTTCTGCTGGTGGGCCTCCAGCGCGATGCCCGCCTCGCTGTCCAGCCACAGCACGGGGCGTACGACCTGTTCGAGGTAGCGCAGGAACCACTCGGTGGCTACGGCGCCGCGCGGCCGGCCGGTCCTGGCCGCGAGCCCGGTGACGATCGCGGCGAGCCGGGAGCGCATGCGGGGACGGTGTTCCACCGGGTCGGGCGTCCCGGGTCCCGCGTACGGCCTGGGTGAGACGAGCCCCGCGACGCAGCCGATGTCGTCCGCGGGTCCGAACGGGTTGTGGCGGATCATCACGTCGAGCCCGGGAACGGGGTTGCCGTCGTGGCCGTCGACGGCGAGCCAGGCCGGGTCACGGACGATGTCGAAGCCGGGGTGGACGGACTGCCACTGCTCGGACAGGCCGCCGCGCAGCAGGCGGTGCACCTCCGCGCCGCGGTGGAGTTCCTTGCGGAGGTTCTCGCGCCGGGAGTTGGTGATGCGCAGGCCCAGCGACAGTTTGAGCATCGCCGGGGCGCCGGTGCGGTAGACGGTGCGGACGGAGGAGGTCGGATGCCATGGGGCGCCCCACGGGCCGAGGTCGCGGAGCAGTCCGGCGTCCATGAGTGCCGCGGTCCCGGGGCGGTGCGCGACCTCGCGCATCTGCCAGGGATGCAGGGGCAGTACGGCGGTGAAGCCGTCCGGGAGGGAGAGTCCGGGCCCGGCCAGCCGCAGGGTCAGCTGCGCGGCCGACACGGGGCGGCCGCGCTCCGTCCACGCCGAGTCGGAGGCCAGCACCGAGGGGGCGACCGCCATCCAGTGCAGCGGGAAGGAGCCGCGCGACTCGGGTGAGTAGAGCGTGCCTTCCGCGTCGGAGAGGCAGTCGCGTCCCTTCGGGGTCGGGTGCAGGGGGTGGCCGAGGAGGAGTGCCTGTTCGGCGGCGAGGAAGTGGTCGGAAGGGTCGGCGGGGTGCTCTCTGCGGTCCCTGATGAACACCGCGGTGCGCCGGACCGAGTCGGCGACACGGCCGACGAGATCGGCGCCGTCGCCGGCCGGATTGTCCGGGTGACTCGTGTCCGTGGAGTTGGTGTTGGTGTCGGTGGCAGGGGCTGTGCCGGGGGCCGTCTGCCGGGCGATCAGGGCGGCCACCGTCACGGCGTCCACGGCGGGCGCCTGTTCGGGGGCGCCCGCGAGGAGGGGGAGCCCGAAGCGGTGCCAGCCGGCCGGGGACCAGTGGTGGACCGGAACGAGCAGGGTCGCTCCGCTGGCGGGCAGCGCGATGCGGAGGGTGCCGTCGTGGGGAGCAGGCAGGTCGTTCTCCCGTACCCAGCAGCGCAGCAGGTTCTCGACCGCCGCCGCGTGCGCCGCCGTCCGGATGTCCGGGTGATCCAGCGGGTCGTCCGGCTCCGGCGGACCGACGGCGACCACGCCCGGCTCCGGCAGCACCGCGGCACCCCGACCCGCATCGGACAGGCCCACGGCCCCCGGGCTCGCATCGGACAGCACCGCGGCACCCCGGCCCGCATCCGGGAGCTTCTGCCGGGGAAGGGACTCCGGTCCGGACAGCTGTGGGAGAGGGGTTCCGACGGCCGCTCGCTCGTACGGGGAGGAGGGGCTGTCCGGTGCGGGGGTGGCGTTCACGAAGGGTTCCTTGCGGGTCGTTCGGGCTCGTACGGTGACGAGACCGGGGCGGAGCCGGGGTGCGCCGGGCTCTCGTGCGTTCCTGGTCGACGGCTGGGCCCGCGGTCAGGGAGGACCTCCGGCACCCGGCGCCACGTCCCTCCCGGACCGCCGGTCACCGGGAGCCGCCGCGCTCACCGCGCCCACGGCGTCGGCCAGCCGGTCCAGCACGGCGGACGCCTGCTCGTCGCTGATCGTCAGGGGAGGCAGGAGCCGTACGACGCTGGACCGGCGGCCTCCGAGCTCCACGATCAGGCCTCGGCGCAGACACTCCCGCTGGACGGCGGCGGCGAGTTCGGGGGCGGCGGGGAGGGGTCCGTCGGGACCGGGACGCGGTGTCCCCTCGGGGTCCACGAGTTCGAGGCCGATCATCAGCCCGCGGCCGCGCACGTCGCCGATACAGGGGAACTCCGCGGCCAGCGCGCGCAGTTGCTCCAGCATCCGGGCCCCGACGGTCGCCGCGCGCTCGGCGAGACCGTGCTCGCGGACGTACGCCAGGGTGGCCGTGCCGGCGGCCATGGCCAGTTGGTTGCCGCGGAACGTGCCGGCGTGGGCGCCGGGCTGCCAGACGTCGAGGTCGTCGCGGTAGACGATGACGGCGAGCGGCAGGCTGCCGCCGATCGCCTTGGACAGCACCATCACGTCCGGGGTGATGCCGCTGTGCTCCACGGCCCAGAAGGTGCCGGTGCGGCCCACGCCCGTCTGGACCTCGTCCACGATCAGCGGGATGGACCGGTCCCGGGTGATCTCGCGCATCCGCCGCGTCCAGGCGTCCGGCGCCGGGATGACCCCGCCCTCGCCCTGGACGGGTTCGAGGATCATGCCGGCGGGCAGCGGGACACCCGATTTGGTGTCGTCGAGCAGGGACTCCGTCCAGCGCGCCCCGAGTTCGGCGCCGCGGTCGCCGCCGACGCCGAACGGGCAGCGGTAGTCCTGTGGATAGGGCAGGCGCGCGACGCGTACGTCGGTCGCGCCGCCGGACGCTTCGAGCGCCCCCGCGGTCATCCCGTGGTAGGCGCCGGTGAACGCGAGCAGGCCGGAGCGGCCGGTGGCCGCGCGCACCAGTTTGAACGCGGCCTCGACGGCGTCCGTCCCGGCCGGTCCGCAGAACTGGATCCGCGCGCGCTCGGCGAAGCGCGGCGGGAGCGTGCCGAACAGCTCGGTGGTGAAGGCGTCCTTGACCGGGGTCGCGAGGTCCAGGACGTGCAGGGGCGCCCCCGAGTCGAGGACCTTCCTGATCGCCTCCAGGACGACGGGGTGGTTGTGCCCGAGGGCCAGGGTCCCGGCTCCGGAGAGACAGTCGAGATAGCGGCGCCCGTCGGCGCCCTCGATCGTCAGCCCGCGGGCCCGCACGGGAACGATCGGCAGGGAGCGCGCGTACGTACGTGCCGCCGATTCGCGCGCCGACTGGCGCCGCAGAATGCCCTCGTGCGCGGCGCGCGCCCGCTCGGCCGCTCCGGCGCCGGTGTCCCGCGCCCCCTCGGCTTCCCCTGGCGCCCCCACCGGCACCACCGCTGACTCGGTCACGGCCACGACTTCAGGTCCTCCCGCTGTTCAGAGGCGAGTTGGCAGGAGGGTCCGGACGCAGACGGCAGGCCCCCCGTACGTACCAACGACGCCGGCCGCGTTGGGAAGCGGGTGGATTCCCTGTTCCTTACCGGTTCTTTGCCGGGGTCGACCGGCGCCCCCGTCTCCGTGACCGCCCGTCAGGAATCAGCGGGTCGCGGCGGGAACTCCCCCGTAGCGGAACCGTTGCCGTTCCGTCGGGCACCCCGTATGACGACCGCATAGTCTGTGATGCCGTTCGGCCGTGCCGGACGAACCGCTCAGGCGCCCGCAGCCGCACCGCACCGTTCCCATACGTTTCAGGGGGAGTTACACCATGCGACCCATACGCCCGCCCTTCGCCGCCCGTCGAGGCAGGAGCGCGCGCCGCAGAACGTCCCCCGCCCTGGCCGCCGTCGGCCTGGTGGCGGCCCTGACGCTGACCGCCACCGCCTGCGACTCGGGCGGCGCCGACACGGCGAGCGGCGCGCCCACCGCCACCGCCTCCTCCCAGGGCGGCGACGGCAAGATCCAGATCCCCGACGACATCAAGAACAAGCTCAAAGAGCACGGCATCGACCTCGACAAGTGGAAGGGCGGTGCCTGGAAGAACTGGGACAAGGCCGAATGGCTGCGCCAGGCCGACGACTTCGTCAACCCGATCATCAAGGGCCTCTGGGACCCGGCCCGGATGCGCCGTGCCGACGACCCCGACAAGAACAAGGGTGTCGACGACAACGACCTCAGCGGTGACCAGGGCGTCACCGACCCGACCCCGGCCCCGGTGACGGCGCAGGCCGTGAAGACCTCGTACCACGCGAACGTGCCCGTGGCGGGCAAGGTGTTCTTCGACGCCCCCGAGGGCACGATGGTCTGCTCGGCGACCGTGGTCGAGGACCCGGCGCACCCGGGCAAGTCCAACCTCGTGTGGACCGCGGGCCACTGCGTGCACGCCGGCAAGAAGGGCGGCTGGTACCGCAACATCGCCTTCGTCCCGTCCTACAACGACCAGGGCCGGACCGAGGCGCAGTTGGAGAACGCCCCGCGCCAGGAGGTCGCTCCGTACGGCGTGTGGTGGAGCGACTGGGCGCAGACCTCGGACCAGTGGATCGAGCAGGGCGGCCCGACGGGCGGCCAGGGGGCCTCGTACGACTACGCGGTGCTGCATGTGACGCCGGAGAAGGGCAGCGGCGGCAAGTCCCTGGAGGAGACCGTCGGCGGGGCGCTGCCGGTGAACTTCAACGCTCCGGCCGTGCCCCAGGTGTCGAGCATCACGGCCACCGGATACCCGGCCGCGGCGCCGTTCGACGGCCAGAAGATGTACCAGTGCACGGACCGGCCCGGCCGTCTGTCGGTCGCCCAGTCCGACCCGACGATGTACCGCATCGGCTGCACGATGACCGGCGGTTCCTCGGGCGGCGGCTGGGTGGCCACGGGTTCGGACGGCAAGCCCGCCCTGGTGTCCAACACCTCGATCGGCCCGGTCAAGTTCGGCTGGCTGGCGGGCCCGCGGCTCGGCCCCGTGGCCAAGGGTGTCTACAACTCGGTGAGCGCGAAGTTCGCCGGACGCTGACACACCCGGTGTGACCGGGACCAGGGCAGGCGTGACCCGGGCCGGTGGGCGGTTCTCGCCTGCCGGCCCCTCCCGCCTTCCCGTACCGCCGACACGGCGAAGGCCCGCCCCCTCGGAAGGGGGC
>NZ_JBHXDQ010000029.1:0-97024 GCF_042725875.1 Streptomyces sp. NPDC127038 | reverse complement strand
CTCCTGACAGGGCGCGCGGATCCCCGTACCGCTTACGGCTTCTCGGCCGCCTCGACCGCGCCGGCCTCGGAATCCTCGGAGCTCTTGGAGTCCTCGGAATCCTTGGAGTCCTCGGCCTTGGAATCGTCGGCCTTGGAGTCCTCGGGCTCGGCGTCGGAGTCGGGGGTCGCCTCCGGCTCGGCCGTCACCGCGGAGTCCTCCGCGGCACCGGCCTCGTCGCCGTCCTCGAAGTAGGCGTCGAGGACGGCGTCGAGCTGCTCCTCCCACTCCTTGAAGCGTGCCCGGGCGTTCGCCTCGATCTCTATCGGATACCAGCGGCGCTCCGGCGTGTGCACCGTGATGGTGAACCGCTTGCCGAAGCGCGGCGACTCCGTCTCGACCGCGCCGATCTCGTCCCAGCGGAACTCCGCCTCCTGGTCGTCCAGGCGCAGCAGGACACCGCTGTGGTCGGCCCGGATCGAGGCCCGCCGGTCGGAGGCCTCGAAGACGGGCCCGTCGGGGACGGACACGGGCTCCGGGGCGTCCGCCGGGGCGGACTCCTCCTCGGGCACGGCCTTCTCCTCGGGCACGGACTCCTCCGAGGTCCCGGCGGCGGGCGCCTCGCCGGAGACGGTCTCCTCCGCGGTGACCTCCTCCTCGGCGGTGGTCTCCTCGGCGTCCACGACCGCGTCCTCCGGCTCCGCCGGCACGGGTGACGTAAGCCCGGGGATGTACGCCGGGTTCACCGCGGCTGCGTCCAGGGGCTGGCTCTTCGAACCTATGCGCTGCTCCACAGCGCGAAGTATGGTCGAAGATCCTGTGCGGGGCACAGCCAGCCCCGAATTGGCGCCGCCTCTGTTACACGAAAAGACTCATCCGAGGACGGCGAGGACGTCGATCTCGACGAGAAGTCCGGCCGGCAGGCCGACGTAGACCGTCGTGCGGGCGGCGGGGGGCGCGGTGAGGCCCTGCTCCTCGAAGTACCGGTTGTAGATCTCGTTCATCTCGGCGAAGTGCCCGGTGTCCGTGAGGTAGACGCGGATCATCATCGCGTCGTCCCAGCCGGAACCGCCCTCTTCGAGGATGGACTTGACGTTGGCGAGGGTCTGGAGGGTCTGCTCGCGCAGGGTCGGGCCCGCGGGCGTCGGGGGCTTTCCCTCCTCGGCGGGCAGGAAGCCGACCTGTCCGGCGACCTGGAGGATGTTCCCCTTCCGTACCCCGTGCGAGAACCGGGCGGGCGGGGTGGTGTGGGTCGCCGGGGTGAGGGCGGTCTTGTCGGTCATGCGGTGCTCATTCCTTCGGGTCGTGCGGGGTGGGGGCCTTGCCCGAGTACTCCCGGCCGATGGCGTCCGCGGTACGGCGGACCAGCGGCAGCAGGGCCAGGAGTTCCTCGGCGGTGACGACGACATTGGGCGCGGAGACCGACATGGCGGCGGCGACACGCCCGTCGGCGCCCCGGACGGGGGCGGCGACGCAGTTGATGGACTCCTCGTGGCCGCCGAGGTCGGTGGCCCAGCCCTGTTCGCGCACCGCCGCGAGTTCCTTCAGGAAGGCGGGGGCGTCCGGGGTCGAACGGGCCGTGTACATGGGGTAGTCGAGCCGTTCTGCGACGGCGCGGCGCTCGGTCTCGGGCAGGTCGGCGAGGAGCAGTTTGGCGACGGCGGCGACGGTGATGGCGACGGGCTTCCCGATCCGCGAGTACATCCGCACCGGGTAGCGGCTCTCCACCTTGTCGATGTAGAGCACCTCGTTCTCCTCGTACACGGCGAGGTGGACGGTGTGTCCGCACTGTTCGTTGAGGCGGACGAGGTGGGGGTGGGCGATCTCGCGGACGTCCAGGTTCTCGACGGCCTCCTGGGCGAGGGCGAAGAGCCGGGCGCCGAGCCGGTAGCGCTGGTCGGACTGCCGGTACACCAGGCCGTGTTCGTGCAGGGTGCGCAGCAGGCGCAGGGCCGTGGACTTGTGGACGCCGAGGCGGTCGGCGACCTGACCGAGGTCGGCGGGGCCCTCGGCGAGCAGCGGCAGGATGCTCAGCGCTCGGTCGACGGTCTGGCTCATGGCGTACGTACCTCCTCGGCGGCCCGTGCGTCGGCTTCGGTCCAGCCGGGGCCGAGACGAAGTGTCCCCCAGGCGCGGTCGTCGAGAGCGGCGAGCCGGTCGGCGTGCCTCCGGGCGGGCGGTTCGGCGAGGTCGCCCGGGACGGTGAGGGCCGCGGCGGCCGTCAGATGGCCGTGCCGCAGCCGGTCGCGGGCGGGAAGGCCGCGCAGGGTGGCGGAGAGGAATCCGGCGGCGAAGGCGTCCCCGGCGCCGACGGCCGCGACGACGTCGACCCGGGGGGCGGGTACGAAGACGGTGCGGTCCCCGGCGTCCGGGCTCCGCTCGAACACCACGGCTCCGGCCTCGCCGTCCTTGACGACCAGGACGGCCGGTTCGGGCAGCGCCTCGCGGATCGCGCGCGCCCCGCACAGGCCCCAGGCGGCGCGGGCCTCGTCGTCCCCGACGAAGACGAGGTCGGCGCCGCGCGCGAGGCCGAGCAGGACGCGGGGCCCGTCGGGGCGGCCGTGCCAGAGGGCGGGCCGGTGGTTGACGTCGAAGGAGACGAGGGGGCGGCCGGCCCGGGGGGCGGTCAGCTCGCGCATCAGGTCCAGACAGCCGTCGGAGAGGGCGGCGGTGATCCCGGACAGGTGGAGCACCCGGCCCGAGCGGGCGGCGGCCAGGTCCGTGTTCCGCGCCGTCATGGCGGAGGCGGCGGATCCGGCCCGATAGTAGGCGACCTCGTGGGCGTCGGTCGCCCGGTCGCCCGCGGTGCGGAAGTAGACGCCGGTCGGGCGGGCGGGATCCCTGCGCACGGCGGAGGTGTCGACGCCGTACGCGGTGATCGCCTCCACCAGATGGTCGCCGAACCCGTCGGTGCCGACCCTGCCGACCCAGCGGGCCGAGTGACCGGAGCGGGCGAGCACGCAGGCCACGTTCGACTCGGCGCCGCCGATGCCCCGTTCGAAGGACGGCACGTCGGCGAGGCGCCCGGCCCGGGTGGGCAGGAAGGTGACCATGGACTCGCCGAGCGCCACCACGTCGACCGTGCCGGTGCCCGCAGGGGCGTCGGCGCCGGCGTGGCCGCCGGTGCCGGTGTCGGTGTCGGCGAGGGAGCCGGTGTCGGGGGACACGGCGCTCTCGGGTCCGTCGCTGCTCACGGTGGTCGGGGCTCCTCGCTCTGGCGGCCGTCGGCGGCACACGGCACCGTTGACCCTGCGTCGGCTGGGATGTTAGACAGCAGTGAACGACATACGCAATGAGCGTTGCACATGATGCAACGCGATGGAACTGGCCGAGGAGGCCCCATGAGCGCCGAGACCGCCGCCGCACCCCTGGCCGCTCTCGCGGCGGAGCGCGTCGACCACCGCTTCAAGGGCCTGCCGCCGGACGCCGCCGGTCTGAGCGTCGGCGAGCTGGCCGCCCAGCGCCGCAACCTCTTCACGGACGGCTTCACCACCCCCGTCCTCGCCCTCTCCGCCGAGCGGCTGACCCACAACCTCGAACTCATGGAGACGTACGCCACCCGGCACGGACTCGCCTTCGCCCCGCACGGCAAGACGTCCATGGCGCCCCGGCTGTTCTGGCGCCAGATCGAGCACGGCGCCTGGGGCATCACCCTCGCGGTCCCCCACCAGGTGCGCGTGGCACGGGAGTTCGGCATCGACCGGATCTTCCTGGCGAACCAGCTCGTCGACCCCGCGGCCCTCCGCTGGATCGCCGCCGAGCTGGCCGCGGACCCCGGCTTCACGTTCGTCTGCTACGTCGACTCGGTGCGCGGGGTCGAGCTGATGGACGCGGCGCTGCGCGGAAGCGCCCGTCCGGTGGACGTCGTCGTCGAGCTCGCGGCGGGCGCGGGCGCACGCACCGGCGCGCGGACCGAGGAGGAGTGCGCGGCCGTCGCCGACGCGGTGGCGGCGGCCGGGACGCTCCGGCTGGCTGGTGTCGCCGGGTACGAGGGCGAGGTGCCGGACGCCACCCCCGAGCGGGTGCACGCCTGGCTGCGGCGGCTGACCGCGCTCGCGGCGGCCTTCGACGACGCAGGACGGTTCAAGGACGTCGACACGATCGTCGTCAGCGCGGGCGGCAGCGCCTGGTTCGACGCGGTCGCCGACGTCTTCGCGGAGATCCCCGGACTCTCGCTCCCGGTCCTGAAACTGCTGCGCTCGGGCGCGTACGTCTCGCACGACGACGGCCACTACCGCCGGCTCACCCCCTTCACCCGCGTCCCCGGCGAGGGCGCCCTGCACCCGGCGTTCCGCCTGTGGTCCCAGGTCGTCTCACGGCCCTCCCCCGAGCAGGCCTTCACCAACGCCGGCAAGCGGGACGCGGCCCACGACCTCGACCTGCCCTTCGCCCAGGTGGTGCGCCGCGGCGGGACCGAGCGGCCCGCGGACGGCGTCGAGGTGACCAAGCTCTCCGACCAGCACGCCTGGCTGAACACCGCCCCCGAGGCGGACCTGGAGGTCGGCGACTGGGTCGGGATGGGCCTGTCCCACCCGTGCACGTCCTTCGACAAGTGGCAGCTGATCCCGCTGGTCGAGGCGGACGGCACGGTCGTCGACTACATCCGTACGTTCTTCTAGAGATCCGTCACGCCCGTACGTTCCTCCAGAGATCCGTTCCGAGACGGGAGATGCCGATGGACCTCGCCGACCTGGTCATCCAGGACGCGGACGTCGTCGACGGCAGCGGCGCGCCCGCCTACCGCGCGGACGTGGCCGTCAAGGGCGGCCGGATCGTCGCGATCGTGCAGGAGGCCGCGGCGGCCGGCTGCCAACGGCCGCGCGGGACACGGGAACTGGACGCCGAGGGACTGGTCCTGTCCCCCGGCTTCATCGACATGCACGCGCACAGCGACCTGGCGCTGCTGCGGGATCCGGACCACAGCGCCAAGGCCGCCCAGGGCGTGACCCTCGAAGTCCTCGGCCAGGACGGCCTGTCGTACGCGCCGGCCGACGACCGCACGCTGGCCGAGGTCCGCCGCACGATCGCCGGCTGGAACGGCCACGGCGACGACATCGCCTTCGACTGGCGTTCCGTCGGCGAGTATCTGGACCGCCTCGACCACGGCTTCGACGGCCAGGGCATCGCGGTCAACGCCGCCTATCTCGTCCCGCAGGGCACCGTCCGGATGCTCGCCGTCGGCTGGGAGGACCGCGAGGCCACTCCCCAAGAGCTGGACCGGATGCGGCGGTTGGTGGCGGACGGGCTGCGCCAGGGCGCGGTCGGCATGTCCTCGGGGCTGACGTACACCCCGGGGATGTACGCCCGGGACGCCGAACTCACCGCCCTGTGCCGGGTGGTGGCGGAGCACGGCGGCTACTACTGCCCGCACCACCGCTCGTACGGGGCGGGCGCCCTTCAGGCGTACGAGGAGATGGTGGCCCTCACCCGTGAGGCGGGCTGTCCGCTCCATCTCGCCCACGCCACCATGAACTTCGGGGTGAACGAGGGGAAGGCGCCGGAGCTGCTCGCCCTGCTCGACGAGGCGCTGGAACAGGGCGCGGACATCACCCTCGACACCTATCCGTACACCCCCGGGTGCACCACGCTGGCGGCGCTGCTGCCGAGCTGGGCGGGCGAGGGAGGCCCGGAGGCGCTGCTCGCCCGGCTGCGGGACGACGCGACCGCCGGCCGGATCCGGCACCACCTGGAGGTCCTGGGCTCCGACGGCTGCCACGGCGTGCCCGTCGACTGGGAGACCGTCGAGATCTCGGGGGTGAACGACCCCGCCCTCGGCGCGTACGTGGGCCGTACGGTCCTGGAGTCGGCCGGTGCGCTCGGCGAGGCCCCCTGGGCCATCGCCCGGCGGCTGCTGGTCGAGGACCGGCTCGGTCCCACGATCCTCCAGCACGTCGGCCACGAGGAGAACGTGCGGGCGATCATGCGCCACCGCGTCCACACCGGCGGCTCGGACGGCATCCTGCACGGCGCCAAGCCGCACCCGCGCGCGTACGGCACCTTCCCGCGCTATCTCGGCCACTACGTACGGGAGTCGGGCGTGCTGACGCTGGAGGAGTGCGTCGCCCGTCTCACCGGCAGGCCCGCCGCCCGGCTGCGGCTGCCCGACCGCGGCCTCGTCCGCGAGGGGTACCGCGCCGACCTGGTCCTGTTCGACCCGGCGACGGTCGCGGCGGGCTCGACCTTCGCGGCGCCGCGCACCCTGCCGACCGGGATCCCGCACGTCCTGATCGACGGGCGTTTCGTCGTCGAGGACGGGCGCAGGACCGATGTGCTCGCGGGACGGGCGGTCCGCCGCACGGCGTGACCGCCCGCCCTCCCGCGGTGTTACGGCTTGGGCAGGACGCACCCGCTCAGGCTCAGGTCGAGCTTGTTGCCCGTCGTGAAGCAGGCCGGGATCTGGTAGGTCTCCTCGGCGTAGTTGATGCCCTGACGGACGGTCACGGTGCCGTTCGCGTCGACCTCGCACGGGTTGTCCACCGTGCAGCGCTCGCCGTCCTCGTTGCCGGTGTTGTTGACGGCGACGACCTTGCCGGTGGACTGGTCGACGACCGGCGAACCCGAGGTGCCGCCGATGGTCTGGCAGGCGGAGGTGTAACGGACCGAGTCCTTCCAGGTCCAGTCGCCCTCCTTGAGGCGGTACACGAACCCGTCGATGTTGCAGCTGTACAGACGCTTCCAGTAACCGGAGGCCACGGTGATCGCGGTGCCGGCGACCGGGTGCGTGTCCTGCACGGTCAGCGCGCTGATGCCGTAGGTGTTCTTGATGGTCGCGTACGTGCTGGTGAGCTGGTAGATCGTGATGTCCGTGTCGGTCATGGTCGAGTACGCGACCTTGCTCGCGCGCAGCGTCGCCACCTTGGTGCCGGCCGAGTTCAGCAGGCCGAAGGTGCGGCTGGACGACTGGCCGACGATCACCTCGCCGGGGTCCGGGAATCCGGTCTCCAGGCAGTGCCCGTTGGACAGCACGAGCGCCGGGTCGGAGTCCGCCGAGTTGGGGAAGCGGATGACCGAACCGGAGCAGTTGCTGAGCGAGACGGTCCCGGCGAGGCTGACGGCCTTGAGCGTGGGCGCCACCGCGTGGGGAGCGGGTGCCGCCGCGTGGGGTTCGGGTGCCGCGACCGCGGGTGCCGCGCCCGCCCCGGCGAGCACCAGGGCGAACAGCACGGCGACGAGAGGCTTTCTCATGTGGGGGTCCCCTCTTGCGACTTGGGGCCGTCGGAGGTCGTCCGGCGGCCTTCCGCTGACCGGAGGTCTTCCGGTCAGTTGTTGTCATGCGCATTGTGAGGGGAGAGGGAGAAGTGAACAAGGAGCGCTTTCCGGCCGGGGCGCCGGGGATCCTTACACCTCCTCGCGCCGGTCGACGCAGTGCGCCCGGTCGGCGTCGTGTCCCGGTACGGGACCCGCTCAGCCGGGCGGCGTGCGGTGCCGGAACGGACTCCGCCCAGCCGGTCGGCGTCGTGTGCCGGGACGGGTCCGGTCGGCGTCCGTGCCAGGACCGAGTCCACTCAGCCGGTCGGCGCGCGGTGCCCCGAGTCGGCCCAGGCGGGCGGTGTCCGGTGCCGGTACCGAATCCGCCCAGGCAGGCCGTGCCCAATGCCGGGACCGAACCCGCCCGGCTGGGCGGCACCCGGCCTCGGAACAGGCGTCGCCCGGCCGGTCGGCTTGCGTTGCCCCGGGTGGCATCCGGCGCCCAGGCGGGCGTCCGCCGGCCGGACGCGGCCGGGGCGCGGACGCGCCGTGGCCGGTTCGCGGCCTGGTTGCCGACGCACCGCGGCCGGTTCGCGGCCTGGCTGCCGACGCACCGCGGCCGGTTCGCGGCCTGGCTGCCGACACACCGCGGCCGGTTCGCGGCCTGGCTGCCGACACACCGCGGCCGGTTCGCGGCCTGGCTGCCGACACACCGCGGACGGTTCGCGGCCGGGTCCCGCCGGTTCGCCGGTTCTAGCCGGGCCAGCCGCCGTGGCCGTGTCCGTGTCCGTGGCCGTGGCCGCCGGAGTTCGTCGGGGAGGGGGACGGGGTGTCCGAAGGGGGCGCGGTGGTGGCGGAGGCCGTGGGCTCGGCGGACGTGCCGGCGGACCCGGACGCCTCGGGGGACGTGGAGGTCGCCGCCGTCGCGGAGGCGGTCGCGGTCTCGGACCCGGTCGCGGCCGTGCCCGTGGCGGAGCCGGCCGCGCCGGAGGACGGGACCGAGGCGGGCACCGACGCGGTGCCCGGCGGGGCCTGGAGCGGCCGCGCCGAGGCGGTCGCGGCGGAACCGCCTGCCTCCTCCGCGGCGCCCGTCCCGGAGCGGGCGGCCGGCGAGGTCGTGGAGGGGGACGTACCGCCCGTCCCCCCGGTCACCCCGGAGTCGAGCGCCCCCACGGTGACGACACCGAGGACCACGACGACGGCCGCGCCCCCGGCCACGGCGAGCCGCCGGCTGTTCCGGGCACGCCTGCGGTGCCTCATCCGTTCCCGGCGCGCCGCCGGCCCCCCGGACACGACGGACAGCACGGTGGTGTCCTCGCCGTCCGTGTACGCCTTCCGCCAGCCGTGCGCCTCGGCCGGATCGGCGTACGTCTCATAGGCCAGCGGAGTCTCCCCGTCGCTCTGCGGGAGGTACACCGTCGGCCGGGCTTCGGGATCTCCGGACTGCCAGGACATGATCGCGCATTGTAGGGACCACCTGGGCGTTCGGCGCAGCCGAGGGACACGGCCACCGGAACCGACACGTCCCGCGTGGTGAAAAACACGCCCCGGTGCGCGACGGGCGGCCGTAAGCTCACGGACATGCAGGTGATCCAGTCCACGAAGCTCGCCAACGTCTGCTACGAGATCCGGGGTCCGGTTCTTGAGGAGGCGATGCGGCTCGAAGCGGCCGGTCACCGCATCCTCAAGCTCAACACGGGCAACCCGGCCGCCTTCGGGTTCGAGTGCCCGCCGGAGATCCTGGAGGACATCCTCCGCAACGTCTCCTCGGCGCACGGCTACGGCGACGCCAAGGGCCTGCTCGCCGCCCGCCGCGCGGTCGTGATGCACAACCAGACCCTCGGCATCGAGACGGACGTCGACCACGTCTTCATCGGCAACGGCGTCTCCGAGCTGATCGTGATGGCGATGCAGGCGCTGCTGGACGACGGCGACGAGGTGCTCGTACCGGCCCCGGACTACCCGCTGTGGACCGCCGCGGTCTCCCTGTCCGGCGGCACGGCCGTGCACTACCGCTGCGACGAGCAGTCCGACTGGATGCCCGACCTCGCCGACGTGGAGCGGAAGATCACCGACCGCACCAAGGCGATCGTGATCATCAACCCGAACAACCCGACCGGCGCGGTCTACGACGACGCGATGCTCCGGGGGCTGACGGACATCGCCCGGCGGCACAACCTGCTGGTCTGCTCCGACGAGATCTACGACAAGATCCTCTACGACGGCGCCACGCACACCGCGACCGCCAAGATCGCCCCCGATCTGCTCACCCTCACCTTCAACGGCATGTCGAAGGCGTACCGGGTGGCGGGCTACCGCGTCGGCTGGATGTCGGTCTCGGGGCCGCGCGCGCACGCCGCCTCCTACATCGAGGGTCTGACGATCCTCGCGAACATGCGGCTGTGCGCGAACATGCCGGGCCAGCACGGCGTGGTGGCGGCGCTCAGCGGACGCCAGACGATCAACGACCTGGTCCTGCCGGGCGGGCGCCTGAAGGAGCAGCGGGACGTCGCGCACGAACTGCTGACCCAGATCCCGGGCGTGACCTGCGTGAAGCCGAAGGGCGCGCTGTACCTCTTCCCGCGCCTCGACCCGAAGGTCTTCAAGGTCAAGGACGACCGGCAGATGGTGCTCGACCTGCTGCGGGCCGAGAAGATCATGGTCGTCCAGGGGACCGGCTTCAACTGGCCCGAACCCGACCACTTCCGGGTCGTGACCCTGCCGACGGTCGCGGACCTGACGGACGCGGTGACCCGGATCGGCACGTTTCTGGACGGCTACAGCCAGCCGTGACACCCGCGGGGACCCGTTCCGCGCTCACCCTGTGTGCGCACCGGATCCCACTATACGAACCAGCTCAACTTTAGACGAAATCCAAGCTAGGATGGCTTCCTGTCAGGCACAGGAGGCCATCCCATGTACGAACCGATCCGCTCGAAGTCGGTCCACACGATGGCCGGCACCCCCTCCTCCGACTTCCCCCACCGGTCGCGCGAGGAGGAGCTGGACATCCAGCTCGCCGGTCACCTGGCCGCGCTGCTCGCCGTCACGGACGAGATCCGGGCGCTCGCCCCGTCCGCCGACCTGGACGCCGGTGCCGAGCGGCTCACCGAGCAGGTCGCCCGGCTGCGCGGCGGCGCCCCGCTGCGCGCCGAGAAGGCCCCCGCCGCCCCGGAGCCCGAGGATTCCCGCCTCGCGACCCTGCACCGGCGGGCCCACGCGCTGGCCGGCCGCGCCCTGGTCGTCGCCGCCTCCCGCGCCGACACGGCCGCGGCGATCCTCTCCGCCGAGCGGATGGACGCCCACGCGCCGGCGGCCGAGTCCCGCGAGCTCGCCGCCCGCTGATCGACCCGGGCCACCGGCCCGGCCCCCGTACGGCCCCGGTCCGCGCGCCCCAGAGGACGTGCGGACCGGGCGCCACACCCACCGCGCCACCCCGCACAAAGACCCCGCGGCGCCCGGTCCGGAGGCCCCGCGCGGCCCGGCCCCGAAGCCACGGGCCGCGCTCCCCGGGCCCGCCGTGCGCCCCCTCGGCGGCACCCTCCCTTCCGGTTGCGTACCGGGACCCGGTGGTCACCTCGCGTTCACCCCCCGAGGCGGGGAACGTTGGATTCCGAGGTGCACGCTCCAGGCGTGAGACGCATAGCGGGAATCGTCCTGGCGGTCCTGTTGATCGGCGGAGTGGCAGCAGCCGTCGTCGCGGGCCGCACCGGTCAGGACAAGAGCACGGCAACGAAGACCGTGCACGGAGTGATCGGCTCGGAGAAGGCGGAGTTCTTCTCGGATCCGGCCGTGGTGAAGGCCCTCGCCGCCAAGGGCTACACCGTGAAGACGGAGACCTCCGGGTCCTGGGCCATGGACGGCCTCGACCTCAAGGGGTACGACTTCGCCTTCCCTTCCAGCCAGGCACCGGCCGACGAACTCGCGGACAAGTACCACGTCCGCCAGCCGCTGCCCCGGCCCTTCTACTCGCCCCTCGTCGTGGTGGCCCACCGCAGCGCGGCCCAGGTCCTCGCCGCCAACGGACTGGCCACCCTCGACAAGAACACCGGCACGCTGAGGATGGGCGCCTACCTCGACGCGGCCCGGCACGAACGGACCTGGCAGCAGCTCAAGGGCGCCAAGGCCCACGGTGAGCTGACCGGCACGCTGTACATCGCCAGCACCGACCCGGAGACCTCCAACTCCGGCGCCCTCTACCTCGCCGCCGCGTCCTACGTCGCCGACGGCGGGCGCGTGGCCGACGACGACGCCGCCGTCGCCCGGACCGCGCCCCTGATGCGCCGGCTCATCAGCGTCCAGGGCGCCCAGCAGTCCAGCACCGACGCCGCGTTCCGCGACTTCGTCAGCGGCGCCGGCAACCCGCTCGTCCTCGTCTACGAGTCACAGGTCGCCGCGCTGCTCGCCGAGGGCCAGGACGCCGGAGACCTGACGGTGCTCTACCCGGACACCACCGCCAACAGCGACCACACCGTCGTACCGCTCACGCCCGCGGGCCGCGCGCTGGGCGAACTCCTCAGCACCGACCCGACGTTGCGCGGACTCGCCGTCCGGCACGGGTTCCGCCCGCAGGGGGCGACCGGCGAGTTCACGGCGGCCACCGCCGCCCACGCGGACTATCTCAACCAGAAACTGACCGGCGTCCGGCAGGCGCCCGTGCCCGCCTACAAGGTGCTGCACGAGATGGCGCGCAGGGCCGGGAACCAGGGGGGAACAGCATGACCACCGACGACACGTTCAGCCTCACACCGCCCGAGGCCGTGGCCCCGGTGCCCCGCGAGAAGGCCGGCGGGCTCGTCCCCGTCGACCCCGGGGTGCAGGACGAGATGGCGCGCAGGGCCGCGGAGTACATCGGCGGACTCGCCGTCCTGGACGCCCGCTCCCCCGAGTTCGCCGGCAAGGTGGGCGAGATCGCGGGCCTGGGGGCGAGCGAGATGCGCGGCGCCGCCGCCCAGTCCAACCGGATGCTGGAGCGGACGATCCGCAGCCTGCCCTCGGGCGGCGAGGACGCGCAGTCGCACGTCGCAGGCTCGCTCGTCGAACTCCGGCGCGTGGTCGAGGACCTGGACCCGCGCGACCTGTCCGCGAACAAGGGCAGGAAGTTCCTGTCCCGGCTGCCCGGCGGCAACAAGCTGCGCGACCACGTCGCCAAGTACGCCTCCGCGCAAGGCACGTTGAACAGGATCGTGGGCTCGCTGCGCGGCGGGCAGGACGAACTGCGCCGTGACAACGCGGCACTTCAGACCGAACGCGTCCGGCTCTGGGAGACGATGGGCAAGCTCCAGGAGTACGTGGTGCTGACCGAGGCCCTGGACACCGCGGTCGAGTCCCACATCGCCGGCGTCGACGCCGGCGACCCCGCCCAGGCCGACACCCTCCGCTCCGACGTGCTCTTCCCCGTCCGGCAGAAGCACCAGGACCTGCTCACCCAGCTCGCGGTGTGCGCCCAGGGCTATCTGGCCATGGACGTGGTCCGGCGCAACAACGACGAACTCATCAAGGGCGTCGACCGCGCGGCCACCACCACCGTCTCCGCCCTGCGCATCTCCGTGATGCTCGCCTCCGCCCTCGACAACCAGCGCAAGGTCGTCGAGCAGGTCAACGCCCTGCGCGGCACGACGGAGGACCTCATCCGCGGCAACGCCGAGATGCTCTCCACCCAGAGCGGGGAGATCCAGCGCATCGCCGCGGACCCCGCCGTCGGCGCCGAGACCCTGCGCACCGCCTTCCAGGAGATCTACCGCACGCTCGACGCGATCGACACGTACAAGGTCCGGGCGACCGAGACGATGGCCGCGACCGTGGAGTCCCTGACCTCCGAACTCCAGTCCGCCGGCGCCTATCTGGAGCGCAGCCGGACCCGGGGCGCTCTGGACGGCGGAAACGGATGAGAGCCCTGCGACGGGCGGCCGGCGCCGCCCTGGCCCTGCTCGCCGTCACGGCCTGCACCGCCCACGGGGGCACGACGTCCGGGGACGACGGCGCGCCGCGGCCCGGCACCCTCCGCGTCCTCGCCTCCAGCGAACTCGGCGACATGAAACCGGTGCTGGACCGGATCAGGCGGGACACCGGCATCACGGTCAGACCCACCTACATGGGCACCCTCGCCGCCGTCGACCTGATCGCGCGGGGCACCGCCGACGGCAGGTACGACGCCCTGTGGCTCTCCTCGAACGCCTATCTGCACCTGCGTCCCGAGGCCGCGAGGAAGGTCGTCTCCGAGACGCCGGTCATGTCGAGCCCGGTGGCGATCGGCGTCAAAGAGGCCACCGTGCGGGCCCTCGGCTGGCGCCCGGACGACGTCACCTGGTCGCAGGTGGACAAGGCCGTGACCGACGGCAGGCTCACGTACGGCATGACCGATCCGGCACGCTCCAACTCCGGTTTCTCCACGCTGATCTCGGTGGCCTCGGCGCTGTCCGGCGCCCAGTCGGCGCTCACCGACGCCGACGTGGCCAGGGCGACGCCCCGGCTGCGGGAGTTCTTCAAGGGGCAGAAGCTGACCTCGGGTTCCTCGGGCTGGCTGGCCACCGCCTACGAGCGCCGCGGCACCGTGGACGCCCTGCTCAACTACGAGTCCGTCCTCAAGGGCGTGAAGGGCCTGACGGTCATCCGCCCGCGCGACGGCGTGGTGACGGCCGACTATCCGCTCTCCTCCCTGGCCGCGTCCTCCAAGGACACCCGCGACGACGTCCGGCGCCTGGCCGAGGCCCTGCGCGCGCCCGCCGCCCAGAAGCTGATCACCGAGCGGACGCACCGCCGCCCGGTCGTGCCCTCCGTCCCCCCGGCGGCCGGACTCGACACCTCGCGACGGCGTGAACTCCCCTTCCCCGGAAGCCGGTCCGTCGCGGACCATCTCCTCGACTCCTACGAGAACACCCTGCGCCGGCCGTCCAGGACGGTGTACGTCCTCGACACCTCGGGCTCCATGGACGGCGACCGCCTCGCCCGGCTCAAGAAGTCCCTCGGCGATCTGACCGGCGACTTCCGCGACCGCGAGGAGGTGACGCTGATGCCGTTCGGCTCCCGGGTCAAGACCGTGCGCACCCACGTGGTCCGCCCCGAGGACCCGAAGGCCGGGCTCGACGCCATCCGCCGGGACACCCGCGCGCTGAGCGCCGACGGCGACACCGCGATCTACACCTCGCTGGAGAAGGCCTACGAGCATCTGGGCGCCGACGACGACACGTTCACCTCGATCGTGCTGATGACGGACGGGGAGAACACCAGGGGCGCGAGCCCCGCCGACTTCGACGCCTTCTACCGCCGGCTGCCCGGCGGACAGCGGGAGATCCCCGTCTTCCCCATCCTGTTCGGCGACTCCGACCGGGGCGAGCTCCAGCACATCGCCGATCTGACCGGCGGCCGTCTCTTCGACGCCCAAAAGGGCTCGCTCGACGGCGCCTTCGAGGAGATCCGTGGCTACCAGTAGATTCCTGGGCTTCCTGGAGTCGCGCAAGAACCTCACCGGCAGCGCCTGCGGGATCGCCGGACTCGCGCTGACCTTCACCGGTCTGGCGGGCCCGTACTGGCCGGTCGTCGTCGCGGGCCTGTACGGCGCGGGCGCGCTGATCGCGCCGCCGGAACGGCCGGCCCCGCCCGACTTCCCCGACCCCTCGGCCCAACTGGCCGAACTGCGCGTCGACTTCGGCAAGCTGCGGGAGTACCTGGACGGCGTCGAACTGCCCCCGGCGGCGGCCGGGCGGCTCACCGAGCTGACCGAGGTCCTCGCCGCCCTGCTCGACCCGGGCTGGGTCGCCGAGATCCTCGCCCAGGACCCCGAGGGCGTTCACGCCCTGTCGCGCGCGGTGCGCCAGGACATCCCGGAGGCGGTCGACACCTTCGTCCGCACCCGGTGGTGGACGCGGCTGGCCCCCGGCACCGAACCGCCGGAGCGCCATCTGGAGCGCCAGCTCACCGTGCTCCAGGAGGAGTCGGACCGGCTCGCGGCGGCCCTGCGCGAGACGGAGGCCAGGCGCCAGGAGTCCCACACGCGCTATCTGGAGGACCGCGGCCGCTCACAGTGACCGGCGGCCCGGTCACGCGTCCGCGACGGCCAGGCATTCGCGACGGTCACGCGTCCGCGACGGTCACGCGTTCGCGACGGTCACGCGTTCGCGACGATCACCACCAGGATCACGAGCGCAATGATCAGCAGCGCCACCTTCAGCCCCGTGGGCCACGGCTCCGCGGGCGGCGGCACGGGCGGCCGCGGCAGGGGCGCACCGGGCCCCGGGGCCGCCACCGGGACGTTGAACACGTCGTGCCCGGTGAGCGCCGCCCGGGCGCACCAGGGGCAGGCCGGCAGATGCGAGCCGAACGCGTGCAGCGGGCGGGACGGGCAGACCCGTACCAGCGCGCGCTCCTTGTCCAGGGCGCGCAGCCACGCCTCCGCGGGGGGCCGGGTGGAGGGGTCGTGGACGCCGGAGCCGAAGGCGGTACGGGCCAGCGCGAGGAGTTCGGGCGGGAGCACGGAGGGGTCGATGGTGCCGCGCGGCATGATGACCCGCTCGGGCCGCACGACGTAGGAGATGCTGGCGGCGATGTTGTCCTTGACGGTCGACTCGGACGCGCTGTCGTGCGGGACACCGCCGAAGGGGTGGTTCCCGGCGGTCAGCAGCTGGTAGACGAGGACCGCGAGGGCGAACTCGTCGGTGGCGCGGGTGGCGGGGCCGCCTGCCTGGCGCTCGGGCGAGGAGTAGTCGGTGGTGTGCATCAGACAGGGGAAGAGCTCCCCGGTCACCGGGTCGTTGAAGGCGATCGAGTCGCAGTCGAGGAAGGTGACGAAGCCGTTGGCGTCGACGACGACGTTGCTGCTGGAGAAGTCGCCGATGACGAGGTCGTCGTAGTGCATGCGGGCGGTCATGAAGGCGAGGTTCCAGGCGACGCCGAGCAGGAAGCGCCAGTCGGCCCGGTCGCCGAACAGCTTGAGGCGCTGGGCCCGGGTGAACAGGCCGATCAGCTGCACGTGCTGGGGCTCGCCGAACCGGCGCATCGCGTAGCCGAGGAACTCGCCCTTGGGGCCGCGGGCGAGCGCGGTCGGCCAGGCCAGCTCGGGCGGCTGGGAGGCGTCGGTGGGGCGGGTCACGAGCGGTGACATGGTCAGCATCCGCTTCAGCCGCTGCTCCTCCTTGGGGCCCGGCGGTTCGCGGTAGAGCTTGACGACGATGCCGTCGTCGCCGACGACCGGGAAGACGGCCGCCTGGCCGCCGCCCTTGAGGGGCAGTTCGGCGAGCGTGACCGGCTTGCCGTCGAGGAACACGGTGCGGCCGCTCATGGCCGCGCCTTGAGCACGGCCCGCAGCAGGGTCTTGTCGTCGGCGTTGAGCGCGGTGAGCCGGTCGGACCTGAGCAGGCTGCCGAGGCCCTCGTGGGCGCTCGCGGTCACCGGACCCGGCACGTCGAGGGAGCGGAACACGGCCTCGGCGAACGACGTGTTCGGGGACAGCGCGCCGCCCGTGGACCGGTTGAGGGCGGCCTGCGCCAGTCCGTCGGTGGACAGCAGCACCCCGTCGATCCCGTCGTCTGACACACAGTCGGTGTGCACCCAGCGGGCCGCGTCGGGCGAGGTGAGGAAGACGGTCTCGTTGCTGTACTCGCTGGCCGCGGCGGGCTGCGGCAGCAGATGGAACTGCCGCTCACCGTCCTCCGTACCGGCCCGCAGGACGACGAACCCGTCCCCCACGGACAGATGGCCGAGCCAGCCCCGCGTGAGCACGACCACGGTGAGCGTGGTCGCGAAGTCCGCCGCGTCGGGGCCGGTCCGGTCCAGGAACACCTTGCAGACGTCGTGGAAGGCGTCGCGCAGCAGTTCCTGCACGGCCCGGCCGGGAGGGCGGTCCGCCGCGGCGGCGGCCCGGTGCGCGAAGTGCTCGGTGGCCAGCTCCACCGCGAGCCGGGCGCCCTCCTCGGAGCGCGGCCGGCTGCCCGCGCCGTCGGCGACGGCGAGGACCGTCACGGACGGTGTCACGAGGTGCGCGCAGGCGTCCTGGCAGGGCTGTCCCTGACGGCGGTGCCGGTATCCCTCGACGCTCATCCCGTGGATCCGCCACGGCGTCTCCCGCTCGTCGACTGCGGTCATCAGTCAGGCATCCCATCGGGTCATCGGTCACGATTCCCAGGCCGGGCGCTGTGTCTTGAACTGGCTGAAGATCTTCTCGAAGACCTCGTCGCCCGCGCCCTTCTGCTCGGCGTTGGCGCTCGCGGACATCATCTGGAGCAGTTCACGGAACGGGAATCCCTGGAGCCGGGCGTTGAACTTCGGCGCGAACGACCGGAGCACCTGCTCGCCCCGGTCCGTGATGCCGCCGACGCCGATCGCGTACAGCCGGAACCGGCGGGCCTGCTGCTCGTCGGCGAGCACGGGGATCAACCGCTGCCAGGAGTCGGTGAGATGGCCGGTGGCGTCGGTGGGCAGTCCGTCGGTGACGAGGCAGATCTGCGGCCGGTAGTACTGGAGTCCGGAGGCGCGCAGTTCCGCCTTGCGGGCGGCGATGATGTTCATGGACAGTTCGAGGGCCTCGGTCATCAGGGTGACCCCGGCGGCGGCGAGCTGCGGCGGGTGGAACATGTGCGCCGGAACGAAGGGGCTCACGGGGGCTCCGACGGCGAGGAGCTGGGGCCCGCGCCAGGCGGCGACGCCCTGGCCGCCGAAGGTGACGACGGCGACCTCGACGCTGTAGCTGAGGCTGACGTCGTCGTGCAGTTCCCTGGTCCACTCCGCGAGGGCGTTGTTGAGCGTCTGGATGGGCTGGCCCGCCATGGAGCTGGAGATGTCGAGGCACAGGACGAGCGGGAGGCGCTGCGCGTTGTTCTCGAACTCGATGTCGGCGTATTCCGCCGGCAGGGTGGGCGGGTAGTCGCTGTGCATGGGGTTCTCTCCTGGTCTCAGGGCCGTGCGGCTTTGGCGTGCCGTCGGGGCGCGGGCGGGAACGCGTAGAGGACGTCGGAGTCCCGCTCCCCCGCCTCGGTGACGTCGACGAGTCCGCCGGGCGCGGGCGGCGGGCGGCCGGGCTCGGCCCACACCGCGCGGTGGAGCACGTGGTCCACCTCGACGTAGCCCTGCGGGTGCAGTTCGGTGCGGACGACGGCGGGCCGGGCGGGGCCGGGTACGCCGCCGACCCGCCGTCCGTGGCTCCGCGCCGCCGGAGCGGTCCGCAGGCGGGTGGTGGCCTCGTCGGGCACATGGGTACGGGGCCGGGCGGCGGTCTCGTCGGACACACGGGTCCTGGTCGTGGCCTCGTCGGACACACGGGTACGGGTGGTGGCCTCGTCGGGCGCGTGCGTACGGGGGCGGGCGCGCGGCCGGGGTGTCGAGGCGGCCGGTACGGCGCCGACGCCCGGGACGGCGAGCGAGCGCCGGGGGAGGCCGCCGACGGCGACGGACCGGGCGGAGCGGCGGATCAGCAGGAGCAGCAGGCCGAGCAGGAGGACGAGCACGGCGCACAGGACGGTGAGCACCAGGGTGGCGGTGTCCCAGCCGGAGTCGCCGCCCTGGCCGGTCGATCTCGCGGGGTCCTGACCGGTGCCGCCGGAGTTCCCGTTCACCTGGTCCTGCTGCTTGCCCGCCGTGGTCGCGCTGGTGGGGGACGGTTCCCCCAGGGTGCCTTCGACGCCGTACGCGTGCCGGGAGAGGTCGACGGCGAGGCCGAGGTCCAGGAACCTGGCGCCGCTCAGCGGGCCCTGGCCGAGCAGGGCGCACGGGTCGTTCTGCCGCTCGGGGTCGCAGGCCCGGCGGGCGGCCAGCTCGTCCACGGCCGCCTTCGGCAGCCGGTCGATCGTGGCGTCCCGCGCCACGAGCCTGGCCTTCGGATCCGCCAGAACGAGGAGGACCGTGCCGCCCGTTCCGGTGCGGGCGCGCGGCGGGACCTCGACCACGAGCCGGTCGCGCTGGCCCACCAGAACCGACTCGGAGCCCTTGTGGCTCTCGGCGCCGCCGTCGAACGGGAGCGGCTCGTCGAGGGTGACGTGGACCGTTCCCGAGGCGATCGACCGGGACCAGCACCCGAGGTGTTGCCCGAACGCCGGCCCGCACGGCTCACCGGCCGCGGCGGGCACCGCGGGAGCGAGGGCGACCAGGAGTCCGGAAAGCATCAGGAAGGAAAACCGACGCATGAAAAAGACCCCCCGCGGCCCTAAGAAATAACACCCCCGTGGCCCTGAAAGGCACGCCCCCATAGTGGCGGAAACCAGCGGTCGCACGTAAGGGTTTGGAGAATGCGGCGGACTTCCCTTCTACAACTCGAACACCTGATGGCATCGGGTGAACATCTGTCTCGCCCGTTCCACCCAATCACTGGCCAGAGCATCGAAATCCGTCTGCGTCATACGGCAGGTCAGGGGGAGGTCGCACACGCCCGCGAGACAGGGGCGCGGCCCCCGTACGTCCCACACGGACAGCATGGGATGGAGCTGTTCGGTGTTCCAGGCGTTCGACGCGGCGGCGGCGAGGGCCAGTTGGTCCTTGCGCAGGAAATGCCCGTCGGTGGCGAAGGCGACCAGCAGTCTCTTGGTCGTCATGAACCGGACGGTAATCATCCGGCCCGTTTCCTCCAGGTCGAATCGCATGGAGACGGAAACCGTGTCGGTCACCGTGTGGAAATTCCGTCCGGCCACCCAGTTCTGCACCAGCTGCCGCCAGTGCGTTCCGATTTCGAGGATCTCCCGGCCCCGGACCGGAAAAGAGTCAGGCGTCGCCACGGCCCACCGCCTCGGCGACCATCTCGTCGGTCAGTCCCGCGTCGAGCAGCGCCCGGGCGTGCGACAGCAGACAGGAGGGTACGGACACGCTGGTGCTCTCCTTGCGGCGCTTGATCAGGTCCTGGGTGCGCACCTTGATGCCGTGGGCGACCGTGGGCGGCGGCCAGTCGGCCTGCCGGGGTTCCCGCTCCAGCAGTCCGGCGAGGAGCTGGTCGAGCCGGGGCCGGTCCTCGGGGCGCTTGGCCAGACAGCGCGCGACCAGGTCCCGCATCGGCCCCGCGATGCCGTCGAGTCCGGGCTCCTCGAAGGCGACCCGGTGGCGGACGGCCTCTCCGCTGCCGTGCGGCGGCCGTCCGGTGAGCGCGTAGACCAGGACCCCGCCGAGGGAGAAGACGTCGCTGGCCGGGCCCACCGCGGCACCCCTGATCTGCTCGGGCGACATGTAGGGCGGGGTGCCGACGACGACGCCGACCTGGGTGAGGCCGGGGGCGCCGTCCACCCGGGAGATCCCGAAGTCGATGACGCGCGGCCCGTCCGCGGCGAGGAGCACGTTGGCCGGCTTGAGGTCCCGGTGCACCACGCGGGCCGCGTGGATGGCCTGGAGCGCCTCGACCAGGCCGGCGCCGAGCCGGCGCACCTGCGGTTCGGGCAGGGGGCCGCCGCTGTGGACCGCCTCGGCGAGCGAGGGACCGGGCACGTACAGGGTCGCCAGCCACGGCAGTTCGGCCTGGGTGTCGGCGTCGACCACGGCCGCGGTGTAGGCGCCGCTGACCACGCGGGCCGCCGCGACCTCGCGGGCGAACCGTTCCCGGAACTCGCTCTCCGCGGCCAGTTCGGGCCGCACCACCTTGACCGCGACCTCGCGCCCGGCGGGCGAGCGGCCGAGGTACACCCATCCCATGCCACCGGAGCCGAGACGGCCCACGATGCGGTACGGACCGATCTTCATGGGGTCACTGACAGGCGTACGCACCCCGCCCACCTCATTTCGGGGTCGACTGCCGGATGTCAGGAGTGTCCCTCGAAATCCGCGCTTTTTCAGCCGTTCCGGCACGGGCGGGGCACCGGGCACGAAAAAGCCGGGGTCCCGCGCGGATGCGCGCGGAACCCCGGCGGGTGCGGTCACCGCGGCCGACGCCGCATCGGTCGCAGGTCAGGGCAACTCGGGTCGGCCGCGGAGTGGTTGAGGGCCTCAGCCCAGGCGCTGCACCAGGGCGCGGTACTCGTCCCACAGCTCCTTGGGCGTGTGGTCGCCGAAGGTGTTGAGGTGGTCGGGGACCAGGGCGGCCTCCTCGCGCCAGACGTCCTTGTCGACCGTGAGCAGGAAGTCGAGGTCGGACTCGGCCAGTTCGAGACCGTCGGTGTCGAGGGACTCCCGGGTCGGCAGGACGCCGATCGGGGTCTCGACGCCCTCGGCGCTGCCGTCGAGGCGCTCGACGATCCACTTCAGGACACGGCTGTTCTCGCCGAAGCCGGGCCACACGAACTTGCCCGCGTCGTTCTTGCGGAACCAGTTCACGTAGTAGATCTTCGGGAGCTTCGCCTGGTCCTTGTCCTTGGCGACGTCGACCCAGTGGCCCATGTAGTCGCCCATGTTGTAGCCGCAGAACGGCAGCATGGCGAAGGGGTCGCGGCGCAGCTCGCCGACCTTGCCCTCGGCGGCGGCGGTCTTCTCGGAGGCGACGTTCGCGCCGAGGAAGACGCCGTGGTTCCAGTCGAAGGACTCCGTCACCAGCGGGACGGCGGTGGCGCGGCGCCCGCCGAAGAGGATCGCCGAGATCGGCACGCCCTTGGGGTCCTCCCACTCGGGCGCGATGATCGGGCACTGCGAAGCGGGCACCGTGAAGCGGGCGTTGGGGTGCGCGGCGGGCGTGCCGGACTCCGGGGTCCAGTCGTTGCCCTTCCAGTCGGTCAGGTGGGCCGGAGTCTCCTCCGTCATGCCCTCCCACCAGATGTCGTTGTCGTCGGTGAGCGCGACGTTGGTGAAGACGGAGTTGCCCCACAGCGTCTTCATCGCGTTGGCGTTGGTGTGCTCACCGGTGCCGGGCGCGACACCGAAGAAGCCGGCCTCCGGGTTGATCGCGTAGAGGCGGCCGTCCTCGCCGAACCGCATCCAGGCGATGTCGTCGCCGATGGTCTCGACCGTCCAGCCGGAGATCGTGGGCTCCAGCATGGCGAGGTTCGTCTTGCCGCAGGCGCTCGGGAAGGCGGCGGCGACGTACTTCGACTCGCCCTGCGGCGGCGTCAGCTTGAGGATCAGCATGTGCTCGGCGAGCCAGCCCTCGTCGCGCGCCATCACGGAGGCTATGCGCAGGGCATAGCACTTCTTGCCGAGCAGGGCGTTGCCGCCGTAGCCGGAGCCGTACGACCAGATCTCACGGGTCTCGGGGAAGTGCGAGATGTACTTCGTGGAGTTGCACGGCCACGGCACGTCCGCCTCGCCCTCGGCCAGCGGCGCTCCGAGCGTGTGCACGGCACGCACGAAGAAGCCGTCGGTGCCGAGCTCGTCCAGGACGGGCTGTCCCATGCGGGTCATGGTGCGCATGGACACGGCGACGTAGGCGGAGTCGGTGATCTCGACGCCGATCGCGGACAGGTCCGAGCCGAGCGGGCCCATGCAGAACGGGACGACGTACATCGTCCGGCCGCGCATCGAGCCGCGGAAGATGCCCTGCTCGCCCGAGAAACTGTTTCCTTCTCCGGTAAAGATGGCCCGCATCTCGGCGGGGGCCTTCCAGTGGTTGGTGGGGCCCGCGTCCTGCTCCCGCTCGGAGCAGATGTACGTCCGGTCCTCGACCCGCGCGACATCGGTCGGGTCGGAGGCGGCGTAGTAGGAGTTCGGGCGCTTGATCGGGTCGAGCTTCTTGAAGGTGCCCTTGCGGACGAGCTCCTCGCTCAGTCGCTCGTACTCGGCCTCGGATCCGTCGCACCAGACCACACTGTCCGGCTCGGTCAGTTCGGCGATCTCGTTGACCCACGAGATCAGTTCCTTGTGGTTGGTCGGGACGGGAGCCGCGATGTCGCGCGCCACGATTGCTCCTAAATGAGGGGTTTGTTGTTGTGCCCCGTGGGGGCTGCGACCCGGATGCTTCTCGGTGGTTGGACCTCTGGCGCTCATCCGGTGCCGACCGCACTCATTTGATGATCCGACCGGGCCGCGCATATGTCCAGAGGGCCTCACACCTGAGCGGAGTGAGCATCGCCACTTCCCGGAAGGTTTCCGCCCGCTCACTCCGGGTTCATCCGGGGTACCCCGGCGGCTCCCCCCGGCGGGGTGAGATCATGACCACTATTGCGGTTCGCTTACGCGGGACTGACACGTAACTTACGGTTCCGTAGGTACGATTCGGCCCATGACTGCGTCCGTCCCCGACGCGCCCACGGACTCGCCGGCCGCCGGCCGGACGTCCGTCGCGCACTCCATGTCGGAAGAGATCAAGCCCAAGCTCCGCGGCTGGCTGCACCTCGGCATGTTCCCGGCCGCCCTCGTCTCCGGACTGGTCCTGACGGCACTGGCGGACTCGACCCGCGGCCGGATCGCCTGCGGGATCTTCGCCCTCACGGCCTGCCTCCTGTTCGGGGTGAGCGCCCTCTACCACCGCGGCAACTGGAGCCCGCGGATGGACGGCGTCCTGCGCAGACTCGACCACGCGAACATCTTCCTGATCATCGCGGGCACCTACACGCCGCTGACCCTGCTCCTGCTGCCCGACACCAAGGGCCGGTGGCTCCTGTGGAGCATCTGGGCCGCGGCGGCCGCGGGCATCGTCTTCCGGGTGTTCTGGGTCGGCGCCCCTCGCTGGCTGTACACGCCCTGCTACATCGCGATGGGCTGGGCCGCCGTCTTCTTCCTGCCCGACTTCATGCGCACGGGCGGCATCGCCGTCCTCGTCCTGGTGATCGTCGGCGGGCTGCTCTACAGCGCGGGCGGCGTGATCTACGGGATCAAGAGGCCCAACCCGTCACCGCGCTGGTTCGGCTTCCACGAGGTCTTCCACTCGCTGACCCTCGCGGCCTTCATCGTCCACTACGTGGGCATCTCCCTGGTGGCCTACCAGCACGGCTGACCGCCCCTCCCCCACAACCCGCCCTTCCCGGTGGCCGCGGCTCCCCAGCCGCGGCCACCGCGCGTTTCCCGGCCGTCCGGCCTGTTCGGCCCGCCCGGCCCGCCCGGCCCGTCAGGACCGTCAGGACCGCTCGGACCGGTCACCGGCGGCCGGCCGCTCCCGGGCCCGAGGAGGGCGGATACCCGACAATGAGATCCATGACGGCCGCCCGCTCCAGCTCCCCCGCCGACCGCCCGCAGCCCGGTCTGCGCGAGCGCAAGAAGACCAGGACGCGCGAGGCGATCCGCACCGCGACCTACGGCCTGATCAAGGAGCAGGGGTACGACACCACGACGATCGACCAGATCGCCGAGCGCGCCGAGGTGTCGCCGTCGACCGTCCTGCGGTACTTCCCGGCCAAGGAGGACATCGTGCTCACCGACGAGCACGACCCGGCCCTCCTGGAGGAACTGCGCGCCCGCCCGGCCGACGAGCCGTGGCCGCAGACCGTCCGGTACGTGCTGCGGGAGGCCGTGCGCACCGGTGTCGAGGAGGACCCCGAGACCGCCCGGATCCGCACCCGCCTCCTGGCCGAGGTCCCGGCGGTCCGCTCGCGGATGATGGAGAGCATGTCGGTCACCGGCCGGATGTTCGCCACCGCCGTCTCCGAGCGCAGCGGCCTCGCCCCCGACAGCCTGGAGGTCCGGGTGTACACGATGTCGCTCGTCGGCGGCCTGATGGAGACCGCGATGTACTGGGCCGAGCGGGACCACCAGGGGGACCTCCCGGCCCTCCTCGACCGCGCCCTGGACGTTCTCCAGCACGGTCCGCCCCCGCAAAACCACTGAGGCCCGAACCCCTCCCCGTGCCATCCTGGCAGGGTGAACGCACCTCAGATCCACGTCGAAGTCGCCCCCGAGCTGGCCCTGTTCGTTCCGCACGCCCGCCGGACCGGCGTCCACCCGCTCGCCGTGGACGGTGTCTCCACCCTCGGCCATGTCGTCGAGTCGCTCGGCGTCCCGCTGACGGAGGTCGGCGCCCTGGTCGTGGACGGGCGCGAGGTGCCCTTCTCGCACATCCCCGCGGCGGACGAGTCCGTGCGGGTCCGCGCCGTCGACCGCCCGCAACGGGTGCCCGGCGCACCGCTGCGCTTCCTCCTGGACGTCCATCTCGGGACCCTCGCCCGCCGCATGCGGCTGCTCGGCGTCGACGCGGCGTACGAGTCGACCGACATCGGCGACCCGGCGCTCGCCGCCCGTTCCGCGGCCGAGCGGCGGGTCCTGCTCAGCCGTGACCGCGGACTGCTGCGGCGCCGCGAGCTGTGGGCGGGAGGCTTCGTCTACAGCACCCGGCCCGACGACCAGCTCCGGGACGTGCTCGGCCGGTTCGCGCCCGAGCTGAGGCCCTGGACGCGCTGCACCGCGTGCAACGGCCTGCTCGCGAAGGCCACCAAGGAGCAGGTCGCCGACCAGCTGGAGAGCGGCACCGAGCGGTCGTACGACGTCTTCGCGCAGTGCGCCGACTGCGGGCGCGCCTACTGGAAGGGCGCGCACCACGACCGGCTGGAGACCGTCGTGGAGCGCGCCCTGGCGGAGTTCGGCGCCTGACCCGGCTATCGCCGAGCCAGGTCCCTGGCTCCGCAGGCCAGTCCGTCCCCGCTGGGGTCGAGGCCGAGCGGGTCGTCCTTTCCGTTGATCCGCAGCCGCCCGTAGTCGTTCTTCCGCAGCCAGGCGCAGCGGGAGGCCGTCGTCCCCTTCACCCCGGGCGGGAAGACCGTCGGCACGCAGACGTTGATGGTGCCGTAGTGCCGGTCGCAGCCGGAGACGGTCGTGGAGACCTTCTGCGAGGTCCGCTTCTTCCCCGGTCCCTGGACGGCGCCCGTGAGGTCGTCGGCGAAGGAGTGGACGTGGGCCGAGGCGGTGTCCGTGGCGAGCGCGGCCGGACCCTGGAGATGCACCCACCGGGCCACCGAGGGAACGCCGTTGGCGTCGACGGCGAAGAGCATGTACCAGCCGGGCGGCGCCAGGTCCGGGTTGCTCGTCACGTTCAGGTCGACGTTGTTCCCGTCCACGCTCAGCGGCAGGTCCACGAACCGCTGGTTGGGGTCGGAGGAGTGCGTCACGGCGGCGGGCCGGATCAACTCGGCCTTCACGACCGGCCGGTCGACCGTGATGCGCTGCGTGTCCCCGTACACCCACTCGCTGTCGATCACCGAGGTGATCGAGGGGCGGGTGCCCTTGAGGAGGTACGGCGGGGTGTAGATCGACACGTCGTGGTTCCAGGTGCCGTTGCCCGGGTTGTCGCCGGTCGCCATCACCCGGCCGTCCGGCAGCAGGAACGCCGAGGAGTGGTAGCCGCGTGCCTCCGGGTCCGGGGCCACCGGGTCGAAGGTCGTGGTCGCGGGATCGAAGATCGACGCCTCGTAGACCGGATCGGCGCGGTTGTGCAGCGCGCCGCCGGTCTCCAGGACCTTGCCGTCGGGCAGCAGGACCGCGGAGACGTACATCTTGCCCTGGGCCCCGGTCTCGGCGACCTGGCCGGTGCCGGGGTCCACCGTCCCCTGCGGGAGCGGCGGGCCCATGGTGTAGGCCGGGTTCGCCGCCTTGAGGTCGATGATGTCGGTGAGCCGGCCGGCGTCCGGGTTCGAGTCGATGTTGCCGCCGCCGATGGTGAGGACCTTCTGGTCCTGCGCCGGGGGCAGCAGCACGCTCGCGGACTGGTCGCGCTGGTCCTTGTTCCGGAGTCCGGGGACCGCGGTCGTGGTGTTGGCGTCGTAGTCGTAGATCGCCGAGCCGGTGCCCGGTGTGCCGTTGCCGAAGACGTGGCTGCCCGAGTAGAAGAGCCGCCCGTCCTGCATCAGGATCATCGACGGGTACAGGCCCCAGAACGACCAGGTCTGGTTGACCTGCCACAGCGGCAGCCACTGCTGCTGCGCGTCCGACCAGCGCTCGGCGGTCACCGAACCGGAGGAGTCCTCGCGCAGACCGCCGAACGAGATGATGTCGCCGTTGCCCAGTTCGGTGGCCGACGGGTACCAGTGGCCGTCGTTGAGGTCGTTCGTCCTGCTGTACGTCTCGGTGACCGGGTCGAAGACGTACGACTCCCTGTACCCCTCGTAGCCGTGCCCGCCCGCGACCGGGAAGGCCTTGTTGCCGCTGAGCACGAGCACCCGCCCGTCGGCGAGCTGGACGTGGCCGGAGCAGAACATGTCCTTGGGCGTGGGGATCACCTTGTACGAGCCGGTCGCCGGGTCGTACACGGCGGAGGTGAAGGTGCCGGCGTCGAAGTTCTCCTCGCTGTTCCCGGAGCCCGCGATCAGCAGCACCTTGCCGTTGTTGAGCACCACGGAGTGCATGGAGCGGACCGGGTTCTGCGTGGGCAGGACCGTCCACCTCCCGTTCGCGCACTCGTCGGCGGTGCCGGTGCAGGTGGCCGGCGGGACCGGCTCCGAGACCTGCTCCATCGTGTAGTCGTCGGTGGTCGCCGAACCCGTGCCGTACACGGAGACGCCCCAGGTGATGCGGTCGGTGCCCGCCGGGACCGCCGGGGTCCGCACCGTCGCCGGCGCCCAGGCGGCCGACATGTCCAGGGTCTTCAGGTCGGTCCAGTACTGCCAGCCCGCCGTGGTGTCGTGCCGGAACAGCGTGATCGCCGCGTCCGGGGTCGTCGTCTTGTAGGAGAGCCCCAGGTCGTACTGCTTGCCCGGCGTGACGACGGGCGCGCACGCGGTGGACTCGGTGATCAGGGCCTTGCGGTCGCCGTCGACCCGCCGGGTCAGCGTGACCTTCATGGCCTTGGCGCCCGAGTGGGCGTCGGACACGGTCGCGAAGGCGAAGTCGTTGTCGCCCCAGCCGGACTTCTCCCAGCAGGACGGCATGCCGTCGGTGCCGTCGGTCTCGAAGCCCGGATTGGTGACGAGGTTGGCGGCCGACGCCGGCTGCGGTGACACCAGCAGCAGTCCGGCGGCCAGCGCCGTCACGGCCAGGAGCGCGGTTCTCCGTCGTGGTCCCGTCCGCCGCATCACACGGCCCTCCCCGTCGTCCGGCTCCCGTGCCGGCCGCCACCGCCCCGGCGCGGCAGGTACACCAGCGCCTCGGTCCCGGCGAAGCGCAGGACGAAGGTCGTCACCAGGGCGAGCGCGGTCGCGGACAGCACGCCCATGCCGAACCGGTCGACGAAGAGCGCGATCAGCGGGAGGCGCAGCACCAGATCCGCGTTGGCGAGCAGCGCGAACCGGCCCGCCCGGTCCCACCCCTTGCGGTGCCTTCGCCGTTCCCGGAACAGCAGTTGCTCGATGAGCAGGAAGTTCCAGGCCACGCCGAGCTGGTTGGCGAGGATCTCCGCCGGTACGTAGTGCAGTCCGGCGGCGGTGAGCGCGTACAGGCCGAGCAGGTTCGGCCCGAAGCCGGTGGCGCCGATCAGCCCGAAGACCACCATGCGGGCCACCGGCGAGGCGGTGCGCAGACCGACGAGATGGCGCAGGAACCGCAGGCCCTCAGCCGCCGTCGACTTGGACTCGCCCGCGAAGCGGTCCTGGAAGACGAACGGCACCTCGGCGACCTGGCGGGGACGGCTGCGCACGGCCACTTCGAGCAGGATCTTGTAGCCGAGCGGCCGCAGGACCTCGGCCGTGACGGCGCTGCGCCGGATCGCGAAGAACCCGCTCATCGGGTCGCTGACGCCCCGCAGCCGGCGCGGGAACAGGGCCTTGGTCAGCCAGGTCGCCGCGCGGGACACGGCGATCCGGTAGCCGCCCGCGAGCCCTTCCCTGCTGCCGCCCTCGACGTACCGGCTGGCGACCACGAGTTCGGCGTGGGTCCGCTCGCCGCGGGCGATCAACTCCGGTATCAGGGACGGCGGATGCTGGCAGTCGCCGTCCATGACGACGATCCACTGCGAGGTGGCCGCCCTGAGTCCCTCGACCACCGCGCCGCCGAGCCCGCCCGCGGGCACCTCGCGGTGCAGCACGGTCACCGGGAACGGGCAGTGCCGCGCGGCCTCCCTGATCACCTCGGGGGTGTCGTCCGTGGAGTCGTCCACGAAGACGACCTCGCAGGGCAGCCGGGCCGGCACCGAGGCGGTGATCCGGCGCAGCAACTCCCCTATGTTGGCCGACTCGTTGAAGGTCGGCACGACGACGGTGACGGCACCGGGCTCGGGTATCCCGGCGGTCCGCAGTGCCGGCTCGCCCCGTTCGCCCCGGGCCGTGCTCTCGAAGCTGCTCATCGACCGCCTCCGGATCGGGTCGCTGTGGTGGTGTCCTTGATGTCGCCGGTGCCGCCTGTACCGCCGGTGCCGCTGGTACCGCCTCCTTCTTCGCCGTCGCCGCTGTCGTCGATCCGCCGGATCTCGATGCGGTCCTCGCCCGTGCCGAAGGTGGCGACGGCCGTGGAGTGCGCGATCGCGGCCCTCACGTTCGGCAGGTCGGGCGCGTCGCGCCGTACCGTCGGGGAGGCGACCACGTAGTCGAGGTCCCTCCAGCCCCGCGGCAGCGTCCTGGTGACCGCGGGGTCGAGGTCGGCCTTGTAGAACCAGATGGCGCCTAGGCCGGGCCGGTAGCCGTCGTGCACGAGGTCGAGCCAGAGCGCGTCGTCGACCAGCACCCGGGTGTCCGCGGGGTCCTTCACCTCGGTCCTGAGCCACGAGGAGGCGGCCCGGTAGGGGGCGTTGGCGTCGGCGGTCACGGCGGTGCGGTCGCCCTCGTACCAGCGGGGCACGACGAGGGCGCAGGCGGCCACCGCCAGCGCGGCGGCCAGTCCCCGCCGCCCCCACGTCACGTACGCCCGTTCCGCGTCCGTCCGCCGTCTGCGCAGCACGGCGTGCGCGACGCTCGCGGTGCCTCCGGCGAGGACGAGGGCGAGGAAGGGCAGTGCCTGGATGACGTACATCGCGGGCAGGTAGCCGTTCGGGCGCAGGGCCACCAGGGCGAGGATCGCCACGGTGAGCGCGGGTCCCGCCAGGGCGCGCGCGGTCACCGACCAGCGGACGGTGACCAGGAGCAGCAGGGCTCCGGCCAGCCCGCCGAGCGGCAGGACCCGGTCGTAGTACAGCCAGGAGTGCAGCACCCCGTACGAGCCGGTGCCGTGCTCCAGGACGAAGCCGGAGCCGGGGCGGCTCATCTGGTAGGTGATGCCCTCCCACAGCGAGACATGTCCGCCGCCGGGGAGCAACTCGCCCTTGAGCAGGGCGAAGAGCGGGTAGGCGGCGCCGATCAGGACGCAGGCGGTGACCGCGCCGGTGAGCGCGAACTTGCGGGTGTCGCGATGGCTGTGCCGCCACATCGTGACGAACAGCGCGGGCAGGACCACCAGCATCGTCTCCTTGGTCAGCACGGCGGCGGCGGCCGCGAGGCCCGCGCCGAAGTGGTGCCAGAGGTGACGGCTCGGCGACGCGGCCAGGCAGAACGCGAGCAGCGTCCACATCACCGCGATGTTGTCGAGGAAGATCTCCCGCTGGAGCACGACCGAGAGCGGGGAGAGCCCGAAGAGGACCATCGCGAGCCCGGCCGCCCACCGCGGCAGCGACAGCCGCCGCGCCAGGACGTACAGCAGGACCGCGCTCACCGCGCCGACCAGCAGCATGACCGGGCGCATCGGGCCGACCGTCATCTGCGACGGGCCGAGGTGCGCGGGGATCCAGGTCACCAGGGCGATCTGGATCCAGCCGAGCGGCGGGTGGTCGTACCAGTACGTGTAGTGGGCCAGGCCCCTGCCCTGCTGGACGGCCCAGGCCTGGGCGAGATAGGTGCCCTCGTCGTCGCTCAGGGCCGGATAGGCGGCGATGTTCCAGCCCTGCACGACGAGGATCACGGCGAGCAGCACCGCGCACAGGATCAGATCGGGGCGCGAGCCGCGGAAGAGCGGTCCTGGAGGCGCCGCGGGGGCGTTTCCGGGCGCGGGAGGCCGCTGCGCGGGGGCCTCGGACGCGGCCGCCGCGGGAAGGGTGGAGGTCACGCGGGGACGTCCTCTCGGATCGCGTCGGTGAGATGCGCGCCGACATGACGGGTCAGCTCCCAGTCGTTGCGCCCCCGTTGCTCACGCCACACGGCGCGCACGGCGGCTCCCGCGAGCAGCACCTGGTAGAAGGGACCGCCGGCGACGAGCTTCAGGTAGTGCACGGGGCGGACGCGCAGCCCGTACTGCCTGCCGAAGTCGTGCAGTCCGACGATCTCGAAGACGAAGGTCACCAGGGCGGTCACGGCCGGCAGGAAGGTGACGAAGGCGATCCCGACGGGCACGTCGAGGAAGAGCGCCACCGCCACGTTCAGCGGGATGATCACCCCGGAGAGCGCCTGGAGGTACGGCGTCATCAGCGTGTAGCGGGCGAGCAGCCGCTGTCCGAAGCCGGGCAGCTGCTTCCAGTCGCGCTTGCGGTAGACCTGGAGGAAGCCCTGGTTCCACCGGGTGCGCTGTCTGAGCAGCGACATCAGGGAGCCGGGTGTCTCCTCCCTGGTCACCATGGCGGAGTCGTAGGCGACGACGACCTTCTTGCCGACGCTGGACAGCCGCACCCCGAGGTCGCAGTCCTCGGCGAGGCAGTCGGGGTCCCAGCCGCCGGCCTCCCGCAGGACCGCCGTCCGTACGAAGACGGTGTTGCCGCCTAGCGGGATGAACCCCTTCTGCGCGTGCAGGTGGAGGCGGGAGCGGAACCAGAAGAAGTACTCCAGGCAGTTGCGCAGGCTGTACCAGCTGGAGTGGAAGTCGATGAGCTGGACCCCGCCCTGGACGACGTCCGCCCCCGTGGTGCGGAACGCGTGGTCGACGTGGGCGAGCAGCTCCGGGTGGACCTGGTCCTCGGCGTCGAAGACCCCGACCACCTCGCCGCGGCAGTGCGGCAGGGCCGTGTTCATGGCCTTCGGCTTGTTCTTCTTCTCGTGGTGGTCGACGACGACGCGGACGCGTGGATCGCGTTCCTCGGCGCTCCGGGCGACCTCGGTGGTCTCCGGGTCGTCGTGCCCCACGATGACGATGATCTCGAAGTCGGTGTGGCCGGATTCCAGCAGCCGCCGGACGGTGTGGTCGAGCACGGCCTGCTCGTGCCGCGCGGGCAGCAGCAGCGAGAAGGACAGGCCCTCACCCCCGTCCGGGCGGGTGAACCGGGTGGAGGCGAGCACCTCGGGCGTACGCCACGCGTGCATCTGCCACCACAGGGTGAAGGCGGCCATCCAGAACAGCGTCAGCGAAACGGCAGCGATGAAGGCAGACGTGAGCAACAGATCCCCCCAGATCCCCGAACCCCCGTCGTGACAGCGCGTCATGGCTGTCACGACCCCACGCAGAAGCTATGGGCGATCTGTGAAGGACACCGGCTGCCCCGGTGAAGAGCGTGTTTCGTCACGCACGGTCAAATTGCCGAACAAACCGCTCTCTGGGGGCGTTTGGACCGGTTGGTGGCTACGTGTTTCGGCCGTTCAGGGCCGTGCGCAGCCGGTCGGGATCGGTCGTCGGGACGTCGCACGCGAAGTTACGGCAGACGTACGCGGCCGGCCTGCCGTCCACCGGCGTGCGGCCGGAGAGCAGCGGCAGCTCGTCACTGTCCGGCACCCCGACCGCCACCACGGCACCCGGCGCGGTGCCCAGGAGCGCCGCCCGCCGCAGGGCGGCCGTGGCCGGATCACCCGCCTCTCCGACCACCGCGACCTCACGGGGACCGTCGAGCAGC
Source organism: Streptomyces sp. NPDC127038 (assembly GCF_042725875.1). NCBI lineage: Bacteria > Bacillati > Actinomycetota > Actinomycetes > Kitasatosporales > Streptomycetaceae > Streptomyces > Streptomyces sp. NPDC127038. The sequence continues at coordinate 64,452 of NZ_JBHXDQ010000029.1, read as the reverse complement.
GCCTCGGCCACCGCGAGCCCCCACCCGATGAACCGGGGCGCCCGGGGTCCGAGCGCCTTCACCACGCCCAGCGCCCGCTCGGCGGCGGTGCGATGGGGTTCGGCGCCGGTCTGCGCGCTGTACGAGAGCAGCGCCCCTGCCGCCGCGCTCCAGCCCGAGGGCGTGGCGTTGTCGGTGGGGTCCTGCGGCCTGCGGATCAGCCGCTCCGCGTCGGCCGCCGTGTCGTACAGGGCACCCGACCCGGCGTCCGTGAACTGCGCCAGGACATGGTCGAGCAGGAACCCGGCGAACTCCAGCCAGACGCCCTCCCCCGTCACGGAGGTCAGCGCGAGGAAGCCCTCGGCGACGTCCGCGTAGTCCTCCAGCACCCCGGCGTGCGCCCCGGCCCTGCCGTCCTTGCTGGTACGGGCCAGCCGCGCCCGGTCGTCCATGTGCAGCCGTACGAGGAGGTCGGCGGCGCCGATCGCGGCCTCCACCAGGTCGGGGCGGTCGAAGTAGGCGCCGGTCTCCGCGAGGGCGGCCACCGCGAGCCCGTTCCAGGCGGCGACCACCTTGTCGTCCCGCCCGGGAGCCGGCCGCCCGGCCCGGGCCGCGAGCAGCCGCTCCCGTACGGAGGCGATCCTCTCCGCGTCGAAGACGCCTTCCTGCTGCGGAAGCTGGAGCACGGAGGCGCCCTCCTCGAAGGTGCCCTCCTCGGTGACCCCGAAGTACTGCGCGGCGAGCGCGGCGTCCGCGTCCCCGAGCACCTCGCGCAGCTGCGCGGGCGTCCACACGTAGTAGGCGCCCTCGACGTGCCGGCCGCTGCCGTCGTCGCTGTCGGCGTCGAGCGCGGAGGCGAACCCGCCCTCGGTGGTGCGCAGTTCGCGCACCATGAAGTCCGCGGTCTCCAACGCCACCCGCCGCGCGAGCCCGGACCCGGTGGCCCGCCAGAGGTGCGCGTAGGCCCGGCACAGCAGGGCGTTGTCATAGAGCATCTTCTCGAAGTGGGGCACCAAGGATCCATTCGGCCGCGCCCGCAGGACGTAGCGGTGGAAGCCTCCGCCCAACTGGTCGAAGAGACTGGAGCGCGCCATCGCGTCACAGATTCCCTCGGCCATCTCCAGGGCCCCCTCGGACTGCGTCCGGGCGTGGTGCCGCAGCAGGAATTCGATCACCATGCTCGGCGGGAACCTGGTGTCCCCAGTGCCCAGCCAGCCGCTGGCCGGGTCGTACTCCCGGGTGATCCCCAACAGTGCCTGCGAGAGCTCGCCCTCCCCGGGCGCACCGCCCGCTCCGTGATCCAGGTCCCGCCCTGCCAGGTCACGGGTGATCTTCTTGGCGACCTCTCCGACCTCGTCGCGCCGGTCTGCCCAGGCACCGTGAACGCCTTCGAGCACCTGGCGGAAGGACGGCGATCCGTGGCGGGGCTCGGGCGGGAAGTACGTACCGAAGTAGAAGGGCTCCCCCTGCGCCGTCATGAACACGGACATGGGCCAGCCGCCCTGCCCCGTCGCCGCCTGCACCGCCTCCATGTAGACGGCGTCGACGTCGGGCCGCTCCTCGCGGTCCACCTTGATGTTGACGAAGTGCTCGTTCATGTAGGCCGCGGTCGCCTCGTCCTCGAAACTCTCGTGAGCGAGGACGTGGCACCAGTGGCAGGCGCTGTAGCCCACGCTCAGGAAGACAGGCACATCGCGCCGTCGCGCCTCCTCGAAGGCGGCGGGCTCCCACTGCCACCAGTCGACCGGATTGTCCGCGTGCTGAAGCAGGTACGGAGATGTCGCATGCGCGAGTCGGTTGGCCATGCTCCATCCTTACGCACACGGCAGAACCCTGTGCACGTGCCACGAGGGCAGGCCGATGACCTGCTACGAGAGCCAGTCGAACACGAGCCGGTCCAGGATGGGTGTGTGATCCCCCCGCCGTGCCGCCGGCATGACAGTCACCCCCTTGTCGCCGAGAGCGCACCTCAGGAGCATCCGCTTCTCCGGCAGGTCCGCCGTCTCCCACGCCTCGCGCAGACTCCGGGCCGTCACTGGCGACTTGGCGGCTTCCGCGTCCAGAGCCTCCAGGGTCGCGGCCATGCTCTCCATGACGGCGCGCTGCGCCTCGCCGAGTTCCTCGAAGCGCTCCTCGTCCATTTTCCCGTACACGTAGAAGTCGTCCTCGAGCTTCCTCACCCGTTGATACGCAGCGTCGAGGGCCTTCTGAGCCTCACTCCTGCGTACCTGCGTCTCAGGAGTCGTGAACGCCATCCATCGCCGGGCGAGTTCGACGACCACGGGGTCATCGGGGGCAAGGGCTGCGACGTGGTCGACCCATGCCTGCCCGACGGCCCGGTCGATGCGTTCCGCGAGGGTCACCACACCGCGGCAGACGGAGGCGCCGCGTGTCTGCCGCGCCTGGCACCGATAGCGCCCGCCGCGATGGCTCATCGGTGCGCCGCACGGCCCGCCCTTCCCGGCCCCGTCGCCTTCGCGGATCCGCCCGCACCGGTAGCTCCCCGTCCCCAGGTACTTCGCTTCGGGCTTGCCCTTCGCCCATCGCGGATCCGTGCGCCCGGCGATGAGCGCCTTGATCCTGAACCACTCCTCCGGGGTCACCACCCCCGTGCCGCACAGGATGATCTCGCCCGTCTCGTTGCGCAGCGGATCGCCGTACCCCTCCCAGACGTCGAGAAGGTTGCCGTGTGCGTCCGTCCTGCGTCGCCGGACCGGGACCATGCCCGCGAAGAGCGGGGACTGGGCGAGCTTGCTGACCGCCGTGGGCGACCAGGTGGCCCCGCTGCGGGTCCGGTGACCCTCCTCGTTGAGCTTGTGGGCCGTGTCCTTCGTCGTCCTGTTGGCGAGCAGCATGTCCGCCAGCCTGCGGGCCGTGCCGTACTCGTCGGGATGGCGTTCGACCTTGCCGCTCCCCGGTGCGCTCCGGAGCCCGAACGGAGGCCTGCCGGTGCCGCGGCGCCCTTCCGCCTTGTGCGCGTCGTGGCCCGTTTTGACACGCTGGGCGATGTCCTTGGCCTCCTCGCGGGCACGCTCGCTCAGGATGGCGAAGACCACGCGCCCTCCCTGTGCCGAATCCAGCCCTTCGGAGACGGACACAAGTCGAGCCCCACGCCGGTCGAACTCATCGAGCATCCTGCCGACCGCGCCCATCCCGCGACGGTCGAAGCGATCCGTCTTCCACACCCCGAGCGTCCTGGACCTGCCGTCCATGATCGCTTGTGTGGCCCTCTCGAATTCCCTTCGCCGCACATGGGTCTTGGACGCCGAGAGCTGTTCGAACCAGACGTGCCGGATCTGGAGGCCGTTGGCCCGCGCCCAGCGCACCATGTCGCGCAGTTGCACCCGCAGCGTGGCCAGGGACTCCTTCTTGCTGCTGCGCCGCAGATAGGCGTCCATCAGCGCGGACGGTTCCGCCGTCGCGGGCTTGTTCAGCCCCAGTGCCGCCAGATCGTCCTGGTCGAGCCCCAGCCCGTCCAAAGTCGCATGGTCCTCGCGCATGTCCGTCCCTCTCGCTCACGAGAAGGCTATGGACAGCAATGGACCCTTGATTCCCTTTTTGCCGAAATGAAGATCCATACAGCGTGAATCATGGATAATCCGGATCTTGCTCCGATCCGAATGATCGACGCCCCCTCGCGTTCGCGTCTTCGCCGAAGGACACTCGTAGGCCAGACAGTTGCTGCCGGAGGGGGACGTGACATGCGGGACGGCCATCGGGTGGAGGCCGAGCGGCTGTTGGTCCGGGCGGTCGAGGAGGAGGTGCGCCGCTCAGGGGGGCGCGCGGACGGGGGTGCCCTGCTGTCGCGGGCGCGGGCCTCGCTCGACGCGATGGCGGAGACGGCCGCCGAGGAGTACACGGCGTACACCAGGGCGCTGGACGAGTCGGAGGCGGGACGGCAGACCTTCGGGCAGCGGTTCGCGCGCGAGGGATCCGGAACTCCCTTACTGGTGGCCGTGGTCGGCGCGGTCACGGCCGTCGTCGCCGACCTCGCCCTCGGCACCGGCGCGGGCACGGCCGTGGGCACCGGAGCGACCGTGGCCGTGGCGGGCGCGACGGCCACCGTCCTCAAGGTGACGGCCTCGCACGTGCCCGCCGCCAACCGCCGCGCGGGGGCGATCGGCCGGCCCGGCGGCCCCGAGCAGCTGCGCCTGCAGTGGCTGACGGCCCTGGAAGTACGGGGGCTACGCCCGTTCCTCGACCAGCAGCGGGTGCTCACCGCCACCACCGGTGCCAAGAAGGGCGCGCCCCAGCTGCGCCGCACCGACAAGAGCGCCGCGGCCCGCCGGCGCAGTGTGCTGGAGCACTCCTTCGGTCAACTTCCCGAGCGGGAAGGCCCGTTCACCGGGCGCCGGACGGAGCTGTCGCGGATCGCCCAGTGGGTGCACGCGGCCCGGGCGAGCACGGAGACGAAACCGACGGTCGTGGTGCTGCACGGCGCCCCCGGCTCCGGCCGCAGCACCCTCGCGGTCCGCGCGGCGCACGCCCTCAGGGACCAGTTCCGCGGGGCCTGCGTGGTCGACCTGCGGGGCGACAGCCCGGACGATCCGCCGCTGCCCACCCGCGACGCGCTGCTGCATCTGCTCAACCGGCTCGGCGCCCCGCGCGAACAGCTCCTCTTCCGTGAGCGTTCCTCGCAGGACCAGCAGGTCAAGCGGCTCAGCGAGCTGTACCACCAGCATCTGACGGGCCTGCCCGTGACGATCGTGCTGGACGACGCCAGCGACGCCGAGCAGGTGCGCACCCTGGTCCCCGAGCGTTCCGAGAGCCTGGTCCTGGTCACCGCTCGGGGGCCCCTCGACCTTCCGGCCGACCTGGCCGCCTGGGTGCACCAGCTCCCCGTGGAGGCGCTGGACGCGGCGGGCTCCGAGGAACTGCTGTCCGCGGCGGCCCAGGACGCGTCGGGCCCGTACGACGCCGAATCCGCCGACCGGATACGGGAGTTGTGCGGGGGCCTGCCGCTGGCCCTGCGGGTCGCCGGCTCCTCCCTCGGCCCCCGCACCCCGCGCGCGCTGGCCGGCGACCTCGCGGCGTACGGCCCGGTGGAACCCGTCGAGCGGGTGCTGTGGCTGCGCTACACGGACCAGTCGGACACGGCACGGCGGCTGCTGCGCCGGCTGGCACTGGCCGGCCGGGCCTCGCTGGGCGCGGCGGCGGCGGCCTCCCTGCTCGCGACGGACGAGCCCGAGGCCGTCCGTCATCTGACCGCCCTGTCCCGCGCGGGCCTGATCGACCACGTCCGCGGCAGCCGCTACCGCCTGCACGATCTCGTGCGGACCTTCGCCGCGGCCCGTCTCCTCGACGAGGAGGAGGCCTCGGAGCGCACGGCGGCGCAGGAACGCCTGATCGTGAACTACGCGGAGCTCGCGGACTCGGTGATCCGTCTGGTGGACGGCAAGACCTCGACCCGCGCCGACCAGTTCGGTCCGCAGGGCTTCACCTCGCTGGACGCCGCCCTGCGCTGGCTGGACGACGAGTCGAGCTTCATCACGGCGACCCTGCGGCACGCGGAGGGGGTGGACCAGGCGGCGGTGCTGCATCTCCTGGGCGCCCTGTGCGACTACTGCCTGCTGCGCGGCGACCTGTACCGGCTCGGCGAGATCAGCGAGCTGACGCAGGCCGTCGACCAGGGGCTCCTGGTGCGTTCGGTGCAGTGGCGCACCGGTATCGCGGCCCGCCAGCTCGGCGAGCTGGACAAGGCGCGGACGACCCTGGCCGCGGTCGTCGACCTGTACTTCGAGGCGCATCACGACGCGGGTGCCGCCCGGGCGCTGTGCTCCCTCGGCATCACGCTGCACCACCAGGGCGGGCTCGTCGAGGCGGCGGCCAAGCTCCAGGAGGCCATGGATCTCCAGGCCTCGCCGGAGCTGGCGGCCGACCGCGCCTGGACGATGCACGCGCTGGCGGCGGTGGAACGGGACCGGTCCCGGCTCGGCCAGGCCCTTCGCCTGCTCACCGAGTCGCTGGTGCTGCACCGTGAGAGCGGCTCGGTGCACGGCGAGGCCTGGGCCCACTTCCAGCTCGGCCAGCTGGGGCTGCGGATGGGCGACGTACCGCGTGCCGAGCGTGAGCTGCGCGCGGCACTCGATCTGTACGGGCGGACGCGCGACGCCCGTGGCGAGGCCTGGGCGCTCACGCAGCTGGCCCGTGCCCGGCTCGTGGAGGGTGACGCGTCCGCGGCGGCGGACGGGCTGCGCCAGGCTGCGGCCAGGCACCGTGAGAACGAGGACGCGCGCGGCGAGGCCTGGACGGTCTACTACCTGGGCCAGGCCCTGGAGGAGACCGGTGATCTGGACCGGGCGGTGCGGGAGCTGGAGCGCTCCCGGACGATGTTCTCGCGCATGCGGGACGTGTACGGGCTGGCGTGCGCCCGCCACCACTCGGCCCGGGTGACGCGCGACCAGCGCGCCGCGCAGACGGGCTCCCTGCGGAACTCGGGCTTCGCCCGCCAGCTCCTCGTGGACGCGCGGGCGGACTTCCAGCGCATCGGCGTGGCGCACGGCGAGGCGTGGACGTGCCTGGAGCTGGCCGTCGTCGAGGCGGGGAACGCCCGTACGCAGCAGGCGCTGGACCTGTGCGACGAGGCCGTGGGCCTGTTCGCCTCGTACGGCGACCGTCGCGGCGAGGACTGGGCCAGGTTCCTGCGCTGCACGCTGCTGCCCTACGCGGCACCGGGCGGCCACGAGGTGGGCGCCGCGGTGGCCGCGGAGGAGCTGGCGCAGCTCTCACGGGCGGGCCACGCCACCCGTGACGGTGGCCTGGACGGCTTCATCGAGGCGTACCGGCTGCTGCTGGAGCGCGGGGTGGACCTGGACGCCGGCTGGCAGGCCTGGCGTCTGGGCATGGTTCCGGGCCGGCACGCCCGTGACGTGATGGGCGTACCGGTACCGACGTGAGGCCTGACGGGGGGTGCTCAGCCCTTTGCCGGGCTGGGCTTCCCGCCGGAGGGGGAGCGGTCCGCGTCGGCGGGGCCCTCCGCCCCGGCCTCGGGGTCCTGCTCGAAGGTGACCTTGCCCATGTGGCGGTTCATGGACTTCATCAGGCCCCAGACGGCCAGGGCCATCACCGCGAAGACGATGAAGCCGAGGACGCCGGGGGTGACCTTGTTCTCGTCGACCTCCTTGGCCAGGGGGACGAGGTGCGTCAGTGCCAGGCTTGCGCTCATGTCAGGCATTGTCGCGGATGCCCGCAAAGAGGTCGTCCTCGGGGAGGGATGTGTCCACGAGGGACTTCGCGAGCTCGTACTCCTCGGTCGGCCAGACCTCCCGCTGGATGTCCATCGGGACCTTGAACCAGCCGCCGTCGGGGTCGATCTGCGTGGCGTGCGCGATCAGCGCCTTGTCGCGGATCTCGAAGAAGTCCGCGCACGGGACGTGCGTGGTCAGGGTGCGCTCGGCGCGCTCGAACTCGCTCCAGCGCTTCAGCCAGTCCCCGTAGGGCGACTCCATCCCGCGGTCCAGGAGCGCGTGGTGCAGCGCCTCGGTGCGCGGGCGGTTGAAGCCCTGGTTGTAGTAGAGCTTCTGCGGCCCGAACGCCGGGCCGAACTCGGACTCCGGGTACTTCTCGGTGTCCGTCGCGCCCTCGAAGGCCACCATCGTGATCTTGTGGGTCATGATGTGGTCGGGGTGCGGGTAGCCACCGTTCTCGTCGTACGTGGTGATCACCTGCGGGCGGAACGAGCGGATCTGCTTGACCAGCTCGCCGGCCGCCTTGTCGATGTCCTCCAGGGCGAAGCAGCCCTCGGGCAGCGGGGGCAGCGGGTCGCCCTCGGGCAGGCCGGAGTCGACGAAGCCGAGCCACTCCTGCTTGACCCCGAGGATCTCGCGGGCCTCGTCCATCTCCTTCTTGCGCACCTCGTGGATGTTCTCCTCGATGTACGTGTCGCCCTGAAGCTTGGGGTTGAGGATGGACCCGCGCTCCCCGCCCGTGCAGGTCACGACCAGCACGTCCACCCCCTCGGACACGTACTTCGCCATGGTGGCCGCGCCCTTGCTCGACTCGTCGTCGGGGTGGGCGTGGACGGCCATCAGTCGCAGCTGGTCAGTCAAGACTCAATCCTCGGTCAGTCGGCTGTCGCCTGGGTGGGTCGGCTGTCGGCGCCCGGCGTGAATCCGCGCTGCGGGCGGCTTCTATAGTGACGGAATCGGGGGGCGAATAATTCCGGGGCCCGCCCCGGGAACCCCGGCCGAGAGGACGATCATGAGTACGGCGAGCGCGCAGCTGCCCGAGGGCCGGTACGGCCGCTCCGCCGACGAGCGGGCCGACCGCAAGCTCAGGATCGTCGGCGGCGTCCTGGGCGTCGCCCTGATCGGCGTGGTCGGCTGGTTCGGCTACGACTACATCGCCGGCGCCAAGATCAGCGCCCAGGTGATCACCTTCGCCGCGGTCTCGGACAGCGCGGTCGAGGCGCACCTGGAAGTGCACAAGGACGCCGGCACGAAGGGCTACTGCACGCTGCGGTCGCAGAGCGCGGACGGCATCGAGGTGGGTCGCGCGGACTTCCGCTTCGACGAGCACGCGTCCCGTCTCGACAAGGTGGTCACCCTGCGGACGACGGCGCGGGGCTCCACGGCGGAGCTCCTCGGCTGTCACTCGGACTGAGCGGCACCGCCGCCACCTGGCCCGATGCCGTCGGCCGGGGCCGGAGTCACTCTAGGCGACCAGGGGCTGACCTGCGTCGATGAAATTCTGATGCCTTATGTCCTCCCCTTGGAGCCGCTGAATTGTTAGGCTCGTGGTTTCGCCCACCCGTGAGAGAACATGCTTCTGGGTAGGGCGATGCTTTGTATTCCCAGTACCTACGAGGAGCACCTGTGACCCAGACCAGCGAGAACGTCACCTGGCTGACCCAGGAGGCGTACAACCAGCTCAGGGCCGAGCTGGAGTACCTGTCTGGTCCTGCGCGCACGGAGATCGCCGCCAAGATCGCGGCAGCGCGTGAGGAGGGCGACCTGCGCGAGAACGGCGGGTACCACGCGGCCAAGGAAGAGCAGGGCAAGCAGGAGCTCCGTGTGCGCCAGCTGACCCAGCTCCTGGAGAACGCCAAGGTCGGCGAGGCTCCCGCGGCGGACGGCGTGGTCGCACCGGGCATGATCGTGACGATCGCCTTCGACGGCGACGAGGACGACACCCTGGACTTCCTGCTCGGTTCCCGCGAGTACGCGAGCTCCGACATCGAGACGTACTCCCCGCAGTCGCCGCTCGGCTCCGGAGTGAACGGCAAGAAGGTCGGCGAGGACGCCCAGTACGAGCTGCCGAACGGCAAGCTCGCGTCGGTGAAGATCCTCAAGGCCGTACCGCACCAGGGCTGAGCCCCGAACCGACGACGATGCCCCCGGCCGGGTGCCGGGGGCATCGTCATGTCCGCGCTGAGCCGTGGGCCGCGCAGTGGGTCCGGGGCCGTGGGCGCCCGGGCCGGGCGGGTCGGGCCGTGGCCGGGCGGGCTAGGCCGTGGCCGGGCGGGTCGGGCCGTGGCCGGGCGGGCTAGGCCGTGGCCGGGCGGGTTAGGCCGTGGCCGAGCGGTACTTGCGGACGGCGAGCGTCCGGAAGATCACCACGATCAGGACCGAGTAGATCACCGAGGCCCAGACCGGGTGCTGCATGGGCCAGGCGTCGGACGTGGACACCCCCGGGTTGGCGAACAGCACCCGACAGGCCTGCACGGTGGCGCTGAACGGGTTCCAGTCCGCGACATGGCGCAGCCAGGGGGTCATGTTGCTGGTGTCCACGAACGCGTTCGAGATGAACGTGACCGGGAAGAGCCAGATCAGCCCGCCCGAGGTCGCCGCCTCGGGGGTGCGCACGGACAGGCCGATGAGCGCGCCGATCCAGGTGAACGCGTACCCGAGCAGGAGCAGCAGGCCGAAGGCGCCGACGACACGGAGCGCGTTGGTGCTGCCGTCCGAGCCGACCCGCCAGCCGACCATCAGGGCGACCGCCGCGAGGACCAGAAGGGTCAGCGCGGTCTGCACGAGGTCGGCCAGGGTGCGGCCGGTGAGCACCGCGCCCCGCGCCATGGGCAGCGACCGGAAGCGGTCGATGAGGCCCTTGTGCATGTCGTCGGCGATGCCCGCGCCGGCGCCCGCGGTGGCGAAGGTGACCGTCTGGGCGAAGATGCCGGCCATCAGGAAGTTGGTGTAGGCGGAGGCGCTGGTGCTGCCGCCGATCTTCATGGACCCGCCGAAGACGTACGTGAACAGCACCACGAACATGATCGGCTGGATGAGTCCGAAGATGACCATCTCGGGGATCCTGGACATCCTGATCAGGTTCCGCTTGGCGATGACCAGGGAGTCCCGGACGGACTGGTAGACCGGGTTCGATGGTGCCGTGACCCGTACGGCGTCGCTGACGGCGCTCACTTGACGGCCTCCTTCTCGCTCTTGCCGGTCCGGGCGTCCCGGCCCTTGCCGGCCGGGGTGTCCGCCGCCTCGCCGTTCTCCCCCGGCTTCTCCTCGGCCACATGACCGGTGAGGGAGAGGAAGACGTCGTCGAGGGTGGGGCGGCGCAGGCCGATGTCGTCGATCTCGATGCCGCGGCCGTCCAGTTCGCGGATCACCTCGGCGAGGAGCTTCGCGCCGCCGGTGACGGGCACGGTGAGCTTGCGGGTGTGCTCCTCGACCGTCGTCTCGCCCTTGCCGAAGCCGCGCAGCACCTCGGAGGCGGTCGCGATGTGCTCGCGCTCGTGCACGACGACCTCGACGCGCTCGCCGCCGGTCTGCGCCTTGAGCTCGTCGGCGGTGCCGCGGGCGATGACACGGCCGTGGTCGACCACGCAGATGTCGTGCGCGAGGTGGTCGGCCTCCTCCAGGTACTGCGTGGTCAGCAGCAGCGTCGTACCGCCGGAGACCAGCTGCTTGATCACGTCCCACAGCTGCTGGCGGTTGCGCGGGTCGAGGCCGGTGGTCGGCTCGTCCATGAACATCACCGGGGGCGAGACGACCAGGGCCGCCGCCAGGTCGAGCCGGCGCCGCATGCCGCCCGAGTACGTCTTCGCGGTGCGGTCGGCGGCGTCGGCGAGGTTGAACTGGTGCAGCAGCTCGTCCGCGCGGACCTTCGCGTCCTTCGCCCTCATCTGGTACAGCTGGCCGACCATCTGGAGGTTCTCCCGGCCGGTCAGGTACTCGTCGACCGCCGCGAACTGTCCGGAGAGGCCGACCCTGCGCCGTACGGCGTCGGGGTCCTTGAGCACGTCGACACCCGCGACGACGGCCTTGCCGCTGTCGGGGCGCAGCAGGGTCGTCAGACAGCGGACCGCGGTCGTCTTGCCCGCGCCGTTCGGCCCGAGCAGGCCGAGCACGGTGCCCTCCGGGACATCGAGGTCGACGCCGTCCAGAGCCCTTACGTCACCGAAGGTCTTCACCAGGCCTTCGGCGTAGATGGCGCCTGGCATGAGTGTTCTCCACGTCGTTGGGGAATTTTCGGATGTGCGTGTACTGGGGACTTGCGCACGACGGAAAAGTCATCGGCGGTCCGGCCGTCGTCGCACCGGTCCGGACACCCACCGTAACGCGATGTATCGCGTCATTCAACGGATTTCCTCCGAGTGGGACGACCGGGCTCCGCGGACGCCTCCGACCTCAGTCGATGACCGTGTACCCCGCCTCGCGCAGCGCCCGGTTGACCTCGGCGCAGTGCTCGCGGCCCTTCGTCTCCAGGTGCAGCTCGACCTCCACCTCCGTGAGCCCGAGCCGGGGGTCGGTCCGCACATGGCTCACGTCCAGGACGTTAGCGTCCGCCACTGACAACACCCCGAGAAGCGTGGCCAGGGCTCCGGGCCGGTCGGTGAGCCGTAGCGTGACGGCCAGGTAGCGGCCGCCCGCCGCCATGCCGTGCCGCAGGATGCGCTGCATCAGCAGCGGATCGACGTTCCCGCCGGACAGCAGCGCCACCACCGGGCCCTCGAAGCTCCCGGGGTCGCGCAGCAGCGCCGCCACCGAGCTCGCGCCGGCCGGTTCGACGACCAGCTTGGCCCGCTCCAGGCACAGCAGCAGCGCGCTGGACAGATCGTTCTCGGAGACCGTGCGGACCTCGTCGACCAGTTCCTCGACCAGGCGGAACGGCACGTCGCCGGGGCGGCCGACCTTGATGCCGTCGGCCATCGTGGCCGGGTTCTCGATGGACACCGGCCGCCCGGCCGCGAGCGAGGGCGGGTACGCGGCCGCGCCCTCGGCCTGCACCCCGATGATCCGTACGTCCGGACGCAGCGCCTTCACCGCGAGGGCCACGCCCGCCGCGAGCCCGCCGCCGCCGATCCCCAGGACGATCGTGCGCACCTCGGGGCACTGCTCCAGGATCTCCAGGCCCACCGTGCCCTGGCCCGCGATGACGTCCGGGTGGTCGAAGGGGTGGATGAAGACGGCACCCGTCCGCCGCGCGTACTCCTGGGCGGCGGCCAGGGTCTCGTCGACCACCTGCCCGTGCAGCCTCACCTCGGCGCCGTAGTCACGGGTGGCGGCGACCTTGGGCAGCGGGGCGCCGTCGGGCATGAACACGGTCGACCGCACGCCGAGGAGGGAGGAGGCGAGCGCGACGCCCTGCGCGTGGTTGCCGGCGCTGGCCGCGACGACCCCCGCGGCGCGCTCCTCCGGGAGCAGGCCCGCGATCCGCACGTACGCGCCGCGCAGCTTGAACGATCCCGTCCGCTGGAGGTTCTCGCACTTGAACTGCACCGGTGCGCCGACCAGCTGGGACAGATACCTGCTGCCCTCCATCGCGGTCACCCGCGCCACACCCGAGAGCATCTTCTGCGCGCCGCGCACGTCGTCGAGAGTCACACTGGGAAAGGAGTCAGCCGTGCTGTAGCTCATGACCACCAGTCTCGCAGTTCACACGGGCGCGCCTCCGGGGTGACCACGCTCCGAGACCCGGTTTGCGCAGCCCCGGTACGGCCCGCGTCCGGGCCGCGTAACCTGTCCCCCAACCCAGCTCCCCACGCATGAATTGAGCCCCCGGCCATGCCCACTACACCAGAGATGTCGATGGACATGACGACCGTCGGTGACACCGGTCTTCTCGAAGCCCTTCAGCACGAGGTCGCGGTCTTCGCGCGCCGTGCGGAACAGACCCGGCTCGGCGGGGTGGGGCAGGTGCGCAACTCCATGGACCGGGCCGCCTACCTGCTGCTCAACCGCCTGGACAAGGAAGGCCCGATGGGCGTCAAGGCGCTCGCGGCGAGCATGGGCATCGACTCCTCGACGGTCACCCGGCAGGTCGCCCCGCTGGTCGACACCGGCCTCGTCAAGCGGACCTCGCACCCCGAGGACGGACGCGCCGTCGTGCTCCAGCTGTCCCCGCGCGGCCAGTCCCGGCTGGACGAAGTGCGCACGTCCCGGCGTCAGTTGATGGCCGAGCTGACACACGATTGGGCGCCGGAGGAGCGTGAGGTGTTCTGCGCGCTCCTCACCCGCTTCAACGGCGCGCTGTCCGCCCGCCAGGCGACCCAGGGCATGCCGGCCGCGGAGTCCGAGCCCTCCTCCTGAGCTCACCCGCCCCGGGGAGGGCGGTGGGCCGGGCCCGGTGCCCCCGGGCCCGCGTGCCGCTTCCCCCGCCTCCCGCGCGCGGGCATGTGCGCCGCCCCCGTGCGCGCGCATGTGCGCCGGGCTCTTGACCGGAAGGCGCCGCCTGGCCTCATATGAGACCGGGCCCTCGTCGTACGGGGTGCGACGGGTCGCACGCGGCCGCGGGCCCGTTCTCAGGGCGGTCCTCGGGCGGGAGGCGTGGTGCGAGAACGGCGTGCCTCCCAAGGCGTCCGCCGGGCGAGGGAGTTCGAGGCGTTCGTGGCGGGCGCGGCGGGGCGGCTGCTGCACACCGCCACGCTGCTCACGGCGGAGCCCCGGGACGCCAACCCGCGCGCGCGGCGCCTGCTGACGCTGGCCCTCGCCCATACGTACGCCTCCTGGGACCGGCTGCACGGCGAGGATCCCTACGACAGTGCCCGGCGCCAGCTCGCCGCGCGGTTCCAGCGCTCGGCCTGGCACCAGTACGGGAGCTTCGGGCGCCGGCGCACCTCCCCGGACCACGCGCTGGCCGGGCTCACGCCCCAGGAACGGCTGATCCTGGTCCTCCGGCTGTACGAGGGGGTCGCCGAGGAGCAGGCCGCGGCCCTGCTCGGTCTTCCCGTGGAACGGGTACGGGCGATCTGCGCCCGCGCGATGGCGACGCTGCTGCACCCGCCGCGCGGCCCGGCGCCCGCCCGGATGGAGGTGGCGCCGTCATGATCCGGCGGACGGAGGTGTTGTCGTCATGAACCTGGCGGAGCGTGAGGCGACCGTACGGCGGCTTCTGGAGCGGGAGCCGCCGCCCGTGGTGCCGCCCGACCTGTACGGCGAGGTCGTGCGGCGCGGCGGACGCATGCTGCGGCGCGGGAGGGCGGTGCGGCGGCTGCTGTGGCTGGCGCTGTTCGGCGCGGTGGTCGTCTTCGCCGTCTGGGCGGCCACGGCCCGCCCGTGGGTGGAGCCGCCGTCGGAGACGACTCCCCTGGTGACGGACTGGTGACCGGCCGGCGCCTTCGGACGACGTGGCCGCCCGCCACCGGGTGACACCCGGCCCCCGCCGCACGGCTGCCACGCCGCCCTGACACGCTGCCGCCCGCGGTCCGGTGATCCGGGGCCCGCGGGCGGCGAGGGTGTGGCAGGAGGCGGAGACGACGGAGATCCGGCAGGGGCCGGGCCCCGGGCCTCTCGGCTCCCGGGGCGTCCGGACTAGCCCAGGGCCTGCTGGAGGTCCTGGAGCAGGTCGTCGATGTTCTCGATGCCCACGGAGATACGGACGAGGTCGGCGGGGACCTCCAGCGCCGAACCGGCGGCCGAGGCGTGCGTCATGCGTCCCGGGTGCTCGATCAGGGACTCCACACCGCCCAGGGACTCACCGAGCGTGAAGATCTTGGCGCGGTTGCAGACCTCGACGGCCGCCTCCTCGCCGCCCTCGACCTGGAACGACACCATGCCGCCGAACGCCCGCATCTGCTTGGCGGCGATCTCGTGACCGGGGTGCTCCGGCAGACCCGGGTACAGAACGCGCGTCACGCGCGCGTGCCGGGTGAGCATCTCGGCGATCCGGCCCGCGTTCTCGCTGTGCCGGTCCATGCGCACGGAGAGCGTCTTGGTGCCGCGCAGCACCAGCCAGGAGTCGAAGGGCCCGGCGACCGCGCCCATCGCGTTCTGGTGGTACGCGAGTTCCTCGCCGAGTTCCTGGTCACCGGTGATCAGGGCGCCGCCCACGACGTCCGAGTGGCCGCCCATGTACTTGGTCAGGGAGTGCACGACGACGTCCGCGCCGAGCGCGAGCGGCTGCTGGAGGTAGGGGGTGGCGAAGGTGTTGTCGACGACGAGCCGGGCACCCGCCTCGCGCGCGATCTGCGCGACCACGGCGATGTCCGTGATGCCGAGGAGGGGGTTGGAGGGTGTCTCGACCCAGATCACCTTGGTCTTCGGGGTCAGCGCGGCCCGCACCGACTCGGGGTCGCTGGTGTCGGCCACCGACCACTCCACGCCCCAGCGGGAGACGACCTTGGCGAAGAGCCGGAAGGTGCCGCCGTAGGCGTCGTTGGGGATCACCACGTGGTCACCGGGGCTGAGCAGCGTACGCAACAGGCAGTCCTCGGCCGCCAGTCCCGACGCGAACGCGAGGCCGCGGCGACCGCCCTCCAGGGCGGCGAGGTTCTCCTCCAGGGCGGTCCTGGTGGGGTTGGCGCTGCGGCTGTACTCGTAGCCGCCGCGCAGGCCGCCGACGCCGTCCTGCTTGTAGGTGGAGACCTGGTAGATCGGCGGGACGACCGCTCCGGTGAGGGGGTCGGCGGTGTTGCCCGCGTGGATCGCGAGCGTCTCGAAATGCTGGCTGATGTGCGTGTCGCTCATGAGTCCCGAGCGTAGTGCTCCGCGAGTGCTCATGACGTCGTGACCGGACCGTCCCAAAAGCCGACGTGGGACCGGGTTGGCCAATTGTCGGACCCGTCTGGTTCGCTTGAGCCATGGAGATTCTCTGGGTCCTGATGGCGCTGGCCATGTTCAGCCTGGTCCTGCTGCCGGTGCTGCGGCGCATGCGCAACGGTGTGCGGCTGGCGTCGCCCGGCGACCCCGACGCCGCGGACCCGGCCGACTACGGCTTCCTGCGCCAGGAGGAGCTGGACATCCGCATGCCGGGGCCCGACGCGGATCTCCTGGACGTCCTGGACGTCGTGCAGCGGACCCAGGACCACCGGGCGGCCTCGCAGCTGCTGGCCGGCACGGAGACCGAGGGCGAGACCCGCTGGCAGCGGGTGCAGGCGTTCGCGGGCGCCGCGTCCCTCGAGCTCCAGCAGCGGCCCGGCGGGGTCAGCGAGACCCCGGGCGGGCAGTGGCTGCGCGTGTGGCGTGCCGAGGCCCCCAAGGACGCCGGCGGCGCCGCGGTGCACGCCGAGTTCCTGGTGCAGCAGGCCTGGCGGACGTCGACTCCGGGCACCGACGACTTCCGGATCATCATGGAGGAGGCGCGGTCCGCGTGCGGCGACGCCGCGCTGCTGTCCCCCGGTGACCCGATCCCGTACATCATCGAGCTGTCGGTGGCGCGTGGACTCGGTTACTCCCAGGCCGAGTTCGAGAACCTCTGGCTGAAGATCCTGGACCGCGCGCCCTCCCACATGGGCGCGCACCTTGCGGCCCTGCACTACTGGTGCGACAAGTGGCACGGCTCGCGGGAGACGGCGCAGGCGTTCGCGGAGGCCGCCGCGGCGCGCGCGCCGCGGGGCTCCCTCCTCGCGGCGATGCCGCTCTTCGCGGTGTTCGAGCACCTTCCCGAGGTGAACCTGGTCCGCAGCTTCTACCAGAGCGAGGTCGTGACCAAGGCGGTCCACGGCGCGCTGTACGCGGTCCACGCGGCCCGCCCCGACGACCCGATGCTCGCACACGTCCGGCATCTGCTGGTCTGCTTCCTGGTCCGCGGCGAGCGCTGGGCCGAGGCGATGGACCAACTGGTGCACGTGGACGGCCACGTGGGCGCCCTGCCCTGGACCCTGAGCGCCGATCCCGCCTCGGACTACGCGATATACCGCGCCCTGGCGGTCGCGGGCTACGAGGCGAACGGCGGCAGCCCGGCCACACTGTCGCACTGAGGCAGACGAGACGCCTCCAGCACCGCGCCACCGGTGCCGGAGTCCGGCCCGGGCTCCGTCAGGCGGAGGCCACCACCTCGCCGGACGTGACCTGGGGAGGGTGGGGGAGCAGTGACGCGAGGTTGTCCCGTACGAAGTCCGCGGCCCTGGTGATCGATTCCTCGGCACCGGCCCGGTCCTGGAAGACGCTGGTCGAGACCATCACGCCGTCCCCGGCATCGATCCAGTAGTAGGCGACGAAGCCGGGGACCTGGCGCATGAGTGCCACGAACCCCTCGTTCACGAGACGTGCCGCCTCGGCCGCATCGGTCACGCCTTCGTACCGCCGGACTGCTGCGTACATCACCAGGCTCCTCAGGGCGTTCCGGGTTCGTTCTCCGCTGAGACGTCGTACCCCTGGGACGGCCGCACGGCTCGTGCGGCGTCCGGCAGTCACCTGAAGGGCCGCCCCGGGTGATCCGTACGGCGGCTCGCGGCCCGGACGGGCCGAGAACGCGAGGTGCCGCCGCGTCAGATGGTCGGGGTGTCGTCGACGACCGGCTTGTGGACCTCGACGATCGGCTTCCAGCCGGCGGAGAACTCGATGAAGTCCGCGCGGGTGGGGTAGGTGTCGATCGCGCGGCGGTCACGCTTGGGGCTGTCGCCGCCCTTGCGCCCCCGGGGGATCTGCTCCTCGAAGATGTCGACCTTCACGTCAGGAACCTCCTTGAGGGCCTGGCGCCAGATCTGCACGACGTCGGCGCCGAACGCCTGCCGGGCCGCGGCGTAAAGGGCCGTGAGGGCCCCCTTGTCCCCACCGGGGACGAAGAGTGCCAGGTCCAGCACGACACCGGCGGACTGGAGGACCTCGATGGTTCCCGAGCCGTTCTCGTCGGCCACGTAGATTCCGGGTTCATTCTCGTCGTCGGGAAGGCAGGAGACCTCTTCCTGGAATACGGTCCTCGCCGTGATCGAGCCGCCCTCGAAATCCTCACCGGACCTGGTCAGAAAAGCAGGGACATAGCAGCCGGGAAGTTTGAGTTCTGCCGTGTCGGCGGAAATGAAGAGCCTGTCCCTAACGCCGAGCTTCGTCACCTCTTCGAGCGAGAGGCGGCGAGCGGCAATCTTCTCCGTGTTCACGATTTCCCTTTCAGGTTGCACCATCCCTGCGAACCAGGACGCTACCACGAAACCCCGAGGTCAACTGCCCAGTAATCGTTGGGTAAATGGCCTCCCGCGACCCGTCCGGGAGAATACGGAAGCGGGTGCCGTTCGGCCGGGAACACGCATCCGCCAGGAGGTGGCCCCCGTCGTGGTGTCGGGATCAACCGGCGGTCGGATTTCGGTGCGCCGGGCAGCACGGAGGAACTAAAAAAAGGGCTTACGGCAGATATCACCCATATCCCCTTCGGGGAGGCGGGCGCGAGGTAAGGCGGTCCATTAGCCGCGCATCCCGAAGAGCTCGGCGGAAACCAGCCGGATCGTCCGGCGACGCGACAACGGGGGCTCCCCGGTGATGCCGTCGGTCGTGCCGGACCGCCGGTCAGGGACGCAGATGGGCCAGTAGCTCCTCGCCTGCGGGGTATCCCCGCTCCTGGGGGAGCAGTCGGGCGGCTGCGTCCAGTTCGCGGTCCCTGACGAGTGCGTGGATCTCGTGGGCGAGCGGGGTCACATCGTCGATGGACACGATCCACTCGTTCGCGTAACGCGCCGACGCCTCACCGGAGAGCCCCAGTTGGAGCGAGCGGTGGGGCAGGGGACGCAGGTGCAGATCGCGTTCGGGATCCCACTGGACGCGGGCCGGTGCGCGCTTGAGGTCGCGCTGCCAGGCGCTGCGGTCGGGATGCAGTCCGCGGACGTAGTGCGAGAGGCACGCGTTGCGCAGCGCCCAGTCGAAGCCGTCGCGGCTGATCTCGACGGCGAGGACGGTCTCCTGGCCCTCCTTCGTCCCCCAGCCGCAGCGGTACATCATCCACAGGAAACTGGGCTTGATCCACGTCATGCGGTCGGGCTTCCACGCGGCGGGAAAGCGGCCGCGGCGGGCGGCGGGTCCGCCGATCTCGGGGCGGTACGCCTGATAGACGGTGACCGTGGACGCCGTGTGGAGCGCGCGGATCCTGCGGAGCGGTTCTTCCATGACCTCCAGCGTGGACCCGGCCGGCTCGTACGACCATCGATTTTCGTCCGTCGCGGCGGTACCTCCGGGGGTGCCTTCCGGCTACGGCCGCTGCTTGGCCTTGTCGACGACGGCCCAGCTGTCGAGGTAGGAGAGCTGGGTGAGCTCGACCCTGTGCTTGTTCCTGACCACGGCGCGCGCGTCACGGAAGCCGAGGAACGCGTAGGTCTTCGGGTCGAAGATGAAGTAGCCGCCGAAGGACCTCGCCCCGTCCGGAAGCGTCGGATCGTCATAGGTGACGGCCACGCCGGTACGGCCCTTCGCGTCCTTCTGGTTCGGCACCGCCTTCACCCCGGGGATCATGCCGAGCGCCTCGTACGCTGCCGGGCGCAGCCCCTCGGGCATCACCGGGACCAGCTTGAGCAGCCCGGCGAGCTTGAACTGGACCAGCGACCACGTCGCGTCGGAGATCCCGCTGAGCGAGTCGTCCTTGCCGCTGGGCCTTCTGTGCGCGAGCTCGAGAATCAGTTTCCTGGGGTCGGTCGGAAGCTTCTTCAGCGTCCCCCAGTCCTGCGGCGGCCACACGGTCTCGTTCTTCTGCGGCGGCTGAGACCACCAGCCCTTGCCGATCTCCATGATCCAGGAAGGCTTCGAGTTGTCCACCGACCTCCAGTCCTCGTCGGTGTAGGTCTTGGTGGCGCCGGTCTTCTCGTCGATCTCCCTGATGATCTCCTTGGTGTAGATGAACTGGTCGTCTCTCGGGCTGGCCGCAAGACTGGCCGCCTGCTCGTGCCGGCGAGCGTAGGTGGCCGCGCCGTTGAGCACGATCCGCACGCTCAGGTTCTGCATGACCGGGGAACTGGCCGTCGGCGGTGCCGCCGTCTTCCCGTCACCGCTGTCGTCGCGCTGTCCGGTGACCAGCACACCGCCGACGACCGCGACCGCGACCGCGCCGGTCAGGGCGACGCGCAGGACGGGGCGGCGGTGGCGTACCGCCGGGGCGGGTCCGTTTCCCGCGTTGATCGTGGAGAGCAGTCGTGCGCGCACCCGTCCCCGGGTGGCGTCATCGAGCGGCGGAGTCCCCGCGTCGTATTCCCTCAGTTCTCGCAGTTCTTCGATGTCACGCATGGGTGTCTGCCTCTCGGAAAGCTGTCGGATCGGAACCGCCCAGTGCTTGGCGCAAGCTGCCGCGAGCCCGGTTCAGCCGGGATCTGACGGTGCCGATCGGCACCCCGAGGGCTTGGCCCGCTTCCTGGTAGTTGAGGTCGCCCCAGGCCACCAGCAGCACGACGTCCCGGTGCCGGGCGGACAGCTTGGCCAGCGCCGCCGCCAGTTCCCGGTGCACTGCCGCGGCGCCGACCGCGGCGACCGCGCGGTCCGCGACCGGCTCCTCGTGCACAGGCGCCGGAACCTTCGCGAGCGCCTTGAAACGGCGTGCTTCGGCCCTGCGGTGCCGGCTGATGAGGTTGGTCGCGATGCCGAACAGCCAGGGGCGGGCATCAGCACGGCTGAGGTCGTAGGTATGGCGCCGCTGGAAGGCGGTCGTGAACGTCTCCGCCATCAGATCCTCCGCCGTCTCGGGACCGATCCGCCTGGCCACGTAGCGGTGCACGACGTCGGCGTACCGGTCGAAGAGCGCGGCGAACTGTTCGGGCTCGTCCCGGGACCGCGCGATCACACGGGCGTCGCTGTCCTCGCGATCCTCCTCGCAGGTGCGGACGCCCGAGGTCTCAACGGGCATCGGAGCTCCTTTCGTTCGTTCGAACGCCTTGAAGGCCTGGGTTCGTGCGAGTTTCACGTGCCCTTCGCCGATGGGCCACATCGGGTTCCATTCCGGCGACAGCGGAGCCGGGGGCTCTCCCGCCCATCGCGCCCGCCAGGGACGTCAGGGATGCCATGGGCGTGAGGGGACTGCACCCCGAGCGGACCGTGAACGGGAATCGGCCACCCGGCTGCTCCCCCGGGACCGGGAGCATCCCGCCGGTGCGGAACTCCTGGCCCAGCCGCGTCCCTGATCGGTGGTCACGCCCCGTGGACGGCCACGGCCCGGGTTCCGGTCAGCCGGCGGGGGCTTCGCCGGAGCGGGGGTCGACGGCGTCGAGGGTGGCGAGGGCCGCGGCGTCGAGGGTGATCCCACCGGCCGTCATGTTGGCCTCCAGGTGGGCGGCGTCGGCGGTGCCGGGGATGAGCAGCACGTTCGGGGCGTGGTGCAGCAGCCAGGCGAGGCCGATCTGTGAGGGCGTGACGCCCAGGGAAGCGGCCACGGCCCGCACCGCCGGGTCGCCGGTCACCTTGGGCAGGCCCGGGAAGGCCCCGCCGAGCGGGAAGAACGGCACCCAGGCGATGCCCTCGGCCGCGCACAGCCGGAGCATGTCCTCGTCGGCGCGGGAGACGAGGCTGTAAGCGTTCTGCACGCAGACGATGCCCGCGGGCAGGGCGCGGCGCAGGCCGTCGAGGGGGACGCCGCTCAGGCCGATCGCGCCGATCTTCCCCTCGTCGCGCAGGGCGGTCATCACCGCGAGCTGGTCGTCGAGGCCGACGATCTGATCGCCGTCGGCGCGCAGGCCGGGGCCTGAGTCGAGACGGCGGAGGTTGACCACCGGGAGCCGGTCGGTGCCGAGGCTTCGCAGGTTGTCCTCGACACTGGCGCGCAGCTGCTCGGGACGCTGCGCCAGCCGCAGCGGCAGCGGCCCGCCCGGGTCGGGATCGGCACCGACCTTCGTGACGACCAGGACGCCGTCCTCGGGGCGCAGTGCCTCGCGGATCACGTCGTTGGCGAAACCGAAGCCGTAGAACTCGGCGGTGTCCACGTGGTCGACGCCCAGCTCGACCGCGCGGCGCAGCAGCGCGACGGCCTCACCGCGGCGGTCGTGCAGACGCTGGAGCTGCATGGCGCCGTAGCCGATCCGGGAGACCGTGCGGTCCGCCAACGAAGCGGTGGTGGTGGTCATGACGTCGTCTCCTCGATCGGCGATCGCAGGGCGGTGCGCAGCAGTTCGGCCAAGTGGAACGCCATCACCTGGTCGGCGATCGGGGTGACCCGCTCCCGGGCCTCGGGCGGGTCGAGGTACTCGACCTCGACCATGTAGGCCATGACGCGGTCGTGCACCATGGCGCGCAGCCGGTCGATCGTGTCGACGACGATGGCGCGGACGGCGAGGCTGGTGGTCGCCCGCCCCAGGCCTGCACGCCGACGCGGGCCTCGGCGGGATCGATCGCGGCGATCAGGAGGGCGAGCAGGTCGTCGGGGTCGGGCGGGGTGTCGCTCGTGGCGTGGTCACCAAGGGTTTCGGCGCGCTTGGCGAGAACGCGTGGGCGGAGGCCTGGACCGGGTCGGCCTTGCTGCGGCGCGCTCTGCTTGCGGGCCCCACCCTACAGATTGGCCACTCCGTTCGACCTGCCCGAGCGAGACCTGCGGCTCAAGGCCCTTGCCGCACCCGTCCCTGCGACTCTGCCTCTCGGACGAGGCCTCACGGGGCTGCGCGGCCAGGACGACCTCATCGCCCACCTTCAGGGCTGGGGGGAGGGAGCTCGCCCCGAAACAGCTGAATCGCTTCTCCGTCACTCGTTCGAGCGGAGGGAAGGCGCTCGTGCCCGATAGGCTGAGGCGCGGGACAGAATCGCGCCCATGGGAGCAGCCATGACCACCCCTGCCGCTGAGCAGCCACTCATCCCTCAGCCGCCCGCAACGGTCGCCGCGCTACGACAGGCCGTGAGCCAGATCGCGCCTGCCGCCCTCCCCGCCTTCACACGCGAGCTGGACCAGGCGGCCGACCAGTCCCGGCAGGGCTCTGATCTCGCCCCCCTCCGGCGATTCGTCACCCAGTGGGCCGTCTACGTCCACATCCAACGCCAACCCGGCCTGGCCGCGGATCTCCGCCGCTGGGAGGACACCGCCGAAGCGGGCGACGCCACGCAGGCACGACAGGCGGCCGCCGAGATCGGACGGCTTCTCGACGAAGCTCACGCCGCCGTCGGTCTCCCGACCCGGTGAGCTCGGACTGGCAACTGGGAGTACGACCCTGATCACGATCACGTGGCGGGCGGCCTCCCGGCCCACGTCGTCGCGGAAGTCGAACGCCTGGCCGGCCAACTCGTCGAACTCGCCAGTACGGGAATCGACGTCTCCGATCTCGGCAATGGCCCAAGACCGGGCGGTCTACGTCGGATGGACGCGGCCGGCGGTTGGTTCTACTTCCTCGTGGCCCTGCGCGATCCGCTCATCATCGTCTTCCGCATCGTTCCCCCGTTCGACGCCCTGTAGCAACCGCACCCGCGTGGCGCTCCGAGGCCGGGCCGGCGTGTCCGACCGGTCCATGGTCCGGCAGCCGGCCGCCGTGAGACCCCCCTCGGCGCCTCCGTGGTCGTCGTTCAGGCGCCCGCCGCCGTGACGACGGCGTCCGTGGCGAAGCCCAGGAGCAGGCCCGTCAGGATGCACCAGGTGGTGAGGGTCTTGAGGCCGGTCCTGCGGGCGACGGCCAGGAGTTCGATCACCACGTAGAGGATCGAGCCGGCGGCGAGGCCGAGGAAGGCGATCGAGAGGGTGTCGTCGACGAGGTGCTGGCCGACGACCGTGCCGAGGAAGGTGGGGCCGCCGCCGATCAGGCCGAGCCAGAGCAGCGTGAGCCAGGACGGGCGCTCGCCCTCGGCGGCGAGCGGGGCGACGATGCCGAAGCCCTCGGTGGCGTTGTGCAGGCCGAACCCGATGATCAGCAGGACGGCGAGCGAGAGTTCACCCTTGGCGGCGGAGTTGCCGATGGCCAGGCCCTCGGCGAAGTTGTGCAGGCCGATACCGGTGGCGATCATCAGCGCGAGCGAGCCCGCCTGGCTGCGGGTCGCCGGGGCCAGCTCGG
This sequence comes from Streptomyces sp. NPDC127038, assembly GCF_042725875.1. Lineage (NCBI taxonomy): Bacteria > Bacillati > Actinomycetota > Actinomycetes > Kitasatosporales > Streptomycetaceae > Streptomyces > Streptomyces sp. NPDC127038. The sequence goes on along the minus strand of NZ_JBHXDQ010000029.1, from coordinate 40,436 downwards.
TGGTGGCGGCGGCGCCGGGTCCCGCGGGGCGCGCGGCGGCGGCCCGGCGGCGGGCCATCCAGCCGTCGTAGTGCACGAGCCCGGCCAGCCCGAGGGTCAGCCCTGCCGCCAGGGTGCCGCCTCCGGAGGCGACCGAGCCCCAGTCGTGGTCGGCGAGCGCCCCGTCGACCGGCTCCCAGGCGTGCGTCAGGACGTCCCACACGAGGAAGACCAGGATGCCGATCGCGACGGCGTTCAGGCCCGCCTTGAGGCGGGGTGTCGGCGTACGCAGGCGGCCGATGGGGAGGCCGAGATAGATGGTGAAGCCCGCTATGGCTCCGAGCAGGACGACGTTGGCGCTGGACATGGATTCTCCGGTCTGACGTTCGGGGACGCCCAGAAGTTAAGACAGGGAAGGCTTACCTAACAAGAGAGAAGGCCGGCCTTCGGAGAACCTTGGTCAAGCCATTACGCGACGGTGCGGAGCCCCCGGAACCCCGCATCGGGCCAACTGCGGTACGCCGCCGACGAATTGGTCACGCGAGGCGCCGGACGAGCTCATCCCGGGTGTCCGGACAGTTCGCGGCGGCCCGCGGCACCGACCGGCAGCCGCGTCCGGGCGCCGCACCGGGACGCGTCCCGCCCCGCGGCGCCCCTCAGCCTCCGAACGCGATCCCCGCCACCCCGCCGATCAGGGCGCTGGCCAGGGTCGCCGCGAGGAGCGCGGCGAGCGGGATCAGCAGCCGCCGGGGTCTGACGCGGGCCCCGGTCACGGCGTTCACGGCCGTGGCTCCCAGGACCAGTACCGCCAGGCCGAGCAGGGAGACCGCCAGCCAGCCGAACACGGCGCCCGCGCCCGTTCGTTCGTAGCCGCCGGAGGCCGTCCGCCGCACGTCCACCGTGCGGCCGACGGACAGGTGGTCGGCGATCGTGGCCCGCGGATCCACCGTCGTCCCGTCGTCGGAACGGAAGACGCCGTGGCAGTGCACACTCCGGTGGTTCCCGTAGCCGCTCCAGGTGCAGGCCTCGACCCTGAGACGGCCGGACGTGCCCTCCAGGCCCGAGGCGTAGGCGACATGGGTCACCGCGAGCCAGGTGACGACCGCGCCCACGGCGAACAGACCGGCGATCACGAGGAACAGACTCGCCCTCGGCACCCCCTCCCGCAGCCTCTCGCGACGGTTCGTCCGTCCGCTCATCGCGCCCCCTTCCGCCCCCGGACCACGGCCGCCCCGTCCCGGATCACAGCCGCCCCGCTCCCGGACCCTGGCCGTCCCGTTCTCCCGCGCCATACAGCAGACCCACGACCGCGCCCCATGGTTGTGGGCGGCGCCCGCGTGGCTCCGATCGAGTGGACTTGCCGGACCGTTGATCGGACCGGAGCCCCGGTCGGCGCCCCGGGTGGTGGTGTTGCCGTCTGTTCCCGTGTCCCCCGTGACCTGGACCTGATCCGGAAGAGGCGCCCCCCATGCGACACCGCTCCTACCGCCGTCCGTTCGCCGCCGCCCTGCTCGCCGCGTCCGTGCTGGCCCCGATGACGGCCACCCCCGCCGCCGCCCTCCGCCCGGCGGACGCCCCGACCCGCGGCGCCCGCGCGACCGGCACCGGCGGATACGGCCAGGACGACACCGCGCGCGACAGCCTGAGCCCCGCGCTGAGCGCACGGCTGGACAAGGCCGTCGCGGACGTCCGCAGGCAGGCGAACATCCCCGGTGTCGTGGTCGGGCTCTGGATGCCCGGCAGGGGGAACTACGTCCGCGCGACCGGCGTCGCCGACACCACCACCCGCAAGCCGATGTCCGTCGACTCCTACGTCCGGATCGGCAGCGAGACCAAGACCTTCACCGTCACCGCGCTGCTCGAACTCGTCGACCGGCACCGGGTCCGGCTGGACGACCCGATCTCCCGCTACGTCCACGGCGTCCCGAACGGCCGGAACATCACGCTGCGCCAGCTCGCCGAGATGCGCAGCGGACTGTTCCCGTACACCTCGGACCCGGACTTCGTGCACGACCTGCTGAGCAACCCCCAGCGGGTCTTCACCCCGCGGGAGCTGCTCGCGTACGGCTTCAAGCACCGGAACACGTTCGCGCCCGGCGCGCAGTTCGAGTACTCCAACACCAACCTCGTCCTGCTCGGCCTGGTCGTCGAGAAGGCCGGCGGGCAGAAGCTGCGCGACGTCATCCACCAGCGCGTCCTGCGCCCCGCGGGCCTGCGCCACACGCTGTTCCCGAAGGGCAACGAGTTCCCGGAGCCGCACCCGCAGGGGTACACCGACCAGACGCTGACCGGCGAGGTCGCGAACTCCACGAACTGGAACCCGAGCTGGGCCTGGGCGGCCGGGGCGATGATCTCGAACCTGCACGACCTGCGGCGCTGGGCCAAGGTCGTCGCCACCGGCACGCTGCTCAGCCCCGCCACCCAGGCCCAGCGCCTGAAGACGCTGCCGACCGGCTTCCCCGGCACGTCGTACGGCCTGGGCATCTTCAACGCCAGCGGCTGGATCGGGCACAACGGCTCCCTGCCGGGCTACGAGACCGTGACCGTCTACCTGCCCTCGAAGAAGGCCACCCTGGTCGTCATGCTCAACACCGACACCACCTACCAGGGCCAGGAACCGTCCACGCTGGTCGCCAGGGCCGTCACGCAGATCGTCACCCCGGACAACGTCTACGCGGGCGCGGTCGTCGGACGCTGACGTGAAAGGGGGCCGTCACGGTCGTACGACCGTGACGGCCCCCTTCCTGTCCTGCCCGGCGGCCGGGACCGCCGGGCCGGCCGCTAGAGGGTGGCCGCGTCGATCACGAAGCGGTAGCGGACGTCGCTCGCCAGCACCCGCTCGTACGCCTCGTTGATCTCGGAGGCCTCGATGAGCTCGATCTCGGCGCCGAAGCCGTGCTCGGCACAGAAGTCCAGCATCTCCTGGGTCTCGCGGATGCCGCCGATGCCGGAGCCCGCGAGGGTCTTGCGGCCGCCGATCACCGAGAACAGGTTGAGCCGGACCGGCTCCTCGGGCGCGCCCACGTTCACGAACGCGCCGTCGGTGCGCAGCAGGGACAGATAGGCGTCCAGGTCCAGCGGCGCGGAGACGGTGGACAGGATCAGGTCGAAGGTGCCGCGCAGCGCCTTGAAGGTCTCCGGGTCGCTGGTGGCGTGGTAGTGGTCGGCGCCCAGCTTCAGGCCGTCGTCCTTCTTGCGCAGCGACTGGGAGAGGACCGTGACCTCGGCGCCGAGCGCGTGCGCGATCTTGACGCCCATGTGGCCGAGACCGCCCATGCCGAGCACGGCGACCTTCTTGCCGGGGCCCGCGTTCCAGTGCTTGAGCGGGGAGTACGTGGTGATCCCGGCGCAGAGCAGCGGCGCGGCGACGTCGAGGGAGATGCCGTCGGGGATGCGCAGGGTGTAGTTCTCGTCGACGACGATCTTCTCGGAGTAGCCGCCGTAGGTGGGCTCGCCGTCCTTGCCGACGGAGTTGTACGTGCCGACGCCGCCGCCGGTGCAGTACTGCTCGAGACCGGCCACGCAGTTGTCGCACTCACGGCAGGAGTCGACCAGGCAGCCGACGCCCACGCGGTCGCCGACCTTGAACTTGGTGACGCCGGAGCCGACCTCCTCGACGATGCCGGCGATCTCGTGGCCCGGCACCATCGGGAAGGCCGCCTTGCCCCAGCCCTCGCGGGCCTGGTGGATGTCGGAGTGGCAGATGCCGGCGAACTTGATGTCGATCAGGACGTCGTGCTCCCTGACCGCGCGGCGCTCGATCGTGGTGCGCTCCAGCGGAGCCTTGGCGGCGGGTGCGGCGTAAGCGACGACAGTGGTCATGCCGGGGTTCTCCTCGGGAGGGGGGTGTCCGTGCCCGGCGGACTCGGTCCGGGCACGGCGTCCAGCCTGCCCGGTCCCACGCGTTTCACCCAGACCACGGTTCTGCGTACGTCCGCCGGTCCTACCACTGGCGGGGTCAGGCTCCGTGTCGTACGACCGTTGATACTGGACATATGGATGAACAGCCCTCCGCGGGCCCCGCCGGTGAGGCGGCCCACTCCCTCGACCGGCGCGCCGAGCTGAGCGAGTTCCTGCGCAGCCGACGGGCCCGGCTGAAGCCGGAGGACGTCGGGCTGCCCGACTTCGGGCGGCACCGCCGGGTGCCGGGGCTGCGCCGCGAGGAGCTGGCCCAGCTGGCCGGGGTGTCCGTCGCCTACTACACGCGCCTGGAGCAGGGCCAGGGCCGCAATGTGTCGGCGGAGGTGCTGGACGCCATCGCGCGGGCGCTGCGGCTGACGGACGCCGAGCACAACCACCTCACGCATCTCGCGAAGCCCAAGCAGCACAAGAAGAAGCAGACGGCCCGGCCGCAGCAGGTGCGCGGCTCGCTGCGCCAGCTCCTCGACACGCTCGACCACGTCCCCGCGTACATCACCGGGCGGCGCTCCGACGTGCTCGTCTGGAACCGGATGGCCGCCGCGGTGTTCGGGGACTGGTCGGAGCTGCCGCCGCAGGAGCGGAACTGGGCGCGGATGGTCTTCCTGCGGCCCGAGTACCGGGAGCTGTTCGTGGAGTGGGAGCAGAAGGCGATCGACATCGTCTGCATGCTGCGCATGGACGCGGGCTGTCATCCGGACGATCCCCGGCTGGCCGCGCTGGTCGGGGAGCTGTCGGTGAAGAGCGAGGACTTCCGGCGGCTGTGGGCGACGCACGACGTGAAGGAGAAGAGCCACGGGCTGAAGCTGCTGCGGCATCCGCTGGTGGGCGATCTCGCGTTGCAGTTCGAGTCGTTCCGGCTGATCGGTGACGGTGAGCTGGCGCTGGTCACGTATCACGCGGAGCCGGAGTCGGCTTCGGCCGAGGCGCTGCGGCTGCTGGCGTCGTGGGGAACGGACGCGACCCGGGCGGGCTCGTCCGCTCCCCGGTAGCCCGCCCGCCCGAGCCCGGGTACCGCGGGCCGGCTCGGGACCCCGGGCATGCCTGGGCTACGGCCGGTAGGGCGGTGCCGCTCCCCAGGTCCACTTCGGTACGGGCTGCTCCCCCGGAGGTGTCGCGTCCGGGCCCGAGTAGTACACGGCAAGCCGCGTGCCCCACTCCGCGTACGCGAGGAAGGCGGAGCGGAACTCGGCGTCGGTGGGCAGTCCCGCGTCGTCGGCGGCGTCCTGGAGCAGGTTGACCCAGCGGCGGCGCTGCGGCTCCGTGATGCCCTTGCCCAGGTGCTTGGCGACCATGTGGCCGTGGCCGCCCTGGGTCTCGGAGTACGCGTGCGGTCCGCCGAAGACCTCGCCGAGCCAGAGGGCGACATGGGCGGCGTGCTCGGGCGCGAGGTCCGCGAACAGCGGCGCGAGGAGGTCGTCCTTGAGGACCTTGTCGTAGAACGCCTCGGTGAGACGGGAGAAGGCCTCGGCGCCGCCCGCCCAGGCGTAGAGGGTGGGCTCGGAGGCGCCCCGGCCGCGGACCGAGGTCGGTTTGTAGTGGCGCATCTCCTCGATGCTGCCGATGTACGGGCGGATCTCGGCGAGGAAGCCGGGGAAGAGCTCGGAGGTGCGGAAGCCCTCGACGTGGTCCTCGGTCGAGGTCCAGGTGATCCTCAGGACGAAGTGCTCGAAGTCCTCCTCGCAGCGCGCGAGTTCGTAGTCGACGCACTGCGGGGCCGCGGCGAGCTGGACGGCGGCACGGGTGTAGGCGGCCAGGAACTCGGCCGACCGGTCCTCGGGAATGCGGTACCTGATGTATTCGACTGTCGAGACGGTCATGTCCCCACACAAACACGGAAGGACCACCGGAGGCTCTCTTTCCGGTGGCCCTTTCGCTGCGGGCTCATTCCCGCGGGGCGGGTGCGCGCCACGGTGATGCGCCGCGGTTACGCGCCGGCGTTCTCCTTGACGGTGATCTTCCCCTTGCGGATCGTCGCGACGCGCGGGGCCTTCTTCGCGATCGCGGAGTCGTGGGTGACCATGATGAAGGTCAGCCCGTGCTCCTTCCACATGGCTTCGAGCACCTCCATGATCTCGTCGCGCATGCCCTCGTCGAGGTTGCCGGTGGGCTCGTCGGCGAGCAGCACCTTGGGCTGCTTGACCAGGGCGCGGGCGATCGCCACGCGCTGCTGCTGACCGCCCGAGAGCTCGGCGGGCAGGTGCCCGAGGCGCTCGGCGAGCCCAACGGACTCCAGGGCCGCGGCGGCCCGCTCACGCCGTTCCTTCGCCTTGACCCGCAGCGGTACGAGCGCGGTCTCGACGTTCTCCTGGGCGGTGAGCGTGGGGATCAGGTTGAAGCTCTGGAACACGAAGCCGATGTTCTCGCTGCGCACCCGGGTGAGCTTGGCCTCGGACAGTTTCGCCATGTCGACGCCGTCGAGCTCGACACTGCCCGCGGTGGGACGGTCGAGCCCGCCGAGCATCTGGAGCAGGGTGGACTTGCCGCCGCCGGTGGGGCCCTGGATGACGAGCCGGTCGCCGTCGCCGATCGTCAGATCGATCCCGGCGAGCGCGTTGATCGATTCCTTGCCCCGCACATAGCGCTTGGTGACGCCTCTGAGTTCGTACATGGTGTTACTCCTGGGATACGTAAGTACGTAGGGGCGGGGCTTATTCGACGCGGCGCAGGGCGTCGGCGGGACGCAGCCGGGAGGCGCGCCAGCCGCCGAAGGCACCGGCGATCAGACCGCCGGCCACGGCCAGGGCGACCGCGAGGACGATCGTGTTGACGCTGACCGGCGCGGTGAGCGCGACGTCGAGGGCCTTGGAGGCGCTCTGCCGTGCCGGGCCGCCGAAGCCGCCGCCGCCGAAGCCGCCGCCTCCGCCCGGACCGCCGCGGCCCGCGCTCGCCAGCTGCGCCGTGAGGCTGGGGCTGATCTCGGTGACGACGTAGGCGCCGGCGAGGCCGAGGGCGATGCCGAGGACGCCGCCGACCAGGCCGTTGACGATGGCCTCGCCGACCACCTGGCGGGTCACGCGGCTCGACTTCCAGCCGAGCGCCTTGAGGGTGCCGAACTCGCGCACGCGGCGGGAGACGGCGGAGGACGTGAGCAGGCCCGCGACCAGGAACGCGGCCACGAGCACCGCGATCGACAGCCACTTGCCCACGTTCGAGGCGAGGTTGGAGGCGGTGGACAGGGAGCCGGAGACGGTGCTCGCGAGGTCCGCCGAGGTGGTGACCGTCGTACCCGAGATGTTCTTCTGGATGGTGGTCTTGACGCTGGAGATCTGCTGCGAGTCCGTGGCCTTGACGTAGATCGTCGTGACCTTGTTCTTGGAGCTGCTGAGCGTCTGCGCCTGCTGGAGCGGGATGTAGAGGTTGGCCGCCGCGTCGCCGCTGTCGGGCGTCGCGATGCCGATGATCTTGTACTTGACGCTCTTGATGGTGACGGTGCCACCGAGCTTGAGCTTCTTCTCCTTGGCGTACGACTTGTCCGCGACGACGACCTTGGCGTTCGTCTCGGAGGTCTTGAACGTACGGCCGCTGGTGATCTTCGACGAGGTCAGCGGGCCCAGGGAGGGCTTGGTGACGTCGGTGCCGTAGACCGTGTAGTTGTTGACGTCGAAGTTGGCGCCGCCGCCCTCGACGCGGCCCTGGGGAGCCCCGCCGCCGCCACGCTGCCGGCTGCCGCCGCCGCTGCCCGGGTCCTGCTTGAACTGGCCGCGGGTGAACTGGCCGTTGATACGGATGACCGTGAGGCTCAGGCCGCCGACGGAGTCCGCCACGCCCTTCTGGGAGTCGACCTTGGAGACGGTCGAGGAGGCCAGGGTCTGGAAGCCCTGGACCATGACGCGGTCGCTGCTCTGGTCCGTGCCGGAACCGCTGTCCTTCGCGTCGAAGTTGAAGCGCGGGCGGTCGCTGGTGCCGGCCGCCGCGGCGGCCTTGGTGACCGTCATGTCGGTCCCCAGCCCGTACAGCGACTGGAGGACCTTGCCCTGGGCCTTCTCCATGCCCGAGGACACGGAACTGACCACGATGACCAGGGCGATGCCCAGGGCGAGCCCGGAGGCGACGACGAGGGCCGCCTTTCTGCGGCGGCGCAGTTCGCGCCTCAGGTAGGTGAAGAACATGTGCCGCAAGCTAGTTACGGCGCGTGATGAAGGAATAAGGCCGAAATAAGAGAACCATGAGAAGGCTGTGGCCGGGCTCGGAACCCCGTGGGAGACGCCGATGCGGCGGTGGCCCGGGGCCACCGCCGCATCAGTGTTCGCTCCTGTCCCGCTGCCGGCCGTCTCAGACGGCCGAACCGGCCTTCCAGGCCGCCCAGTCCAGGTTCCAGCCGTTGAGGCCGTTGTCCGGGGCGATGGTCTTGTCGCCGGTGTTCTTGACGACGACCACGTCACCGACCAGCGAGTGGCTGAAGAACCACGCGGCGGGGGTGTTGGGGTCGTTGGCGCCCTTCGTGTCGGACAGGCCGACACAGCCGTGGCTGGTGTTCACGGAGCCGAAGATGGACTTCGCGCCCCAGTAGTTGCCGTGGATGAAGGTGCCGGAGTTCGACAGACGCATCGCGTGCGGCACGTCCTTGATGTCGTACTCGCCCTTGCCGTCGTCGTTCGTGAAGCCGACCGTCGAACCGTCCATCCGGGTCTCCTTGAACTTCTCGGAGATCACCATCTGGCCCTGGTACGTGGTGTGGTCCGGAGCGCCCGCGGAGATCGGGATGGTCTTGACGACCTTGCCGTCCTGCATGACCTGCATCGTCTTCGTGTTGGCGTCGACGACGGAGACCTGGTTGCGGCCGATCTTGAACGTGACCGTCTTCTGCTGGACGCCGTAGACACCGCTCGCGCCCTGGACCCCGTCGAGGTTCAGCTTGAGGGTGACGGTGGAACCGCCGGTCCAGTAGTTCTCCGGACGGAAGTCCAGGCGGTTGGCGTTGAACCAGTGACCGACCACCTCCTGGCCGCTGCTGGAGGAGACGGTGATCCCCTTCTGCACGGCGGCCTTGTTGGTGATCGCCTTGTCGAAGTTGATCGAGACCGGCATGCCGACACCGACCGTCGAGCCGTCCTCGGGCGTGAAGTTGCCGATGAAGCTGTTGGCCGGGGAGACCGTGGTGAAGGACGCGTTCTCGTGGGCCGTGCGGCCCGCGGAGTCGGCGGCCTCGGCGGCGATCTTGTAAGTGGTCGCGCGCTCCAGCCGGTTCAGGGGCTTCCAGGTCTTCTTGTCGGCCGATATCTGACCGGCGACGGCGGTGCCGGTCGCGGTCTTCATCGTGACCGAGGTGAGCGAGCCCTTGCTGACCGTGACGGCGGTGCCGTTGTTGATCGAGGCGTTGTCCGAGCCGTCCTTGGGCGTGATCGTGATCTGGGCCTCGGACGTCTTCTTGGCCGCCGCCTCGTCGACCTTGGCCTGCGACGTGGGGTCGCCGGTGCCCGAGGCGTCGGTCTTGCCTCCGCCTCCGCTGCACGCAGAGAGCATCAGCACCCCGCCGAGCAGTACGGACGCAGTCGTCAGACGCTTGCGCCGCTTACTGTTCGTCATCACACGCTTCTCCATCGTCGCCGATTCCCGTAAAGGGGCACGGGCCCCATGAACTTCAACGCCACAACCGGTTCACCCCGTTCCACTTCACCCGGAAGTGTGGCCCACGCCACGTCCACCGCGTTCGGCACGCGGACCGGAGCGGTGTGCGGGTGGGGTGCGGAGGCGGATCGTGCGGCGCCGGGGCCGAAAAAACCCCGGACGGCGGTCACCGGCCGGGGCCTTGTCTCCCGGTCCGCGTCAGCCGCGCACGTCTTCCTCGTCGTCCTCCTCGGCATCATCCTCGTCGATGTCCCATTCCGGCGAATCGGGATCGTAGTCGACGGGCTCACTGCTCCAGGAGGCCTGCGCGAGTTCGACCCCGGGCACCTCGCTGACCAGGTCGAACGGGTCCACGAGATAAGCCAGCGCCTCCGCCGTGTCTTCCGTCACTGCGCCCTCGGCGTGGGCCCTTTCCTCGGCCGGCATGTCCGCGTCGTCGCCGATCCGGCTCAGCGCGGCCCGGGTCACGGCCTCGGCATCGTCGATCTCCAGCACGAGTTCGACACGAAGCCGGACAAACCGTGAAGTCTCAGGGGTAGTCATGGGAGGGAGCGTACGGCCCGTGGCATGCGCGACTTTCCCGCGACCCGCGCCTTTCATTAGCATCGGCCCACACGGCCAATTCGCAAGCGCCACAAGGGGATCGATATTTCGTGTCCGCCGCACGTCGATCGTTGCTGACCGCCACCGCAGCGGGGACCCTTCTGGGTGCCCTGTGGTTCGTCCCGTCCGCCAACGCGACCCAGGACGTACCCACGCCGAGCGCATCGGCGCCGGCGTCCGCCCCGGCCGCCGGCGCGACGAAACCGGCGTCCACGGGATCGGACGACGGCGGCCGCACGCTCCCCGGTGGCGACGGGCCGCACGCGCTGTCCGGTGACGACGGGACGCGGCTCGCGGACACCGGTGCGGTGGACACGACGCCGTATCTCGTCGGCGGCACGCTCTTCCTCGGTCTGGGCGCCGGATTCGTGACGTATTCCGTGCGCCGAGAGCGCATGATGGCCTACTGAGCGCACCGACCGCGCGCCTGACAACCCACAGGGAAGCCATGCGAGAGCTGAGCGAGCTGACCGACGTAGAGGAACCGGCCTGGCCGCTGCTGTCCAAGGCGCTCGCCGGCAGCGGGGTGTCCATGGACGTTCCGCCGGTGGACCCCGACCTGGGCCGTGCCAGCCTGCACCAGCTCCAGGTCACCGCACGGTCCTGGCTGGGCGGGATGGTCCTCAACTGCGGTGGCGTGGTGCTGGACAGCGGCTGGCTGCGGATCTACGGCAGCCCGGCCGAGGAGCCCCCGACGGGCGTGCCCGACGGGACGACGGACCTGCCCTCGCTGGCCGAGGTCAACGGGTTCCCCGAGCACTTCGACCCGTACTGGCGCCCGCAGGACGGCGGGCTCGTCGTCGGACACGACGTGCTGGGCGGGGTGTTCGTGCTCAACGGGCCGGACCCGGAGGCGGTGGGCCGGCCCGGCCGGCCGGGCGAGATCGTCTACTTCGCGCCGGACTCCTTGAAGTGGGAGGCGCTCGAAGTGGGCCACGGGGCATGGCTCCAGTGGCTCCTCGACGAGGGCACGGACCAGTTCTACGACACGCTGCGCTGGCCGGGCTGGCGGGCCGAGTCGGGCGCCCTCACGGGCACGCAGGGGCTGTCGGTGGTGCCGTTCCTGTGGTCGGCCGAGGCGCGCCGCGACCTCATGTCGACCAGCCGCCGCGCGGTACCCCTGTCCGAACTCCTCACCCTGCACCGGGACTTCGCCCTGAAACTGGACGGGGTGGACCCGGGCTTCCTGGGCGACGTCTGAACCCCCGCGTCACGGGGGGTCTGTTCACGCGCCCCGAGACGCGCACCGAGGCACGCGCGGGCCGCTCTCCGCGACCCCGCGGCGACCCTGAACTCCCGCGCCACGGGACCTGTCCACCCATCGCCGGGCCGTGCTCCCGTGCCGCGAGGCGGACTCTGGCCGCTCGCCGGGCCCGTGGCGACGCCTGAACCCCAGCGTCACGAGGGCCTGTTCACGCGCCGCCGGCCCATGCGCCCGCGCCGCGGGACAGGCTCCGCGGCGGGCGCGGGGTGGGTATGCCACGGCCCCGTGGCCCGCCGGCGTGTGCCGGGGGTCACGGGGCCGTGGCGAAGACGTGCCGGTCAGGCGGCCCTGCGGCCGCCGCCCTGGGCGCCGTTCTGGCCACCGCGCTGCGGAGCACGACCGCGGCCGCCGGAACGACCGGCGCCCGAGCCTCCGGCGGCGGCGTCCGTACGACGGCCGGAGCCGCCCCCGGCCTCACCGCGCCGGCCCGTGGCCGAGCCGCCCGCGTCCGTACGACGGCCCGCGCCCGCTCCGGACTCCCCGCGACGGCCCGCGGCCGCTCCCCCGGTGCCCGTACGACGCCCGGTGGCCGTGCCGCCGGTCGCGGCGCCGGTACCCGCGCGTCCTGCGCGCTGCCGGCGTGCCTGGCCGTCCGAGCCGGTGCCCGTGCGTCCGGCCGTGTCGCCGCCGGCGACCGCCGGGCGCCTGGCCCCGCCACCGGTCGCGCGCCGCGTCTTGGACCGCGCCTTCGGCTGCTCGACGACGGGCTGCGGAACCTCGATGACGACCGGGACACCGGAGGGCTCGCGGGCGCCGGTGAGACGCGCGAGCTCCTCGTCGCTGGACTTCACCCGGGCGGTGCGCGGCGTGATGCCGGCGTCCGCCATCAGCCGGGTCATCTCCCGCTTCTGCTCGGGCAGCACGAGGGTGACGACACTGCCGGACTCACCGGCACGGGCGGTACGGCCGCCGCGGTGCAGGTAGTCCTTGTGGTCGGTCGGCGGATCGACGTTGACGACGAGGTCGAGGTCGTCGATGTGAATGCCGCGCGCCGCCACGTTCGTGGCCACGAGCGCGGTGACCTGGCCGTTCTTGAACTGGTCGAGCGTGCGGTTGCGCTGCGGCTGGCTGCGCCCGCCGTGCAGCGCGGAGGCGCGGACACCGCTGGCGAGCAGCCGCTTGGTGAAGCGGTCGGCGCCACGCTTGGTGTCGACGAACAGGATCACCCGGCCGTCACGGGCGGCGATCCGCAGCGCGACGGCCTTCTTGTCGGTCTCGTCGGCCACGTGCAGCACGTGGTGCTCCATGGTCGTCACCGCGCCCGCGGACGGGTCGACGGAGTGCACCACGGGGTCGGTGAGGAACATCTTGACCAGCCGGTCGATGTTCTTGTCGAGCGTCGCCGAGAAGAGCAGCCGCTGGCCGCCCGGCTCGACCTGCTTGAGCAGCGCGGTGACCTGGGGCATGAAGCCCATGTCGGCCATCTGGTCGGCCTCGTCCAGCACGGTGATCGCGACCTGGCCGAGGGCGCAGTCGCCGCGCTCGATGAGGTCCTTGAGGCGCCCCGGGGTGGCGACAAGCACCTCGACACCGCGGCGCAGCGTGCCGGCCTGGCGGCCGATCGACATCCCGCCGACGGCGGTGGCCACGCGCAGGTTGACGGCGGTGGCGTACGGCGTCAGCGCGTCGTCGACCTGCTGGGCGAGTTCGCGGGTGGGGACCAGGACGAGCGCCAGGGGGCTGCGCGGCTCGGCACGGCGTCCGGCGGTGCGGGCGAGGAGCGCGAGGCCGAAGGCCAGGGTCTTGCCGGAGCCGGTGCGTCCCCGGCCGAGGACGTCGCGTCCGGCGAGGGAGTTGGGCAGGGTGGCGCCCTGGATCGGGAAGGGCTCGGTGACGCCCTGGGCCGCGAGGGTCTTCGTCAGGGCGGCCGGCATGTCCAGCGCGTCGAACGAGTCGACCGCGGGCAGCGCCGGTGTGATCGTCTCGGGCAGGGAGAACTCCTGCGGAGGCGCGACCTTGCGGGCGCCGGCGCGGCCGGCTCCCCGGCCCGCGCTCTTCGCGGAGCCGCCGGCGCGGTCGGCGCGTGCGTTCGCCGGCCGCTTACGGACGGGACGTTCGGATCGAGTCATGCTGGATCTGGTTTCCTTCCTGGGCCCACGGACTGCACACACAGCGCTCACCGACTGCATGAGCTGTCACAGCGCTGAGCCGGGTCCCGCACCCGAAGGCGCGGGACCCGGCTCTGGAAAAGCGCGTTCGAACTAGGCGGGAACGATGTTCTCCGCCTGCAGGCCCTTCTGGCCCTGCGTGACCTCGAAGGAGACCTTCTGGCCCTCGAGGAGCTCACGGAAGCCGGAGCTCGCGATGTTCGAGTAGTGGGCGAAGACGTCCGGGCCGCCGCCGTCCTGCTCGATGAAGCCGAAGCCCTTTTCCGAGTTGAACCACTTCACGGTGCCAGTAGCCATGTTGTTCTCCTGAACAGGTAGTTGGGCCCCCATCCGGAGATGCACCGGGTAATGCCGGAGATGCCGGTAAAACAAAACGCGCCTGCGGAGGATTCCGATCAGGCGCACAAAGTAAATGGGTACCAAAAACGTATCAATGAGACAGTAGCACACCCTGATACCAGAGGGCGAGGCGAGGCGTCGCATGTGGGCCGGGACACAGACCCGGCCCACCTGCGACGCACTCCGCTACGCGAGCGGGCCGGTCACCGGCTCCACCGCGGCCACGACGCCGCCCGCGCGCACGAACGCGTCGGCCGCCGCCAGGTCGGGGGCGAGGAAGCGGTCCGGGCCGGGGCCCTGGACACCGGCGGCGCGGACCGCGTCGATGACCGCGCGCGAGGCCGGGGCCGGGGTCAGGCCCTCGCGCAGTTCGATGGCGCGGGTGGCGGCGTACAGCTCGATCGCCACGATCCGGGCCAGGTTCTCCACGGAGGTGCGCAGCTTGCGCGCCGCCGACCAGCCCATGGAGACGTGGTCCTCCTGCATGGCGGAGGAGGGGATGGAGTCGGCGGACGCCGGTACGGCGAGCCGCTTCATCTCGCTGACCAGCGCGGCCTGCGTGTACTGGGCGATCATCAGGCCCGAGTCGACGCCGGCGTCGTCCGCGAGGAACGGCGGCAGGCCGTGCGAGCGGTTCTTGTCGAGCAGCCGGTCGGTGCGGCGCTCGGCGATCGAGCCGAGGTCGGCGGCGGCGATGGCGAGGAAGTCGAGGACGTAGGCGACGGGGGCGCCGTGGAAGTTGCCGTTCGACTCGACGCGGCCGTCGGGCAGCACGACCGGGTTGTCGACGGCGGAGGCGAGCTCGCGCTCGGCGACGGTGCGGGCGTGCGCGAGGGTGTCGCGGCCGGCGCCCGCCACCTGCGGGGCGCAGCGCACGGAGTAGGCGTCCTGGACGCGCGGGGCGTCGTCCTGGTGGTGGCCGGTGAGCTCCGAGCCCTTGAGCACGGCCAGCATGTTGGCGGCGCTGGCGCCCTGGCCGGGGTGCGGGCGGATGGCGTGCAGTTCGGGGGCGAGGACCTTGTCGGTGCCGAGGAGCGCCTCGAGGGAGAGCGCGGCGGTGACGTCGGCCGACTTGTAGAGCGTCTCCAGGTCGGCGAGGGCCATGACCAGCATGCCGAGCATGCCGTCGGTGCCGTTGAGGAGGGCGAGGCCCTCCTTCTCGCGCAGCACGACGGGGGTGATGCCGGCCTCGGCGAGCAGTTCGCCCGCGGGGCGCACGACACCGTCGGGGCCCTCGGCGTCGCCCTCGCCCATCAGGGTCAGGGCGCAGTGCGACAGCGGCGCCAGGTCGCCGGAGCAGCCGAGCGAGCCGTACTCGTGGACGACGGGGGTGATGCCCGCGTTCAGGACGTCCGCCATGGTCTGCGCGACCTCGGGGCGTACACCGGTGTGCCCGGAGCAGACGGTCTTGAGCCGCAGGAACATCAGCGCGCGGACGACCTCGCGCTCGACGCGCGGGCCCATGCCGGCGGCGTGCGAGCGGACGATGTTGCGCTGCAGCTGGGCGCGCAGTTCCGGGCTGATGTGCCGGGACGCGAGGGCTCCGAACCCGGTGGAGACGCCGTAGACGGGCTCCGGCTTCGCGGCCAGCGCGTCCACGATCTCGCGGGCCGCGGCGAGGGCCGCCACCGCCTGGTCGGAGAGCTCGATCCGGGCGCCTTCGCGCGCCACGGCGAGAACGTCGGACGCGGTCACTCCGGACGTCCCCACCACCACAGTGTGCATATCCATATTCAGGAGCGTACGCAGTGAATTCCTTGATGTCACTAGTGGGTGGCCGGTTGACCCCTTACTCCGGCGTACGTCACAACGGCCGCCCCGCACAGGCCCCGGGAAGCTCGGGGACCCTCATGTGCGGGGCCTGTCGTGGCGTCCGCGGAACCTGCGGCGCTCGCCCGCCGTCGGCGGGGGCGCGTCCGCGAGCCGTACGACGGGGTCGTCGGGGCCCTCGCGGCCGGCGACCACGGGCTTCGCGGCCCGGACGGCCTTCGCCCGGTACTGGGCGGCGTCCGCCAGCCGGAACAGCCGGCGCGCGGACCGTACGGGGCCGATCGGGTCCCCGGTCGAGGCGACCCCGCACGCCACTCCCTCACCGAGCTCCAACTCGGACGCCCGGCAGCAGAGTTCACCGGCGATACGGACCACGTCGTCGGCCGGCGGGCCCACCGCGAGCAGACAGAACTCGTCTCCGCCCAGCCGCGCCGCGAGGGTGCCGGGGAGCATGGCCCCGCAGAGCGAGAGCACCGAGCCGAACCGTTCGAGGAGCCGGTCGCCGACGGCGTGCCCCAGGGTGTCGTTGACGCGCTTGAGCCCGTTCAGGTCGCAGACGACGAGGCTGACCACGGAGCCGTCCTCCCGGTGCCGTTCGACGGCCTCGTCCAGCCGTATGTCCACGGCACGGCGGTTGGCGAGTCCGGTCAGGGCGTCGGTGTACGCGAGCCGCCTGGCCTCCTCCAGACGCTCGGTCTGGGCGATCCCGGCGGCGACGACGGAGGCGAGGACGGTCGCGAAGTCGGCGTCCTCCCGGCCGAAGACGGGCACCCCGGCCGGGCGGGCCACGTACAGCTCGCCCCACGCCCGTCCGTGCAGCACGACGGGCGCGACGACGCAGCAGCCGCGGCCCCGCCGGCGCAGGGCGGCCACGCGCTGGTGGCAGTACCCGGCGGGACCGGCCGCCGGGCCGTCGGCGGTCTCGACCCAGGCGTTGGGCTCGCCGCCGCCCGCCCAGCGCTCGTGCAGGAACTCGGCGATCTCCGGGAACTGGTGCACCGGGTACGCCTCCTGGTCGGGGAACTCGTCCTCGTCCGCGGCGCGGTCGCCCACGTTGGCCAGCACCCGCAGCCGGCCGAGTTCGCGCTCCCACACGGAGAGCGCGGCGAAGCTCCCGGCCAGCGCGTGACACGCGCCGAGCGCCGCGGCCCGCCACGACTCCCGTGGGGTGTGCGCCGCCGCCATCCCCTGCGCCAGCGTCACCACGGCCCTCAGCCGACTGTCCTCGCCCATCTCCCCAGGCTAGGTAGGTTTGCCCGCATTTGGGACATCGGTGGGGCGATCAGGGGTACGCGCGTACGGTCGCGGGGTCCGCGGGTCACTCCCCCGGCCACTCCGGCCTGCGCTTCTCGTTGAACGCGGCGACGCCCTCGGCCCGGTCGCCGGAGAAGGCGACGGACCGCCAGGCCGCGTCCTCGACCTCCAGGCCCGCCCGCAGGTCGAGGCCGTGGCCGAGCCGCAGGGCGCGCTTGGCGGCCCGCAGTCCGACCGGGGAGTTCGCGGCGATCCGGGCGGCGAGGGCGAGTGCCTCGACCCTGTCCCGGCCCGCCTCCACCAGCTCGTCCACCAGGCCCAACTCCCGCGCCTCCGCGGCCTCCAGACGGCGTGCCGAGAAGATGAGCTCGGCGGCGCGCGCGGCTCCCACGCGGCGCGGCAGCAACTGCGTGCCGCCGCCTCCGGGGATCACGCCGACGGACACCTCGGGCAGTCCGACGACCGCCGTGGCGTCGGCCACGATCAGGTCGCAGGACAGCGCCAGCTCGAACCCGCCGCCCAGCGCGAAGCCGTGCACGGCGGCGACGGTGGGCATCGGCAGTTCCAGGACACCGGTGTACGCGGCGCGCGCGAGGGGCCGCTGGCGCAGCAGTTCGGCGTCGGTGAAGGAGTTGCGCTCCTTCAGGTCGGCGCCGACGCAGAAGGCGCGCTCGTGGGTGGAGGTCAGCACGACCACGCGTGCGTCCCGGTCGGCGGCGAGGGCGTCGCAGGCGGCGGCGATCGAGCGGGCCATGTCCGTGGACACGGCGTTCATGGCCTTGGGCCGGTCGAGGACGAGCTCGGCGACATGGCCGTGCGTCCGTACGGCCACGAACTCCCCGAACCTCCGCTCGGCCGGCTCCGTCAACTGGTCCGCCTCGTGCTCCGCCATGACACCCTCCCGGTTAACGCGGGTTAACAATCGATGACCCGATCATCGCAGCCCGGGACGTCCGGCGAAAGCCGTGCCCTCGAGCCGTACCTCCTCGTTCGAGTGACATGTCATCCAACTTCGTTTCCGCGCTCTCACACCGTGCATAACCTGCGCACCGCCACAGCGCATCAGGGACACCGGCTCACCGGGGAGGGACGACCATGACGAACCGCGAGACACCGCAGGCCGCCGACACCCGGCCGGGCCGGCGAACGGCACTCACACGACCGCCGGCCCAGCGGACCGCCTCCGAGGCGGCGGAGGGCCCGGCACCGGTGGACGACGGCTGGATCCGGGTCACCCCGCTCAACCGGGCGATGCCCGCCCCGGCACGGCGCGGAGCCCCCGGGCCGGACGCCCGGGACACGCCCGCGGTGCGGACACCCACCGCCGGAATGGGCGCGACGCTCGCGGAGGCCAGGAAGCGGGCGGACGCCGCTCTCGCGAGGACCGGGACCGCACCGGACAGGGCCGCGAAGTCCTGGGCCCCCGCGACCGGGTCCGTCACGGCCACGCGAGGGACCGCCGCGGACACCACGGCGGAAATCACCGCGGACATCACGGCGCCCGGGAAGACGGTTGAGACGGGAACCGCACCGACCGCGCCTCAGCCGCAGGAAGGCGGTGCGGAGGCCGGTTCGGAGGCGCCCGAGGTCACGGAGGGAGTCCCCGAGGCGGACGCCACCGCGGCCGTGGATCAGCCCCGAGAAGGCGGTGCGGAAGCCGGGTCCGAGGCGCCCGAGGCCACGGCCGGGGCCCGAGGGACGGAGTCCGTCCTCGCGAGCGCTCGCAAGGCGGAGACCGAGGCCGGGGCCGACAACGCCGAAGCCACGGGTGACGCCCGCGAGCCGGAGGCCCGGACCGGGACGCGCGAGCCCCTCGTCACGGCGGAGGCCCGCCGGGCGGAGACCCGTGCGCCGGCACCGGGCAACGGGACCGGGGCGCTCGGGGCCACGGGCCCCCGGAAGGCGGAGACCGGACCGAGGTCACCCGAGGCCGCGGCCGGGACGGGCGTTCGGGAGGCGGCGCGCAGGGCGGACGCTCCCGTGCGAGGGATCGTTCCGGCAGCCCGGGCGGCCGGCGGGCGCGGAAGCGCGTACGCACCCGGTGGCGACGAGACCGCGCCGCTCCCGCTCCGTACCGTACGGGGCCGGCACCGCAAGCCCCGCCGGCGCCGGGTGCTCTTCGCCGTGGGCGGACTCGCGCTCGCCGCGGGGGTGCTGAGCCTGACCCGGATGACTCCGGACGCGGTGACCGGGGGCACGGCCGGCGGGAACACGGAGGCCGACCCCGTCGCGACGGCCACCGACAACGACCCGGCGGGCCACGCCGCCCCGACCGTCGCGGCGATGCCCACCCCCACGGTGGCCGGAGCCGCACCCGCGAGCCCCGCGATGGGCGGGACGAGCCCGGCCCCCACCTCGGACCCGGACGGGATCCCCGCACCGGTCCCGACCTCGGCGACCACGGTCCCGGCGGCCCGCTCCGGGCACCCCGCCACGGCCGCGCCGGGCACCACCGGCATCCCCACGGCCCCGGTGACGACGGCACCGGCCGCCCGGCCGACACCCGCGGCCAGTCCGACCGCCGAACCGCCCCGGCACACCCCGTCCCCGGCCCCGTCCGCCTCCACGCCCCCGCACCAGCAGCCGGGCGTGTGCGTACCGATCGTGGGGATCTGCGTGAACGGACTGCTGTCGCCCGGCCAGGACGACCAGTGACGGGAAGGTGCTACGACTCGTCGGCGCGGCGGGCCAGCAGCCACGGCTCGATGACGCCGAGCCCTCGCACGGGCCGCTGCCACATCGGCTGGAGCGCGAAACGGTACGAGGGAGGCTCCTCGCCCTCCTTCTCCGCGGCGGCCGCGGCCTCGGCGGCCTCCGCCTCGGAGGCGGGCGCGTCACCGGTGCGGGTCAGTTCCTCCGCGAAGGCACCGTCGACGAGGACGGCGTCGCGCGGCGCTATCGACGTGAGCCGGCTGGCCAGGTTCACGGTCGTGCCGAACACGTCGCCCATCCGGGTGGTCACCGTGCCGAAGGCGATGCCGACGCGCAGTTCGGGCATCGTCTCGTCGTTGGCCATCGTCTCGATGAGCCGCAGCGCGATCTCGGCGGCGACACCGGCGTCGTCCGCGGAGTAGAGCACCTCGTCGCCGAGGGTCTTGATGAGCCGGCCGCCGTGGGCCGCCACCAGGTCCGCCGCGGTGGTCTCGAAGGCCTCGACGAGTTCGCCGAGCTCCTCCTCCTCCATGCGGCGCGTCAGCCGGGTGAAACCGACCAGGTCGGCGAAGCCGACGGCGAGCCGGCGGTCGACCATCTCCTCGTCGTCGGCCGCCTGGACGACCCGGCCGGTGGCCGCGGCGAGCTGGCGGCGCCAGACGTAGACGAGGAACTCCTCCAGCTCGGGCAGGAGCAGTTCGATCAGGGGGTACGTCACCTCGGTGCGGGTCATGCCCGGCTCCGGGGGCTCGGTCAGACCCTCGAGGAAGGAATCGATCTGCCATTCGGCCAGACGGGCGGTGGTCTGCCCGGTGGACCGGGCTACCTGCACGGCCATGGCCTCGCTGAGCAGGCCCGCCTCGACGAGACCGGCGAGGCGGCGCAGGGCGAGCACGTCCGCCTCGGTCAGCGCCTTGGCCTGGCCGATGTCCGCGAAGCCCATCGCCCGCCAGAAGCGGGAGGCCAGCTCCATGGACACGCCCGCGCTGCGGGCCGCCTGGAACGGGGTGTAGCGCCGCTCGGCGCCGAGGATCAGGCCTTCGAGGCGCAGCGCGAGGGGGTCGTCCCCGGAGTCCGGCTCGGCCTGGGGGTCGACCCGGCCGTTCGCCTCGTGCCGTGCGTCGGGCCGGACGTACGGGCGGGCGTCGGCCGCCGCGGTGCCGTGGTCGTCGTCGAGGGGTCCGCCGCCCGCGTCCGGGCGCTCTTCGGGGCGGTGGTCCGGGCGGGTGCCGGTTCCGGCGTCCTGCCGGGCGCCGGCGTCCGCGGCGGCCCGTGCGGCGGTCGCGTCCGTGACCGGCCCGGCGGTACGGCCGGGCTCGCCGCCGGGGGCGGGATGGGCACCCGTGCCGGAGCCGGTGTCGTCGACGGTCACTCCTGCTGCCCTTCCGATCTGCCGTGGTCAGGTTCGACCGCGCTCAACTCTACGGCAGGTGTGCGCTGGCTCACTCCCGATGGCGGGACCGGGGCCAGGGACGGTGCCGAAGGACTGGACCACTCGTGGTCGTACGCCGTCACACCCCTCACCGGACCACGCCCGCGCCCCGCCCGCCGCACGGAAGCACGCCTTCTCCCGGCCGCCGCGCCGGACGACACCCTTCACGCCCCCGGCGGCGACCCGTCGCAGCCGCTCCCGGAGACACCGGAGGGGGGTTCGACCGGCCGGGGGAGGACTCCCCCGGCCGGTCTGCGCACCCGGACGCACCCGGACGCACCCGAAAGGCCCGGGCTCACGCGGGTCACCGGGCCGCCGGGGCCCACGCGGGCCGGCAGGGCGCCGGGCGACGGCTCACGCGGGCCTCAGGTGCACCACGTCTCCGGCGCCCACGGGCTCCCGCGTGCCGTCCGGCGTCGCGATGACGAGACGTCCGTCCCCGTCGAGGGCCACCGCCTCGCCGACGACGGAGCGGCCCCCGGGCAGCTCGGCCCGCACCGTGCGCCCGAGCGTCGCGCAGCCCGCCGCGTACGTCTCCTGGAGGCCGGACGCGACCGGGTCGCCGCCCGCGTCCCGCCAGCGCCCGTACCACTCCTCCAGGGAGCGGAGCACGGCCCGCAGCACGGTGTCACGGTCCGTGGTCGTCGCGCCCGCGAGCGCCAGCGATCCGGCGCCGGGCACGGGCAGTTCACCGGCGCGCAGCGAGACGTTGACGCCGATGCCGACCACGACCGCGTCGGACCCGGCGCGCTCGGCGAGGATGCCGCCGGCCTTGCGTTCCTCGCCGTCCACGGTGACCAGCAGGTCGTTGGGCCACTTGAGGGCCGTGTCGACGCCCGCGGAGCGCGAGAGGGCCGTCGCGACGGCCACGCCGGTGAGCAGCGGCAGCCAGCCCCAGCGTTCGACGGGCACTCCGGCGGGCTTGAGGACCACGGAGAAGAAGAGGCCGGACCGGGCCGGCGCCGTCCAGCGGCGGTCGAGGCGGCCGCGCCCGGCGTTCTGTTCCTCGGCGACGAGGACCGTGCCCTCGTCGGCGCCCTTCTCGCCGGTGACGACGGCGGCCAGATCGGTGTTGGTCGAGCCGGTCCTGGCGACCACCTCCACGTCGCGCCACAGGCCGCCGTCGCGGACGAGCGCCCTGCGCAGGGCGGCCCCGTTCAGCGGCGGGCGGTCCAGGTCCGACCACCGGTTGTCGTTCACGTCTGCTGCATCTCGCGGCGTCATGCAACCCAGCCTAGGTGTGGTAAACGCCGCACTGCCGATCGGTAGGCACGCCACTACGCTACGGATGAGTAGCAAGACCCCCTTCTGAGCATCCGTTTCAGAGCGTCTCGTCCCCGAGCACCCGCGTTTTCCGAGCACCGCGTTTCCGAGCAGTCACCGTCACGTCCCCTTAGATCAGGCAGGGAGCCGCATCCCGATGTCCGAGCCGGAAGAGCTGCACCACCCCGACATCCACACCACCGCGGGCAAGCTCGCGGATCTTCAGCGCCGCATCCAGGAAGCGACGCACGCCGGCTCGGAGCGCGCCGTCGAAAAGCAGCACGCCAAGGGCAAGTTGACGGCTCGTGAGCGCATCGACCTGCTGATGGACGACGCCTCCTTCGTCGAGTTCGACGAGTTCGCGCGGCACCGGTCGACGGACTTCGGCCTGGAGAACAACCGCCCTTACGGCGACGGTGTGGTCACCGGCTACGGCACGGTCGACGGCCGACCGGTCGCCGTGTTCTCCCAGGACTTCACGGTTTTCGGCGGTGCTCTCGGCGAGGTCTTCGGCCAGAAGATCATGAAGGTGATGGACTTCGCGCTGAAGACCGGCTGCCCGGTCATCGGCATCAACGACTCGGGCGGCGCCCGGATCCAGGAGGGTGTGAGCGCCCTCGGCATGTACGGCGAGATCTTCCGCCGCAACGTGCACGCCTCGGGTGTCGTCCCGCAGATCAGCCTGGTCGTCGGCCCGTGCGCGGGCGGCGCTGTGTACTCCCCGGCCATCACCGACTTCACGGTGATGGTCGATCAGACCTCGCACATGTTCATCACGGGTCCCGACGTCATCAAGACGGTGACGGGCGAGGACGTCGGCTTCGAGGAGCTGGGCGGCGCCCGGACCCACAACGCCGTGTCGGGCGTGGCCCATCACATGGCGGGCGACGAGAAGGACGCCATCGAGTACGTCAAGCAGCTGCTGTCGTACCTGCCGTCCAACAACCTCAGCGAGCCCCCGGTGTTCCCGGAGGAGGCGGACCTCGCCCTCACGGACGAGGACCGCGAGCTGGACACGATCGTGCCGGACAGCGCGAACCAGCCGTACGACATGCACACGGTGATCGAACACGTCCTGGACGACGCCGAGTTCTTCGAGACGCAGCCGCTTTTCGCGCCGAACATCCTGACCGGCTTCGGCCGGGTCGAGGGCCACCCGGTGGGCATCGTCGCCAACCAGCCGATGCAGTTCGCCGGCTGCCTCGACATCGACGCGAGCGAGAAGGCCGCGCGGTTCGTGCGGACCTGCGACGCGTTCAACGTGCCCGTCCTGACGTTCGTGGACGTGCCCGGCTTCCTCCCGGGCGTCGACCAGGAGCACACGGGCATCATCCGGCGCGGCGCCAAGCTGATCTACGCGTACGCCGAGGCGACCGTCCCGCTGATCACGGTCATCACCCGCAAGGCCTTCGGCGGCGCGTACGACGTCATGGGCTCCAAGCACCTGGGCGCCGACCTCAACCTCGCCTGGCCCACCGCGCAGATCGCGGTCATGGGCGCGCAGGGCGCGGTGAACATCCTGCACCGCCGCACCATCGCGGCCGCCGAGGACCAGGACGCCACCCGGGCCCGGCTCATCCAGGAGTACGAGGACACGCTGCTGAACCCGTACACGGCGGCCGAGCGCGGTTACATCGACGGCGTGATCATGCCGTCGCAGACCCGCTCCCACGTCGTACGCGGTCTGCGTCAGCTGCGTACGAAGCGGGCATCACTGCCTCCGAAGAAGCACGGCAACATCCCGCTCTAGACCCCGCAGACCCGGATCCTGGGAGCAGACATGACGATCAAGGTCGTACGGGGCAACCCGACCCCGGAGGAGCTGGCCGCCGCACTGGCGGTGGTCCGCGCACGCGCCGCGGCGGTGGCGTCCGCCCCGTCCGGCGCGTCCGGGCCGCGCGACTCCTGGTCCGACCCCGCCCGTATCGCCGCGCACCGGCTCCCGCAGCCGGGCCCGACGTCGTGGGGCCGCAGCTACTGGCCGGGCTAGTACCCGGCCGGAACCGGAGCGCGCACGATCCCCCGTGGAACCGTCCACGGGGGATCGTCTTCTCGCGGCCGATTCCCGTGCCCGCAGGGGCGGTTGAGACGTCCGCCGCCCCCGCGGGGGTGGCGGACGGCGCCGCCCGGTCCGGGCCACGGCAGGGGCGGCCGCGGTGCCGTTTTCACAGGATGCCCGCAAGTTGAGTACGCGTACTCAGGCGTCCGGCCGCCCCGCCGTCGCACGATCGGGAGCATGCTGTGGTCCGACCCCGAGAACGAACCCCCCGAGGAGCTCCGCGACATGCAGGACATGTTGCGACGCCTGGGCGTTCTCCTGGCCCTGGCCATGGTGATCGCGATGACCCTGATCGGCATCCACTGACCGGGCCCCGCGCCCGGTTCCCGTGTCGTGGGGGCGGCAGCCGAGGCACCGGCCGATCGGCGCCGATACCCTGATCGCATGAACGATCAGCCGCGCCGTCGTCTCGTCCTCGCCTCGCAGTCCCCCGCCCGGCTCAATCTGCTGCGGCAGGCCGGGCTCGCCCCCGAGGTGATCGTGAGCGGGTTCGACGAGGACGCCGTCACCGCGCCCACCCCCGCCGAGCTCGCCCTCGCGCTGGCCGAGGCGAAGGCCTCCGTGGTGGCCGCGCGGCCGGAGGTCCAGGGCGCGCTGGTGATCGGCTGCGACTCCGTGCTCGACCTGGACGGCCAGGCCCTCGGCAAGCCCGCGGACGCCGAGGAGGCCACCGCGCGCTGGCTGGCGATGCGCGGCCGGGCGGGCACGCTCCAGACGGGGCACTGCGTCTGGGACACCGAGCAGAAGCGGTGGGAGTCCGCGATCGCCTCGACCGTGGTCCGCTTCGGCGAGCCGACCGACGAGGAGATCGCCGCGTACGTCGCCTCGGGCGAACCGCTGCACGTGGCGGGCGCGTTCACGCTGGACGGCCGTTCGGCCCCGTTCATCGAGGGCATCGACGGCGACCACGGCAACGTCATCGGCATCTCGCTGCCGCTGGTACGCCGGCTGCTTGCCGAACTGGGCGTCGGCATCACGGAGTTGTGGACACCCCGGGAGGCCTGAGCACCCCGGCGGAACACGCCCGGCGAAGCCCTTCGGCCGCCCCGCCGATCCAGGAACGCCCGTACGACGGAGAGCGGCCGGACGGCGTCGAGCGACCGGCCGGCCTCCAGACCGACCGCCGGACCGCCGCCGGATCACCGGCAGATCGCCGCCGGACAGTCGCCGGACGGCCGCCAGATCGCCGCCGGTTCGCCAGCAGACCGCCGCCGGTTCGCCGGCAGACCGCCGACAGGCCGCCGCCGGAATCGCCGGGGCGGCGCCGGACAACCGTCGGACAGCCGTCTGACGCCCTCAGACCGCCGAAGAAGCCGTCGCCCCGACGCCCTTGGCCTCGGCGTCCCCGGAGCCGGAGTCCTCGGCGAGGGACCCCTCCGTGAGGGAGCCCTCCGCGGGGGAGGCCTCGGAAGCGGAGCCCTTCCCCAGGTCGACCCGCCCGGCGGCGTCACCGTCCTCGCCGGGGCCCGCGCCTTCCGCGCCGGCGGCCCCGCCGGTGGCGGTGCCCTCCTCCGCGGCGTCGCCCTCGCCGTCACCCGTCCCGCCGGCCTCCGGCGCGGCGTCGACGGGACCCGTCTCCCGGCCGTCGTACGCCAGGAGGGTGAACACGGTCAACGCGAAGCCGACCATCATGAAGGTGAAAGCCCGCCAGCCCACCAGACCCACCGCGAAGGCACCCAGCAGGGCGTGCACGACGGCGGCGCTGATCAGCAGGACACGCCCGAAGAGACCCGGGGGGCGCTGCCGGAGCGCGACCAGCACGGCCGCCGTGGCGCACGCCAGGAAGTAGAGGCCGAAGACCAGGCCGCCGATCTTCGACGACCGCGCCATCAGGTCGGAGTCGAGTCCCGCCATCGACATGTCCTGGCGGTCGACCACCACGCCCAGGAACCAGTTCAGGAGGGCGATGCCTATCGCCTCCACGAACAGCACGATCGCCGCCACCCACACCAGCGGTCTGCGC
The DNA here is from genome assembly GCF_042725875.1 of Streptomyces sp. NPDC127038. NCBI lineage: Bacteria > Bacillati > Actinomycetota > Actinomycetes > Kitasatosporales > Streptomycetaceae > Streptomyces > Streptomyces sp. NPDC127038. The sequence continues at coordinate 14,261 of NZ_JBHXDQ010000029.1, read as the reverse complement.
GCCACCGGCCCCACCCACTTCCGCGCTGTTACCCCAAGTACGTTCTGGACATCGCGAACGCTACTAACGGGTAAACCCGGGGACAAGGGTTCCGTCGAGGGCAAAGAATCATTGGGCCATTCGTAGGGACTCGACAAAGAATCGTTGTGGGCCGCAGCACGGAGTCACAGAGACCTTGGCCACACAGGAGGGCTAGGGTTCAGGGAAGGATTCCCGCGTGCCTTGGCACGACAAGGGATTTCGCGGGTAGGGCGAGCCTCGTATCACGCTCCGTGTGGGCAAGCTCACCACTGGGGACAGCTCGAAACGTCGTGTTGGCTGTCCCTAAACTCGGCTTGTTTTCAAGGAGGGAGCCATCGTGCGCAAGGTGCTCATCGCCAACCGTGGCGAAATCGCTGTCCGCGTGGCCCGAGCATGTCGGGATGCCGGGATCGCGAGCGTTGCCGTGTATGCGGAACCGGACCGGGACGCTCTGCATGTCCGTGCTGCGGACGAGGCGTTCGCCCTGGGCGGTGACACTCCGGCGACCAGTTATCTCGACTTCGCCAAGGTGCTCCAGGCCGCCGCGGACTCGGGGGCGGACGCCGTCCATCCGGGTTACGGGTTCCTTTCGGAGAACGCGGAGTTCGCGCAGGCGGTGCTGGACGCGGGACTGATCTGGATCGGTCCGCCGCCGCAGGCGATCCGTGACCTGGGGGACAAGGTCGCCGCCCGGCACATCGCGCAGCGCGCCGGCGCGCCGCTGGTGGCCGGTACCCCGGACCCGGTCTCGGGTGCCGAGGAGGTCGTGGCGTTCGCGGAGCAGCACGGTCTGCCGATCGCGATCAAGGCGGCCTTCGGTGGCGGCGGTCGTGGTCTGAAGGTGGCCCGGACGCTGGAGGAGGTTCCGGAGCTGTACGAGTCGGCGGTACGTGAGGCGGTCGCGGCCTTCGGGCGCGGCGAGTGCTTCGTGGAGCGCTACCTCGACAAGCCCCGGCACGTGGAGACCCAGTGCCTGGCCGACAGCCACGGCAACGTGGTCGTCGTCTCCACCCGTGACTGCTCGCTCCAGCGCCGCCACCAGAAGCTGGTCGAGGAGGCGCCCGCGCCGTTCCTGTCCGAGGCGCAGGTGGCTGAGCTGTACGCGTCCTCCAAGGCGATCCTGAAGGAGGCCGGCTACGTCGGCGCGGGAACGGTGGAGTTCCTGGTCGGCATGGACGGCACGATCTCCTTCCTGGAGGTCAACACCCGTCTCCAGGTCGAGCACCCGGTCACCGAGGAGGTCGCGGGGATCGACCTGGTCCGCGAGATGTTCCGGATCGCCGACGGCGAGGAGCTCGGCTACGGCGACCCCGAACTGCGCGGCCACTCCATCGAGTTCCGCATCAACGGCGAGGACCCGGGCCGCAACTTCCTGCCCGCCCCCGGCACCGTGACCGCGTTCGCCGCGCCGACCGGTCCCGGTGTCCGTCTGGACGCGGGCGTCGAGGCCGGCAGCGTCATCGGCCCGGCCTGGGACTCCCTGCTCGCCAAGCTGATCGTCACCGGCGCCACCCGCGAGCAGGCCCTCCAGCGGGCCGCCCGCGCGCTTGCCGAGTTCCAGGTCGAGGGCATGGCGACCGCGATCCCCTTCCACCGCGCGGTGGTCGTGGACCCGGCGTTCGCCCCCGAGCTGACCGGCTCGCAGGACCCGTTCACGGTCCACACCCGCTGGATCGAGACCGAGTTCGTCAACGAGATCAAGCCGTTCGCCGCCCCGGCGGACGCCGAGACCGACGACGAGCCGGGCCGCGAGACGGTGGTCGTCGAGGTCGGCGGCAAGCGCCTGGAGGTCTCGCTGCCGGTCTCGCTGGGCATGTCGCTGGCCCGCACCGGTCTGGCCGCGGGCGCCAAGCCCAAGCGCCGGGCCGCGAAGAAGTCCGGCCCGGTCGCCTCCGGCGACACCCTCGCCTCCCCGATGCAGGGCACCATCGTCAAGGTGGCCGTCGAGGAGGGCCAGGAGGTCAAGGAGGGCGACCTGATCGTCGTCCTGGAAGCCATGAAGATGGAACAGCCCCTGAACGCCCACCGCTCCGGCACCGTCAAGGGCCTGAGCGCGGAGGTCGGCGCCTCCATCACCTCCGGCGCCCCCATCTGCGAGATCAAGGACTGAGCACCGCGGACGGGTGACACACCGTCCGCAGGCGTCCGAAGCGCCCGGCGAACCGCGTCAGCGACCCGCCGGGCGCTTCGGCGTACGGGGACTCCTCCGGGCGCTCCGGTGTACGGGGCTCCCCCGGGCGCTCCGGTGTACGGGGCTCCCCCGGCGCTCCGGTGTCACCGGGCGCGCCCGGCACCTCGTCGTACGGGCGCGCCAGGCACCTCGTCGTACGAGCCCCCGGACGAGCCCCACGTACGGAACCCCCGTGTACGGAACCCGCGTACGGGCCCGTGTGCGGGGCGGATGCCGGGTGCGACGGCGCCCGGACCCCCGTCCGCGCAACCGTCCATGATGCTTCGAGCCGTCGGGCACCGAGCCCGCGGGCATCCGTCCGGCGGCCGCCGGTGGCATCCTGGAGCGCAGCCGGGCGGCGGGAGAGGGCAGGTGGAGGCCATGGTGGGCGCGACCGCGAGGGAGCGGGCCGGGACGTCGGAGCCCGCCCGGAGTCCAGGGGTGCCGCGCGCGATGCGTGCGGACGCCCGGCGCAACCACGGACGGCTGCTCGCCGAGGCGCGCTCCGCGTTCGCCGAGCACGGCACCGACACGTCCCTGGAGGACGTGGCCCGGCGCGCGGGCGTCGGCATCGGCACCCTGTACCGGCACTTCCCCAACCGGCACGCCCTGATGAGCGCGGTCTTCGAGGAGGCCGTGAGCGATCTGCTGGCCCGCTCGCGCGCGTTGCTCGACGCGCCGCAGCCGTGCACCGCCCTGGTGGAGTGGCTGCGCGCGATCATCACGCACGCGGGTGAGTACCGAGGGCTCGCGCGTGCCCTCATGTCGGCCTCGCGGGACGAGGGTTCACACCTCGCCCGGTGCAGCGGCCCGATGCGTGAGGCGGGCAGCGCCCTGCTGCTCCGCGCACAGGAGTCGGGAGCCGTACGCCCCGACGTCTCGATCGGTGATCTCCTCCAGCTGACCAACGCGATCGCGCTGGCGGCGGAGGAAACCGCGGACGACCCCGCGCTGGCCGACCGTCTGCTGAACCTGACCCTGCGCGGCCTGAAGCCGTGACCGCCCCGGCTCGGGGCGTCGTGAGCCGACCCGGCCGGTCCTGCGGCGGGTGACCCCGGCCGGCGGCACCGCGTCCGCCGGCTCCGTTCAGCGACGTCGAAGATCGGCCACGCGCGCTCTTTCGGCCGGGGGCTGGTCCCCCATCACCGTCGCGCTGCGTAGTTGCGGTCCCGAGCCCGGGACGACCTGGCCGCGGCGCGGACCGGGGAGGGGGACGTCACGGCGCGGCTGACGCCCCGCCGGCAGCGGATCCCCTCCCGCGCCGCCCGAAGCCGATGACCCGGCCACCGCGATCTGCACGCCCTGATCGGCCAGGGCCTGGAGTTCGGTGGCCGCGCGGTCGTCGTGGGCGGGCGGCTCGTCCGTGACCAGACGGGTGATGAGGTCGGTCGGCACGGTCTGGAACATGGTGTCCGTCCCGAGCTTGGTGTGGTCGGCGAGGACCACGACCTCGGCGGCCGCCTGGACGAGAGCGCGGTCCACGGACGCCGAGAGCATGTTGGACGTGGAGAGTCCGCGCTCGGCGGTCAGACCGCTCCCGGAGAGGAACGCCCGGGACACGCGCAGCCCTTGCAGGGACTGCTCCGCACCCGAGCCGACCAGGGCGTAGTTGGAACCGCGCAGGGTGCCGCCGGTCATCACGACCTCCACGCGGTTGGCATGGGCCAACGCCTGGGCCACCAGCAGGGAGTTGGTGACGACGGTCAGACCGGGCACCCGCGCGAGCCGGCGGGCCAGCTCCTGCGTGGTGGTACCCGCACCCACCACGATGGCCTCGCCCTCTTCGACGAGACCCGCGGCGAGATCGGCGATGGCCGTCTTCTCGGCGGTCGCGAGATGGGATTTCTGCGGAAAGCCGGACTCCCGCGTGAACCCGCCCGGCAGTACCGCACCGCCGTGCCGGCGGTCGAGGAGTCCTTCTGCCTCCAGCGCGCGCACGTCCCGCCGTACGGTCACTTCGGAGGTCTGGACGACGCGGGCGAGCTCACGGAGCGACACGGCCCCGTTCGCTCGCACCATTTCGAGGATCAATTGGCGACGTTCTGCAGCGAACACGAAACTGACAGTAACCCCAACGACCGTCTGCTTTCAGCAGTTTGCGCCGAATAACAGAAGTTGTTCGCATGGCAGGGTGCTGAGTGGTATACGTACCCACTCGTGCCGCCCCTGCCGTACGCAGCGTCACCAACCGCCCTTGACCAGCGGGGAGTCGGCGGAAGGTGTCAGCCCTCGCCCGCGGTCTTCCGGGTGTGCAGCTGTCGTGCCACCTCGGCGATCGAGCCGGACAGGGACGGGTACACGGTGAACGCGTTCGCGATCTGTTCGACCGTCAGATTGTTGTCGACCGCGATCGAGATGGGGTGGATGAGCTCCGAGGCGCGCGGGGAGACCACCACACCGCCGACCACGATGCCGGTGCCGGGGCGGCAGAAGATCTTGACGAAGCCGTCGCGGATGCCCTGCATCTTGGCGCGCGGGTTGCGCAGCAGCGGCAGCTTCACGACCCGGGCGTCGATCCTGCCCGCGTCCACGTCCGCCTGGCTGTAGCCGACGGTGGCGATCTCGGGGTCGGTGAAGACGTTCGAGGAGACCGTCTTCAGGTTCAGCGGGGCCACCGCGTCGCCGAGGAAGTGGTACATGGCGATGCGGCCCTGCATGGCGGCGACGGACGCGAGGGCGAAGACGCCGGTCACGTCACCGGCCGCGTACACGCCCGGGGCGGTCGTGCGCGAGACCTTGTCGGTCCAGATGTGCCCGGAGTCGCGGACCTTGACGCCGGCCTCCTCCAGGCCCATCCCGCTGCTGTTCGGGATGGCGCCGACGGCCATCAGGCAGTGCGTGCCGCTGATGACGCGGCCGTCGGAGAGCGTGACCTCGACGCGGTCGCCGACGCGCTTGGCGGACTCGGCGCGGGAGCGGGCCATGACGTTCATGCCACGGCGGCGGAAGACGTCCTCCAGGACCGCCGCGGCGTCCGGGTCCTCGCCCGGCAGCACGCGGTCACGGCTGGAGACGAGGGTGACCCGGGAGCCGAGCGCCTGGTAGGCGCCGGCGAACTCGGCGCCGGTGACACCGGAGCCGACCACGATGAGCTCCTCGGGGAGCTCGTCGAGGTCGTAGACCTGGGTCCAGTTCAGGATGCGCTCGCCGTCGGGCTGCGCGTCGGGCAGCTCGCGGGGGTGCCCGCCGGTGGCGATGAGTACGGCGTCGGCGGTGAGGGTCTCCTCGGTGCCGTCCGCGGCGCTCACGACGACCTTGCGGGAGCCGTCCAGGGACTGCATGCCCTCCAGCCGCCCGCGCCCGCGCAGCACCCGGGCACCGGCACGGGTCACCGAGGCCGTGATGTCGTGCGACTGGGCGAGCGCGAGGCGCTTCACCCGGCGGTTGACCTTGCCGAGGTCGACGCCCACCACCCTGGCCGCCTGCTCCATGGGAGGAGTGTCGTCGGCGACGATGATGCCGAGCTCCTCGTAGGAGGAGTCGAACGTCGTCATCACCTCGGCCGTGGCGATGAGAGTCTTCGACGGCACGCAGTCGGTGAGCACCGACGCCCCGCCCAGACCGTCGCAGTCGACGACGGTCACCTCCGCGCCGAGCTGCGCGGCCACCAGGGCCGCTTCATATCCGCCGGGTCCGCCACCGATGATCACGATCCGAGTCACGTACTCCATTGTCCCGCACGCTTCAAGGTGCTTCCGCCCAGGGGCCGCGAGAGCGGGACATCCGCGCCACTTTGTTACGCGAGAGGCGTACGTGCCGCTGCCGTACCCTCGACCCCATGTCGCTCTACGCCGCGTACGCCGGCAATCTCGACCCGCGGCTCATGACGCGCCGCGCCCCGCACTCGCCGCTGCGCGCCACGGGCTGGCTGAACGGCTGGCGGCTGACCTTCGGCGGCGAGCACATGGGCTGGGAGGGCGCTCTCGCGACGATCGTCGAGGCACCCAGGTCCCAGGTCTTCGTGGCGCTGTACGACATCGCGCCGCTGGACGAGGACTCGATGGACCGCTGGGAGGGCGTCGGCCTCGACGTCTACCGCCGGATGCGTGTACGCGTGCACACCCTGGAGGGTGAGGAGCCGGCGTGGGTCTACGTACTGAACGGGTACGAGGGGGGACTCCCCTCGGCGCGTTATCTGGGCGAGCTGGCGGACGCCGCCGAGTCCGCGGGGGCGCCGCACGACTACGTCATGGAGCTCCGCAAACGCCCCTGCTGAGCCCCGTCCGAGGCGGCGGTCTCCCCCACCCGCCCGCCTGTCCGGTCCCGTCGCGCCGGCACCCGCGCGGCGCCCTCCCGATCACCCTTTCGTCGGAAACGACAAGACAACGATCGCAAGACCGTGAGCTCCGTCATCTACGCGCGTAGGCCCAGACCGGCTACGCTCTTGCGCGTGAACGCATCTCTTCTTCCGGACGACATCCAGGGCGACCCCCACGCCGCCGCCGACGCCGCCGCCACGCGCCTGCGTGAGCTGACGGGCGCCGATACCCACGACGTCGCCCTCGTGATGGGCTCCGGCTGGGCTCCGGCCGTGGACGCCCTCGGCACCCCCGAGGCCGACTTCCAGGTCACCGAGCTGCCCGGCTTCCCGGCGCCGGCGGTCGAGGGGCACGGCGGCAGGGTCCGCTCGTACCGGATCGGCGACAAGCGCGCCCTGGTCTTCCTCGGCCGCACCCACTTCTACGAGGGCCGCGGTGTCGCCGCCGTCGCGCACGGAGTCCGCACCGCCGTCGCCGCCGGCTGCAAGACCATCGTCCTCACCAACGGCTGCGGCGGTCTGCGCGAGGGCATGCGCCCCGGTCAGCCCGTGCTGATCAGCGACCACATCAACCTGACGGCCACCTCGCCGATCGTCGGCGCGAACTTCGTGGACCTGACCGACCTGTACTCGCCGCGGCTGCGCGCGCTGTGCAAGGAGGTCGACCCCTCCCTGGAGGAGGGCGTCTACGCCCAGTTCCCCGGCCCGCACTACGAGACGCCCGCCGAGATCCGGATGGCCCGTGTCATCGGCGCCGACCTCGTGGGCATGTCGACCACGCTCGAAGCCATCGCCGCGCGCGAGGCGGGCGCCGAGGTCCTCGGCATCTCCCTGGTGACCAACCTCGCCGCCGGTATGACGGGCGAGCCCCTCAACCACGAGGAAGTCCTCCAGGCCGGCCGCGACTCGGCCGCGCGCATGGGGGAACTTCTGACCCAGGTGCTGGATCGTCTGTAGGCGACGGCGTGTCCGCCCCCGGCGCCGGGGGCGCGACGACCCGGGCACACGGAACCGTACGACCGAAGAGAGAGGTGCACCCCAGGTGCAGGACGAACTCATCGCGCGGGCCAAGGCGTGGCTGGCCGAGGACCCCGACGCGGAGACCCGTGACGAACTCGCCAAGCTCGTCGAGGCCGAGGACGTCACGGAGCTGACCGCCCGATTCAGCGGCACGCTCCAGTTCGGCACCGCGGGTCTGCGCGGTGAGCTCGGCGCGGGGCCGATGCGGATGAACCGCTCCGTCGTCATCCGCGCCGCGGCCGGACTCGCCGCCTACCTCAGGGCCAAGGGGCAGACCGGCGGCCTCGTGGTGATCGGCTACGACGCCCGCCACAAGTCCGCCGACTTCGCCCGCGACACCGCGGCCGTGATGACGGGCGCCGGCCTGCGCGCCGCCGTCCTGCCCCGGCCGCTGCCCACCCCCGTCCTCGCCTACGCCATACGGCACCTCGGCGCGGTCGCGGGCGTGGAGGTCACCGCCAGCCACAACCCGCCCCGGGACAACGGCTACAAGGTGTACCTCGGCGACGGTTCCCAGATCGTCCCGCCGGCCGACGCGGAGATCGCCGCCGAGATCGACGCGGTCCGCGCGCTCGCCGACGTGCCCCGCCCGGACTCCGGCTGGGAGACCCTCGACGAGAGCGTCCTGGAGGCCTACCTGGCCCGCACGGACGCCGTCCTCGCCGAGGGCTCGCCGCGCACCGCCCGCACCGTCTACACGGCAATGCACGGCGTCGGCAAGGACGTGCTGCTCGCCGCCTTCGCGCGGGCCGGGTTCCCCGAGCCGGTGCTCGTCGCCGAGCAGGCCGAGCCCGACCCGGACTTCCCGACCGTGGCCTTCCCCAACCCGGAGGAGCCCGGCGCGATGGACCTCGCCTTCGCGACGGCCCGCGCGGCGGAACCCGACCTGATCGTCGCCAACGACCCGGACGCCGACCGGTGCGCCGTGGCCGTGAAGGCCGGCACCGACTGGCGCATGCTGCGCGGCGACGAGGTCGGCGCGCTGCTCGCCGAGCACCTGGTGCGACGCGGCGCGCGCGGTGTATTCGCCGAGTCGATCGTCTCCTCCTCGCTGCTCGGCCGGATCGCCGAGGGCGCGGGGCTGCCGTACGAGGAGACGCTCACCGGCTTCAAGTGGATCGCCCGCGTCGAGGGACTGCGCTTCGGGTACGAGGAGGCGCTCGGCTACTGCGTCGACCCCGACGGCGTACGCGACAAGGACGGCATCACCGCCGCCCTGCTGATCACCGAGCTGGCCTCGGAGCTCAAGGAGCAGGGCCGGACCCTGCTGGACCTCCTCGACGACATCGCCGTCGCCTACGGGCTGCACGCCACCGACCAGCTCTCGGTGCGGGTGGAGGACCTCTCGGTCATCGCGGACGCCATGAGCCGGCTGCGCGAGCAGCCGCCCACGGAGCTCGCGGGCCTCGCCGTCACGAAGGCCGAGGACCTCACCCGGGGGACGGACAGCCTGCCGCCCACGGACGGCCTGCGCTACACGCTGGACGGCGCCCGGGTCATCGTCCGCCCGAGCGGCACCGAGCCCAAGCTCAAGTGCTACCTGGAGGTCGTGGTGCCCGTCGCCGGCCACGACGCCCTCCCGGCGGCCCACGCCGAGGCGACCGCGCTGCTGACGGCGATCAAGCGGGACCTGTCGGCCGCGGCCGGCATCTGACCGCGTCCTCCCCCTCCGTCCAGGGCCTCGGTGCGAGGCGGCCCGTCCGCCGCCTCCCGCCGGGGCCCTGACACGCATCCCGCCCTTCTTACGGGTGATTTCCGCACGGCAGTTGACGCAGCGCTCCCGTGCGCCACCGGACGACCGAGGAACGGTTACCGGCAGCGCACCATCGAGTCCCAGGAGCCGCCGCGTGCCCTCGACCGATTCCCGGCCGACGTCCGCCCCGCCCCGGAGCGCCCCGGGCGGGGGCGCCCCCGGCGTCCCGGCCGCCCGGCGCGCGCCCGGCGCGGCCGGTCTCCTCGCCGCGGTCCGCGCCGGGCTGCGGCACGCGGCCCCGGCCCTCCTCGCCTACGCGGCCGTCCGTCTCACCGGCCTGCTCACCCTGACGGTCTGGGCCCACCGCAGACACCACGGCGTCTGGCCGATCCTGGCGTCCCAGTGGGACGCGGTCTGGTACCTGGGCATCGCCGACCACGGCTACGCCCGCCATCTGGGCACCGCGTTCGACGCGAACAGCCTGGCCTTCTTCCCGCTCTACCCCGTCCTGGTCAAGGCGGTCGCGGCCCTGACCCCGGGCTCGCGCGCCTCGACCGGGCTGGCGATCTCGGTCGTCTGCTCGTTCATCGCCGCGTGGGGCGTCCACGCGGTCGGCAGCCGGCTGCACGGCCGCCGTACGGGCGTCCTGCTGACCGTGCTGTGGGCGGCCCTGCCGGTGGGTCTGGTCCAGTGGATGGGCTACACGGAGTCGCTGTTCACGGCGTTCGCCGCGTGGGCGCTGTACGCGCTCCTGACCGGCCGGCTGCTGTGGGCCGCCTCGCTGGCCGCGCTCGCGGGGCTGACCCGGCCCACCGGTGTCGCGCTGGCCGCCGCGGTCTCCGTGACCGCCCTGCTGTCGCTGCGCCGGGGCTTCACTGCGCGCGCGCCGTTGGCCGCCGTCCTCGCCCCGGCGGGCTGGCTCGCGTACGTCGGCTGGGTGGGCCTGAGACTGGGCCGCTGGGACGGCTACTTCGCCGTGCAGCGGCTGTGGCACAACGAGTGGGACGGCGGCGCCGAGACCGTGCGCCGGCTGCGGGAGGTGCTGGCGCAGAACTCGTCGCCGGAACTGTTCCTGATCATGGTGACCGTGACGCTGCTGGTGTCGGTGGCGCTGTTCGCGCTCTCGGTCTGGGACCGCCAGCCGCTGCCCCTGCTCGTGTTCACCGGGGTCCTGCTGCTGATCGTCCTCGGCAGCGGCGGCGTCTACTTCCCCCGGGCCCGCTTCCTGCTCCCCGGCTTCCCGCTGCTGCTTCCGGCCGCCCTCCACCTGAACCGGGCCTCACCCCGCTTCCGGGCCCTGTTCCTCACCGCCGCGGTCCTGGGTTCGGCGTACTGCGGGGCGTACATGGCCCTGGTGTGGCCGAGCGCTCCCTAGCTCCCGCACGAGTTCCCGTGAGCTCCCGTACGAGCTCCCGTACGGCAGCGCCCGCGGGAGGCTCACCAGCGCGGGAGTCCCGTCACGACGGTCACCACCGCCGCCAGCCAGGCCAGGACGAACGGGACCGCCAGCGGCCACAGGGGGCGTCCCCGCTCGCGTTCCTCGCTGTCGCCCGTGGGGCGCAGGGCGCGGTCGGCGTGCATGGCGGTCACCTCGGCGGCCAGGGCGTCGTACGGGTGGGGCACACCGCGCCGGCGCTGGAGCCGGCCCCAGCGGGGCGCGGAGACCGTCCAGGCCCCGCCCTCGCTCCAGCGCAGCTTGAGCTCCAGGTCCTCCCGGCGGGCCGAGCGGAAGTCGTCCCACGGGACGTGGGTGGTCCGGCGCAGACCGTTCAGCCAGAGACCGGTCCGGTCGGCGGTGATCCGCCAGCGCAGCTTCACGGGGATGCGGAACGCGCCGAACAGGCCGCTGAGGGCGACGAGGACCTCCTGCCAGAGACTGGAGTCCCCGTCGTCGACGGTCAGGTACGCCGCGACGCCGCACAGCAGCATCAGGAGAGCGGCCAGCCGGTCCACCGCGCCCGCGCGCCAGCGCCGTACCGGGACGACCGTCGTCCGGCGGGCGGCCTCCACCAGGCCCCGGTGCTCCGCGTCCTCCGCCGCCCTGCGCGCCGCCGTCCGCTTCGCCTGCCTGAGCCGCCACCGCACGGCGGCCTCCGGCACCGGGCGTACGGGCCCGGAGGACCGTTCCGCCACGGGCGTGCCACCGGGCTCGGCCGCGGCGCTCACGAGCACCACCTCGGCACCGTCGTACGGCGCCCCGTACAGGACGGCCTCCCGCAGCGGTCCCGGCCGGTCGTCGAAGAGCGGGTTGGCCGCCTCCGCGGGGTCCGCGATGTCCGTCGCGTCCGCCAGGGCGTCCACCGCTCCCTCCGCGACGTCGTCCCCGTCGTAGTCCTTCGGGTGGTCCAGCGCGACCACGCCGACGGTGAACAGCGGCCGCAGGCCCGCCACGTCGTCCGCGGCGAAGACCCGGGCGCCGCCGCGCCGGGTCTCGCGCGTCAGGACGCGCAGGACGGGCGCGGGAGCGGCCCGCAGCGCGGTGGCCCGCCGTCCGCCCAGCACTCCGGAGAGCAGCGCGGTGACACCCAGCCCGGCCACGAAGCAGCCGCCGCCGACCACCACCCGCCGGCCCTCCCCCGAGTCCCACGGACCGGCGGTCGTCACGATCAGCGGGACGCCCGCCAGGACGAGGAGGATCCCGAGCCGGGAGAGGAACCGGCCGCGCCGGAGCGGCCCGCCCGCGTCCGGCACGGGTGCCGTCACCCCTCCCGAGGCGGCCAGGGCCGCGTCCCGCTGCCGGTCCCGGGCCCGCAGCCGCAGGCCGGAGACCGCCGGCGCGGTCGCGGCCAGCGCGAGCGCGCCCGCGATCACGGGCAGGACCGGCGCGGGGTGCACGACCAGGACCGCCACGGCCAGGGCCGGCGCCGACACCCGTACGATCTCGGGCCGCAGCGGCAGCCATACGAGATGGAGCCCGGCCGCCGCCGCCAGGTACGGCGGCACACCGGCCGAGATCAGTCCCAGCGCGGCCAGCACGCCCAGGAGCAGCGCCAGTTTCAGCCCCCGCACCCGGAGCCGTTGCACGGACGCCCAGACGGGCGGCAGTTCCCGCGTCCAGCGCCGGGTGTGCTCCGTGCTCCAGGGAAGACAGCCGTCGGGTATCGCGGTGGCGGGCAGCGTCCGCCGGACGTCGGGGTTCATCGTTTCCCAGAGAATCGGACCGCGGGGCGGTGGTGCGAAGGGCTCTCGGTCTCGTCTCCGGGTGGGGGAACGGCGGTCGCGGCCGAGGCGGGGCGAGGCCCCGTGAAGGGGTGGGTCAGCCGGTCACGAGCAGGATGGCCAGGACGACCAGGCCGGCGAGGGCGGGGCCCATCACCTCGTACGCCCAGCGCACGGTGACCTCGCCCTGCGCGCCCTCGGTGGTGGCGCGGGTCTCGGCCAGCTCGCGCAGGTCGTCCATGACCTGGTCGGTCTCGGGGCGGGTCGGGGCATCGGTGGCGGCGCCCCGGCCGAAGGCGGACGAGAGGCCCAGGGGCGAGGTACGGCCCTCGCCGCCGCGGCCGGACCTGCCCTGCACCGGCTGCCTGGCCGCCTTCTTGCGGGCGCGCAGCGACACCGGCACCGCCCACAGCTGGTACTTCGTGCCCGAGGTGTCGATCACCTCGTTCGAGTAGTGCGAGCGCAGCGAGGCGACCTTGCTCCAGGGGAGCACGATCACGCGGAGCGGGTTGCGGACGCGCAGCCGGTCCTCGTTGGCGTAGACCGCGGGGCGCAGGGTGAAGGCGATCACCACGGGAACGGCGAGGATCAGCCCGGCGAGCGCCAGCCAGGGGGTGCGGCCGTGTCCGGAGATCAGCGCGTCGACGCCGAGCCAGCCCACGATGAGCAGCAGGAGGAAGCCGCCCGCGATACCGGCGGGTGACCGGTAGATCCGGTCCCTGGCCTCGGGTCGCGAGGCGTCCGGAAGGGGTGACTGGTGGTCGGGGGTGGTCATGGTCCCGATTGTGCACGACGCGTGCGGGACGGTTGAGGGCGGTGAGGTCTCGCTTCGGTCGCGAAACCCGCGGCGGGCCCGGGGGGCCGGGAGGGGTCGGTGGGGTACGACAGATACGGCAGATGCGTCAGATCCGGCAGATACGACGGGTACGACGGGTACGGGGCAATCCGCGGGAGGCGGCATGGGATCGGATCGCAGGGTGGACGACGCGGTGGACGGCGGGCAGGCCGCCCGTTGGAACGGGCCCGCCGGGAACGCCTGGGTCGAGTCCCAGGATCTGGTGGACGCCCTGTTCGCGCCGCTGGAGCGGCTGGTCGTGGACGCCGTGCCGGCCGGGTGGGGCGGGCGGGTCCTCGACGTCGGCTGCGGCACGGGCGGCACGACGGTGGCCCTCGCGCGCCGGCTCGGGCCCGGGGGGCGCTGCGTGGGGGTGGACGTCTCGGAGCCGATGGTGGTGGCCGCGCGGGCCCGTGCGGAGCGGGAGGGTGTGCGGGCGTCCTTCGTCCGGGCCGACGCCTCGGACCCCGTGTTCGAGCCGGGCTCCTTCGACGCGGTCGTCTCCCGGTTCGGGGTGATGTTCTTCGCCGATCCGGTGCGGGCCTTCGCCCAGCTGCGGCGGGCCGCGAAGGAGGGCGCGGTGCTGCGGTTCGTCGTGTGGCGCGGGATCGAGGAGAACCCGTTCATGACGACGGCGGAGCGTGCGGCGGCGCCGCTGCTGCCGGATCTGCCCGAGCGGGTGCCGGACGTGCCGGGGCAGTTCGGGCTGGCGGACGCGGGGCGGGTGCGTCGGCTGCTCGGGGCCGGTGGGTGGGCCGGGGTGGAGGTGCGGCCCGTCGACGCGGTGTGCGTGATGCCGGAGGCGGAACTGGTGCCGTACTTCAGCCGGTTCGGGCCGGTCGGGATCGCGCTGCGCGGGACGGACCCCGCGACCCGGGCCCGGGTGATCGAGACGGTCCGGCCCGCGTTCTCGCCGTTCGTGCGGGGCTCGGAGGTTCGTTTCACGGCAGCGTGCTGGCAGATCGAGGCACGCGCCTCCGGCCGTTGAGCGGGGTCGGTCCGGCCGTTGAGCGGGTCCGGCCGGTGGGTGGGTCGGGGCCGTGCCGGTGCATCAGGCCGTCGCCGTTGGATGAGGCGTGACCGTCGGTGGCGACGGCCATCGATG
>NZ_JBHXDQ010000028.1:0-97393 GCF_042725875.1 Streptomyces sp. NPDC127038 | reverse complement strand
TCATGGCCGAGTACAACGACCAGCGGCGCATTGAGGACGCTCACGCCGAACTCTACGGACCCGAGGACTTCGGTACCGGCGACGTGCCCGGCGGTACGGACCACGAACAGGTCGCCCAGGCCGCGGTCGAAGATGATCTCGGCAGCCAGCCGGGAGTCGGAGCAACCGAACAGCACGGCGAAGGGCTGCTGGGACGGTGCGATCTCGGTGCGGCGCGTGGCGTCCTGGTTCGGATGCTCGGGCGCGCCCGAGACGAAACGCTGGTTGCCGGCCATGAGCAGGTCGAAGGCGTCGCGGGGCGTCGGCGTCTGGGTCATGGCCGCAGCCTACGAGGCGGCACCTGCCATCGCAGCCGCTGATCCCGCCAGGCGGCGCCGGGTCGGACGAGGCAACCGGCTCAGGCGTCACCTCAGGCGCCGGGCGTGGACCTCCGAACATCCACATCGGATGTTCCAGCCGGTCAGGGCCGCAATGTGGGTTGAGGTAGTCGACGTTCTCGCCGTAGGTCTGGCTGCGGGGTCTGACGGCCCGAGATGCCGTCAATCCCTGCACGCTGCGCAGGTACCTGCCTGGCTTCCGCCTCTACCGCGCGTGGTCCGCACTCCGCGAACACACCGTGACGCCCACGGCGCAAGACGTCGCCCGCTGCGCAGGAACAGGGCCCCGGCCGAGCCGGGCTGTGATTGCGCTCTCGGACCTGGGCGCTGCCGAAGGCCCGGGCAGGGGGCTGTCGGTATGAACCGGCGGTGTGTCAGACGGGTCCAAGGGTGCAGCTCCGGCCCCATGATCAACAGTGACGGAGGGCGATCCCTCGCCGAGAGACCCTCTTCCGTCTTCTGGAGTTGATCGTGACGTTCTCACTGTCAAAGGCCGCCGGCCGACCATGCCCAGCGCGCGGGCGTCGCCCCGGTTCGGCCGGGCCTCGGAGCCGGGTGCTGGCCGTGGCGGCCGGCGTGCTCTGCGCCGCCGTCGCGCCGGTGGCGCTGTCCGGGACCGCCCACGCCCAGGGCACCTGCACGGTGTCCGGCCCCACCACCACCTGCACCTTCGCCTCCACCGGCGCTGAGCAGACGTTCACCGTGCCCAGCGGCGTCACGCAGGTCGACGTCACGGCGATCGGCGGGGGCGGCGGTGTGGAGGACAACGGCGTGAGCGGCGGCCGGGGCGCCCAGGTGTCCGGCACCCTCACCGGGCTGTCCGGCGGGCAGATCCTCTACGTCGAAGTCGGCGGCGCCGCCACTGGCGCCTCGTGCGCCGGTAGCGCGCAGTGCACCGGCGGCTTCAACGGCGGCGGCAGTACCCACTTCGGCGGCGGCGGTGGCGGAGCATCCGACGTCCGCACCCTGCCCGGCACCACTCCCCTGGCCACCACCGACTCCCGCCTCATCGTGGCCGCGGGCGGCGGCGGAGCCGGCTGGGCCGGCCAGTGCACCGGAAGCCTGGGCGGGGATGCCGGCGAGCCGGGTGCGGACGCGACCTGCAACGGCGGCACCGGCGGCCAGGCGGGAACGTCCACCCAGGGCGGGACCGGCGGCACCGGCGGTGGCGGGGTGTTCGGGGGCGGGAACGGCGTGCTCGGTGCCGGCGGCACCGGCGGCGGCCCGGGCGCCTCCCTGACCGGTGGCGCAGGTGGCGGCGGCTACTACGGTGGTGGCGGAGGCGGCAACATCAACCCCTTCATCAGCCCGAGCGGCGGCGGGGGCGGCGGAGGCGGCGGCTCGTCCCTGGTCCCCGTCGGCGGCACCGGCCCCACCCTCACCAGCGCCGCGCCGGGCATCACCATCAGCTACACCACCCCGGGCAAGCCCGTGAGGACATCCCTGACCGCGATGCCCTCCCGCACCCGGGTCGGCGTTCCGGTCGTGCTCAGCGATGTCGTCTGCCCCGCGAGTACGGGCGCCACGACCAGGCCGACCGGCACCGTCACCTTCACCGACACCACCACCGGCAAGACCCTCGGCACCGGACGCCTGTTCCTGTCCCTCGGCAACTGCGCGGCGGCCGGGACCGTCGCCGCCTTCCGCACCACCGGCACCCACACCATCACCGCCATCTACAGCGGCGACACCGTCTACCAGAGCAACAGCGCCAACCCCGAAACCACCACCGTGACGGTGACCGGCTGAGAACACCGCACGAGCGTCGGCCCCGCCGCGTGGCGGGGCGATGCGCCGTGGTATCGCGCCCCCGATCCTTGATACGACGTCCCTGGGCTGGCACTTGCGAGCGCCGCACCGGTAACGGTTCACCGGGTCGGGGGTGACTCCGAGCTCCGCCGCGACGGCCTTCGCGCTGCCGAACCGGCGCAGCAGGAAGTCGACCTGGCCCTTGAGGGGCTTGGGCGGCTCCTGCGTGATCGCTGCAGATGAGCCTTCCGGTTCCGGGCCTGGGCGCGACCCGGCCCGACCGCGGCTCAGGATGTGCCGACACTGAGCCGCCTTCGGCGCGGGCGCGGATTGCCGGCGAAGTCAGGCCGGCCCTGCTGCCCGGGGCGGCACGCGCGACGGGTGCCTCAGCGCTGGAAGACCGCTGTCGCCACGGGCACCGCCAGCAGCAGGCTGAGCCCGATCAGGGGCAGCCGGTCCAGCCACAGGACGGCGGCGAACTCACGCAGGGTCGCGGAGAGCCAGTACGCGGGAGAGGTCGGCGCGCCCACGACGTGGGCAAGGACGCCGGCGCGACGGGCGAGCAGGGCCGTGCGGTAGACGTGGAAGCCGCTGGTGACCACAGTGGCACGGTGCCCGGAAGCGGTGCGGTCCATGAGGGCCGCGCTGAAGCGGAGGTTCTGCCCGGTGTTCACGGAGCGGTCCTCCCGCACGATCCGGTCGGCGGCCACCCCGCGTGCGCGCAGGTAGTCGGCCATGGCGTCCGCCTCGGAGCGCACCTCGTCGCCGCCCTGGCCGCCCGAGACGACGAACACCACACCGCCCGCGTCCGGTGCGCCGGCGGCGTCGACCGCCAGGGCCCGCTCCAGTCTTCGGCGCAGCAGCGGACCGGGCCGGTCGCCGTTGAGTCCGGCGCCCAGGACGACGACATGGGTGGTCCCCGGCGGCGGGGTGCTGCGGCCCCGGACGAACACGTAGAGGGTGAAGGTGAGGAAGAGCAGGCTGAGGTATCCGGCGGCCGCGTTCACCGCCACCATGAAGGCATCCGCCATCGCGCCCCCGGCCGTTTGGACGACCGCGTCGAGGCCGAGCACCGCCAGCAGGGCGCAGCCGGTGGCGCCGGTGGTCAGCAGGGACGCCCGCGGTCCGTAGCGCCGGACCAGGACGATGGCGTCGACCAGCAGGAGCAGGCCCAGCGCGAGCATCAGAAGCAGGGCGGCGACGGCGAGCACGGTCACGAGGGTGGAGTGAGTCTGCGCACCGCGGGCGGCCACCCCGAGCCCGGCCGACGTCACCGCGAGGCAGAACAGGACAGCGGTGGAGAACCGGTGCGGCGCGAGCACGGCATGGACGACGCCGCCCACGGCGAACACCGCCGCGGCAACGTACTCCGGGTACTGCGGCACGTCCCCCACCACTTCGCTCTCCCGCCCGCCGGGCCCCGTCCACCTGTCGCCGTCTGCGCATTCCCGGCCGCGCACAGCCCTGAGGGGCCCGGTGCGGACGGCCGCCGGACATCCTCGCAGACCCGTCCGGACGACCCCATACGCAGGCGGGCGCCGACGCGATCAGCCGTCGCCTGGGTCAGATGTGCCTCAGCGCCGCACTGAGCCGCACCCTGGACCAGGCGGTGGACAGTGCGCTGCTGGATCGTGTCTGTGCCGCCATGGCCGACTACCTCGCCCGGCGCGGCAACCTCGCCTCCCAAGCCAGAGAGCTGGCCAGTCTCTTTCGCGAGCCCACGCTCCAGGAGCAGTTCGACCAGGTCGAGGACGTCTTCCCTCTCCCTCGCCAGCTCGTGAGGTCGTGCAGGTCGGCCGGGGAGTTGCAGATTCTCGGCCTCAGTGGAAGCCGAGCATTCCGGGTGAATTGATGTCGACGGTGACGACGCCCGGGGGGTAGCGGTTCTCGTGCTCGGTGAGCAGGATCGACATGCCGGTGAACTCTGCTCGCGGCAGGGCGCAGTACAGCGCGTGGCATGTGTCGGGGCCGCCGTAGCCGTCACGGATCATGGTTCCCACGGTGGTGGCGGCCAGCGTGTCGAGGGGATCGACGAGAACGGAAGAGAAGGCCAGCACACGCCGGTGCAGATGCTCTTCGTCGGCTTCGGCCTGCATGAGGCACAGGGCAGGGATGCGGAGCTGCTCATGGGGGCTGTGGGCCATGTTGCCGGCGAGCAGGTTCAATGCTTTGTGCCCGTCCGCCAAAGCCCGGACGGCACTCGTATCAAGAATGATCACGCAACCGTGTCCCGGTCCGAACGAGCCTTCTCTGCAGCAATCTTGTAGATGTTGCCCAGAACGTCCGGGGCCTGCTCAAAGTCTTCGTCGGTCAGCTCAATACCCACGAGCCGCCGTACGACATCCCTGTCGGCCGCCAGACGCTCAGCGCGCTGCGCAGCAGTGGGCTGCTCAGCCGCCAAGGCCTCGACCAGTTGACCCAGGCTCAGCCCCCGCTCCTTGGCAAGTTCGGCCAGATGATCTCTCACCTCGCGGGACACCTGGATCGTCGTGGTAGCCATAGACCCACTATAGCCAATCCATGGAGATAGCCGAAGGGTAGTCCTCTGCCGCATCTCTGCTTCGAACCGGAATGAGGCGGTGTCGAACTCGTGAGCCCGGCCGCCCTGCCACTTGCCCCAGCGCGGATCGTCCAGTGCCACATCGGGACGCGCTGTCTTCTCTGAAGGTGACGGTGAGCCCAGGGTGCCACGGCCGGGCCGGGCCGCTGGTCATCTTGGGCACGGTGCTCCCCTTCTGCGTGTTGTCCGCGTACTGCCCTCGCTCTCGCGGACGAAGTTCGTTACGCCTCGGGGGCATGAGCGCCTTGTCGGGCCGATCAAGTGGGGCCTGGACCTCCTTGTGACACGGCCCGAGCAAACGAGACTGGCGGGTGACCGCGCTCGGCGTCGGCCTTCCGTGTCGCGTTCAGGCCGGGCAGGAGCACGCCGCGGCGCGGGTCTCGGCGGCGGCTTCCAGGGCGGCGTGCGCCGAAAGTGCGTGCGGTGGTGGATGTGCCGTAGTACTCCTGGGGAGACAGAGACACTTTGGTCCTCGTTTGGAGTGGTCGATGGCCGTTCGCCGTGTGGTGCCCAACATCCAGTCGGAGGCCGCGCAGGAGAGCCGGGAGTTCTACGGCCTGCTGGGCTTCGAGGAGGTCATGAACCACGGTTGGATCATGACGCTCGCGTCCCCGTCCAGCCCCGCTGCACAGATCAGCGTCATGACCAGCGACAAGACCGCTCCCGTTGCCCCCGATATGAGTGTCGAGGTGGACGACGTGGACGCGGCCTATGCGGCCATGCGGGCGAGCGACGCGGAGATCGTCTACCCCTTGCAGGACGAGGAGTGGGGAGTGCGGCGGTTCTTCGTACGTGACCCCAGCGGACGGGTGGTCAACGTGCTGGGCCACCGCTGACGGCCCTTCCCCACCGCGAGCCGGCTTCCGGCCCGCCGCAGGCCGTGAGCGGGGCCGACGGCACGGCGCTGACGAGGTGATGCGCGGGACGGGCCGAGCCGGTGCATGCCCACCACGCGGCCGGCCAAGGTCACGGAGTCCTCATGCCGAACACCTCGCCCCCCACCCGCCGCACCCGCCGCCACCAACTCCTGCCGGCCCTCCCCCACATCGCTGCCGCGGCCGTCTCCGGCGCCGTACGTGCCTGGGCCAGCCGGCTCCCGGACCACCAGGCACCGACGGCAGCCTCAGGGTCTTCGGCAGCGTCGCCGGTTGCGGGCCTACAGATCAAGGCCGAGACCGGGACACCGGGGAGCGGCAGGCCGGGCTCGGCTGCTTTGCCGCAGGACCCGGATGCGCAGGAACAGGGCCCCGGCCGAGCCGCCGTTGCGCGGTCGCGCGACCGGCGAGATCGCCGCACGCACGGTGCCGTCGGCGCCGAGCGCGTGCAGCCGGCGGCGCACGGTGGCGGGGCCGAGCCCCAGGACGTGAGTACGTGAGCCGCCCGCTCCGCGGTGAGACGGCCCTCGCGCTGCAGCGCGACTACCAGCCGCTGGGCCATAAGGCTCAGTACGGAATCCGCCGATACACGCGCCCTGAAGGCAACCTTCGCTCATTCCGTCGAGGCGCGACACCCGTCCCGGGGATCGCACCCCAAGAATGGAGAGCATCCACCGCGCCCGTCCTGATCGGCTGACCGCGGGCCTCTGCAAGGCCGTCACCGGCAGCGCGGGAAGGGCCTGTGATGCGACGACGCCGCAGACCTGCCGCTTTCAGAGCACTCCTGGAACGACGATTCACCACGGAGGTTCAAGTGCCCGCTTTCAAGCAACGGGAGAAAGTACGCTTCGCCAGCGGTGACACCTCGTGTGCCGCCTGGCACTATCCGGGGTCGAACGGCGGCTGCGTGATCATGGCCGGCGGAACCTCGGTGACCAAAGAGCCGGCCTCGGACCTGTTCGCCGCGCGCTTCAACGACGCCGGTTTCGCGGTCCTGGCCTTCGACCACCGGCGCTTCGGGGAGAGCGGAGGCGCACCGCGGCAGATCGTCCGCTTCGACGAGCAGGTCGCCGACTGGCACGCCGCGATCCAGTACGCAAGCGGTCTGCCGGACGTCGACCCGGACATGGTCTCGGTCTGGGGCTTCTCGCTCGCAGGCGGCCATATCTTCCGTGTTGCGGCGGACCAGCCGCGACTGGTCTGCGCGATCGCGCAGACCCCGCTGGTCGACGGCCCCGCAGTCGCTCCCCACGCGCTGCGGTCCATGACGCCCCTGGCGGCTCTGCGTCTGTTCGGCCGGGGCGTCGCGGACGTGCTCGGGGGCCTCGTCGGCCGGCCGCCGCTGTTGGTCCCGGCCGCAGGACCACGCGGCGCGGTCGCCTCGCTCACCACGCCCGACGCCATGGACGGCGACCGGGCCCTCGATCCCGACCGCCGCCACGCGAACTGGGACCAGACAGTCGCCGCACGGATCGCCCTGCAGATCGGCACGTACCGGCCGGGCCGCCAGGCCTCCCGTATCCGGTGCCCCCTGCTGGTCGTCGTCTGCGACCAGGACCAGAGTGTGCTTCCCGGCCCCGCCATCCGGGCCGCCCTGAACGCTCCTCGGTCCGAAGTGGTTCACCTGACGGGCAGTCATTACGCTCCGTTCCTCGAGTCGCACGAGCAGGCCGTCGCGGCGGAGATCTCTTTCCTGAACAGGCATCTGGAGCCCCGCGACCGGGACCGTGAAGCGTTCGGGTCCGTGTCGTAGTCGGTGGTGACGGAGGGCGGGGTCGGCTCGCGGGGATGTTCGTCACCGACGACGGCGCGTCTGGAGCCGGACTGACACCTCCTTGCCGAGGGGAGCAAGACGGTGGCCAGGAAGGCTCTGCGGAGCGTCTTCTGCGGCGGCCTCAGACGCTCGATGTCCAGTTGGCCGGGGCGACGGCCGTAGTGCCGTCGGTGTGGAAGTTCGCCGGGCCGACCCTCGGCACACCGTCGGCGTGGAAGTTCGCCGGGCTGACCCTCGGCACACCGTCGCTGTGGAAGTTCGCCGGGGTAACCGCCGGCACACCGTCATTGTGGAAGTTGGCCGGGGTGACCGCCGTGATGCGGGCCTGGTACTGGTTGACCGCGGCGGCTGCCGGCACGACAGCGATGGCGGCGGCGACGCCGGCCTCAACGGTTGCTGTGGCCAGCCGAGAGATCTTCATCGTGACTCCTGTGTGGGTGCGAATCCTCGTCCATGCCGATCAAGCCTCCAGGCGCTCGGGCTGCGGTCGAACACGAGGTCCGTACACGTCCCGTGGGTGACCCGCGGCTCGGCTCCGCGGACGTCCGGCGTCACCGGAACTTCCGTTCCCTCGATGTATTTGTGACGCTACGTCGCGGCGACTTGGTGGGTGCTCTCCATTTTTGGGGTGCGGTCCCCGGGGCGGGTGTCGCGTCCTGCCGTTATGAGCGAAGGTTGCGTTCATGGCGCGTGTATCGGCGGATTCTGTACTGAGCCTCACGGATCAGCGGCTGGTGGCCGCGTTGCAGTGCGAGGGCCGTCTCACCGCGGAGCGGGCGGCCTCCGTGCTGGGGTTCAGCCCTGCCACCGTGCGCCGGCGGCTGCACGCGCTCGGCGCCGACGGCACCGTGCGCGTGGTGATCTCGCCGGTCGCGCGACCGCGCAACGGCGGCTCGGCCGGAGCCCTGTTCCTACGCATCCGGGTCCTGCGGGGAAAACTCGACACGATCGTGGCCGCGCTCGCGGCGCGCGAGGACATCCCGTTCATCGACGTCACCACC
Source organism: Streptomyces sp. NPDC127038 (assembly GCF_042725875.1). Classification (NCBI taxonomy): domain Bacteria; kingdom Bacillati; phylum Actinomycetota; class Actinomycetes; order Kitasatosporales; family Streptomycetaceae; genus Streptomyces; species Streptomyces sp. NPDC127038. The sequence continues at coordinate 89,057 of NZ_JBHXDQ010000028.1, read as the reverse complement.
TCGGGTGACGAGATCTTCGCGGTCGCCCGCACCGAGCCGGGTTCACGCGACCCGCTGGTCTTCCGCCAACTGCCCTCCACCCAGGCGGTGACGTCCCTGGAGAGCGCCACGATCCTGCACGTCTTCCGCCTCACCTCCGAGTGGCGTCACCAGGTGCTGACCGCGCCCGAACGCGCGGCGCTGACCCCGGCCGAGCCGGCTCCCGAGGCGACCGCTTCCGGTTCCCCGGGCCCCTACGGCGTCGACACCGATGCCCTGGAACAGTCCCTCATCGACGCCCTCACACCCGACGCGCGCCTGACGGCGGCGGCCCTGGCCGCCCACACCGGTCACCCGGAGAGCACGGTGCGCCGCCGCCTCTCCCAACTGGCCGCCCAGGGCCGCCTGATCACCCAGGTCTTGGTCGATCCGCGCCGTCTCGGGCTGCCGATCGAGGCCAAGCTCCTGCTGCACGTGGCCCCCGACCATCTGGCCGCCGCCGGGCAGGCGCTGGCCGACCACCCCTCGGTGCACGGCGCGTTCGCGACGTCGGGACCCTCGAACCTGCACGCGGCCGCGTACTTCCCGGACTTGACAGCCCTCTACGGCTTCCTCTCCCGCGACCTGGCCGGCCTGGGCATCACCCACGTCGAGACGGCCATCGTCAGCCGCGTCGCCAAACGCACCCCCGCGCCGGTCCAGCCGGTACCGGGCGGCCAGGGCCGGGTGAACGCCTCATCGAAGAGCCACAACTGACAACGGGCCGGAAGCAACTCCACCCGCCCCATCGGTGCGACGCACGGGGCGAACGCTGTCTGATGCGGCACTAGGCCGTGTCTCTTCGATCAGGTAGCGCCTTGTTCTGATCATGCCCAGCAGGGGGGATCTGACTGACGCCGAGTGGGCAGTGCTGGAGCCGCTGCTCCCGGTGAGCAACAACCGGTGCGGCCGGTGGCGGGACCACCGGCAGGTGATCAACGGAATCATTCACCGGCTCGGCACCTGGGTGCAGTGGCGGGAACATCCCGAGCGCTTCGGCCCGTGGAAAACCGTCCACAAGCGGCACATGCTGTGGTCAGCCGACGGCACCTGGGACACACTCCTCCAGCACGTCCAAGCGGACGCCGAGGGCGATATCGACTGGAACATCAACGCCGACTCCACCGTCGTACGCGTCCACCAGCACGCCGCCGAAGCACCCACGAACCCGCCGCCTGTGCCACCCGGTTCTTCAAAGGGCGCGCCTCGAAGATCAGTTCACCTGCGCGCGTACGTGAACCTGCGGCTCCTGTTGGAGGAGGCGATGCGCCAAGGGAGGCCCTCGGCCGCTCCCGCGGCGGACTGACCACCAAGGTTCACGTCGCTGTGGAGGGCCGCTGCCGCCCCTTGTCCCTGCTCATCACACCCGGGCAACGGGCGGACTGCACCCAGTTCGAGCCGGTCATGGATAAAATCCGCGTTCCCCGCGCGGGGCTCGGCCGCCCCCGCCGCACCCCGGACAGCGTGGGCGCCGACAAGGCATGCAGCAACCGAAGATCCGCGCCTACCTCCGCAAGCGCGGTATCCGGCACGTGATCCCGGAGAAGAAGGACCACAAGGCCACCCGCCTGCGCCGCGGTTCCCGCGGCGGGCGGCCTCCGGGCTTTGACAAAGCAAGGTACAAAGATCGCAACACGGTGGAACGAGCCATCGGAAAGCTCAAACAGTTCAGAGCCGTGGCCACCCGGTATGACAAGCGCGGGTATATCTACCTCGGCACCGTGACCGCCGCCGCCCTCCTCGTCTGGCGCCGCTCATGATCGCGCCCTGGCGCGACCGCAGCTGGTTCCCTGCCCTCAGTGCCGCACAAGGCAGAACGGATGCCCTGCCGGATCGGCATAGACGCGCCAGCTCCGTTCGTCGGAACCCTCGTCCAGCACCCTCGCCCCCGAGGCCAGCACCTGCTTCTGGGCCCGGTCCAGGTCCGCGACACCGAAGTCAAGATGGAACTGCTGAGGCCGGGTCGGGTCGGGCCACTGCGGCGGCATGTAGTCAGCTACCCGCTGGAAGGCCAGGACGAGTCCGGACGGCGTGTGCAAGGTCGCCCAACCGTCACCCAGGGCCCATCGCCGATCCTCCTGATTGACAGCTCCACCGAGCAACGCCTGGTAGAACTCGGCGAGTTCCGTCGGCTCGGAACAGTCCAGCACGACACACTGCACGTCAGCGATCACGGGCTGATCCTAGGCGCCGGCCGACAGCCCCGACCCTCGATATTCAAGATCGCAGCGACAGACCCTAGCCCAGTTCCGCTCGAAGGCCGGCACCCAGCCATCGGTACGTGGTCGGCGCGGGTGGCGAAGCGGGGGCTTCCTCGGGCTGTGCACTTATGAATGTTCCTCAACCCCCTGACGGCCGGGCGGGTGCCGTGAGATCGTCCGCAGGTGGCCGACGTTGCTGGTGGAGAAACGATCTCGGGACGACCGGATGACCGCGCCGCGTCCGCCCTGCGCTTCGCGACGGAGTTCATCGCCTGGGTGGCCACCCCCTGGGCCCTGGCCGGCTACTCATGGCTGCTCGCCGCCGCGTCCGTCGTGGTCTTGATAGGACTTCCCACGCTCTTCTCCACCCGAGGGGACAAGGCCAACGTGATCATCGCGGTGCCGGGCTGGGCCACGATCCTGCTCGTACTGCTCCAACTCGCCGCAGCAGTGATCTCCTCGTGGCTGGCCTGGCCCGTCTGGGCGGCGCTCCCCGTCACCCTGCTCGCCATCGGCACCCTTGTCACCGAGCGCCGGCGCTGGCGGTGGCTGGTTCACGCGAACAGACCCGCCAACTGACAGCTCGAACAGACGCTGCGCGCAGGCCGGGGAACGTGCACGGTGAGGCGGCGGAAGCGTCCGTCATCGGCTCTGCCGACGGCTGCGGTGCACCCGAACCCGCCGAGACAGGGTCCCGGTGCGGCGTAGTACCGAAGGCATCGCCTCCCCGCTCAGCCGAACCGTTCGATTCCGCAACTCGCGTGCGGCCCTCGACGTTTCCGCGCCATCACGCAAACAGGTGAGAGATCGGTCCCGGCAGCGAGGTAATGATGGTTCTTGGACCTTGCGCATTTCGATCGACGACAACAGGTTCTGCCGCCGAAGACCGAGTGATTCAGGCTCGGAAGAACGTGAGGTCATCACAGTAATCAGTCAGTGCACCGCATTTTCCGGTTACCGGTTGCTCCGGAAGGAGAAAATCATGGCGGACAAACCCAGCATCGTTTTCGCGCACGGCCTGTGGGCCGACGGCTCGTGCTTCAGCAAGCTCATTCCCACGCTCCAGGCCGAAGGCCACACCGTCTGGGCGTCGCAGCACGGCCTGGACTCGCTCGAGGGCGACGTCGCGTGCGTCACCCGCGGCATCAACCACGTGCCCGGCCCTGTCGTGCTGGTGGGCCACTCGTACGGCGGCACTCTCATCACCAAGGCCGGCACGCACGACCGCGTCGGAGCTCTGGTCTACCTCTGCGCCCTCGCCCCGGACGAGACCGAGACCTCGCAGCAACAGCAGGACAAGTTCGACAAGACGCCGGTGTTCGGGCACATCGAGGTTGCCGACAACCGCGTGTACCTCAAGGAGTCGGGCATCAGCCACTTCTGCGGCGACCTGCCCGAGGCCGAGCAGAAGCTCGTACTGGCGACGGGGGCCGTGCCGATCGCCGACATCTTCGAGCAGCAGATGCCCGGCACCGCCTGGCGCACGAAGCCCAGCTGGTACGTCATCGGCAACCAAGACGAGACCGTGAACCCGGAGCTGCAGCGGGCCGCCGTCGACCGCATGGGCGCGCACGCCCGTCCCGTCGACAGCAGCCACGTACCCATGCTGTCGCAGCCCGAGTTCGTCCTCGACGTCATCCGTGAGGCCGCGAAGTCCCTCTGAGGCGACAGCACAGCGCCCCCGCCCTTCGCTTACGGCCGCGGTTTCGGGGCCCCGGGCGGAGGGTGGGGGCGCTGCGGTGAACGGCCGGGGTGGGTGGTGAAGTGGGTGTAGCCATCCCGACCCGCGTCAACCAGCAACAGCAACAGCTCCTGGTGCCGTGCGGTCAGTGCGTCGTCCGGTTCCGGCCGCTGCTCGGGCCGGCCAGGGCGGTCCGTGCCAGGTCGCGTAGCCAGACGTGTGCGGGGTCGGTGTCGTAGCGCTGGTGCCACGACAGGTACACCGGGGCCGGGGGCAGTTCGAACGGCAGGGGTAGCAGGGTCAGACCGAGATCCGCGGCGGCTGACAGTGTGGTGGATTCGGGGGCCGTGACCAGGAGGTCGGACGCGCGCACGAACTCGAACCCGGCTCGTTCGGTGGGCGCGGTCGCCACCACCCGTCGGGTGAGGCCGAGCCGGGCCAGGGCCTCGTCGAGCGCGTTGTCGAACCTTCCGCGCCGCGAGATGGTGATGTGCTCGGCCTCGGCGTAGCGCGCGGCGGTGACGGTTTCGGTACGGGCGAGCGGGTGTCCTTGCCGCATGACGACGACCTGGCGGGTCTCGGCCACCTGCTCGGCGTGGATCTCGGGTTGGGTGGGGCGGTTCGCGTTCGCCTCGAGGTCGACTTCGCCGCGCCGCAGTTCGGGGGTGTCGATGCTCGATTCCGCGATGAAGCGCAACCGTACGCCTGGTGCCTGCCTGCGTACGTCCGCGAGGAGCGCGGGGCCGCCGAGGGCGACGAGGGAGTCGTGCCAGCGGAGGGTGAAGGTGCGTTCCAGGGTCGCGAGATCGAGTTCGCGGCTCGGGGCCAGCACGCTCTGGACCTGCTGGAGCAGGTCGTGGACCTGTTCCCGGACGGCGATCGCGTACGGCGTCGGGGTCATGGTTCGCCCGGTGCGCACCAGGATCTGATCGCCCGTCGTTCTCCGGATCCGGCCGAGGCTTCGGCTCATCGCCGGGGCGGTCACGTGCAGGCGGTCGGCCGCGCCGGTCACGCTGCCTTCCTCCAGGAGCGCGTCGAGTGCGGCGAGCAGGTTCAAATCCAGTTGCATGGGAGTCACTCTAGCCGTGCTTTACATGCACTTGAGGTTAATGCCCACTGCTCATACCTTCGAGGTGTGGGACGCAGAGATCAACGCCATTCGCGCCCTCGGCCTCATCCCCTGCTGAGAATTGGGAGTACCGCCATGTCCGCATCGATCCAGAGCACCGCAAGCGCCGCGGCCACCGGTTCCGTGTCCGACGCCGAACTCCTCGCGCAGACCGCGATCGCCGTGGGTGCGGCGGGCTCGGTGCTGCGGGAGCGGTTCGGCGGTGTGGTCCGCCACCGGACGCGCGAGGAGCTGATGGGCGCGCTCGCCGCCAACGACGACGCGGCCCTCGAAGTCCTGCGCCCACGCCTCACGCTGCTGCGCCCGGAGGCCGGCTGGGTGGAGGAAGAGCTCGACGGCGGGGCACTGCCGGCCGGCGAGTGGTGGGTCGTGGATCCGGCTGAAGGCAACGTCAACCACCTGCACGGGCTGCCGGATTGGGCGGTGACCGCCACGCTCGTGCGCGACAACCGGCCGGTGCTCACCGCGGTCCATCTGCCGCTGACCGGCGAGACCTACACCGCGCTCGCGGGCGGCGGCGCCCACCTCGACGGACGGCCGCTGCGCGTCTCGGAGACCACGGACCTCGGACTGAGCCTCGTGGCCACGAGCCAGGCCCGGCCGGACGAGGACGTAGCGATCGTGCGCCGTATCGGCTCCTCGATCACCGCGATGCTGCTGGACGCGCTCGTGGTGCGGACGTCCGTGCCCGCGACCCTGCATCTGCTGAACGTGGCCGCCGGCCGGATCGACGCCTTCTGGCAGTTCGCCGGGGCCCGGGCGGACCTGCTGCCCGGCGCACTGCTCGTCACCGAGGCCGGCGGACGTGTCTCCGACGCCGAGGGCCGGCCCTGGACGCCGCAGAGCGAGAGCCTGCTGGCCGCCGCACCCGGTGTGCACGCCGCCGCGGTCGCCACGCTCTCGCGCTGACCGCCTCCAAGAGCAGCCGCACCTCCAAGAACAACAGCACCCTCAAGAACGACAGCACCGGAAGGACCAGATCAGCATGGCCATGATCGCCGTACTCGGAAACGGCCGCGTCGGCGGCAGCCTGTCCGCAGCCCTTGCCCGGGCCGGGCACGAGGTGCGCGTGGCGGACCGCTCGCCGGGCGCTGCCGCCGACGCCGCCCGGACAGCACAGATCGTCGTCAACGCCACGCCGGGCGCCGGCTCCCTGGAACGACTCCTCGCTCTACGGGGGGAGTTGGAGGGCAAGATCCTCGTGGACGTCTCCAACGCCACCGTCGACGGAGAGGACGGACTGCCCGCCGGGCTGCTCCACCCCGGCTCCAGCCTCGGGGAACAGCTCCAGGAGGCGCTCCCCGCCACGCGCGTCGTCAAGACGCTCAACACCATGCTCTACACGGTGATGACGGCGCCTGCCGTACTCGCCCAGTCCCCCACCGCGTTCCTCTCGGGTGAGGACCCGGAGGCCAAGCGGGTCGTTCGTGGGCTTCTGGAGGATCTCGGCTGGCAGCGGGAATGGATCACGGACCTCGGCGGGATCGAGACCGCGCGGGCCACCGAGGCCGCGGTCCTGTTCGTGCCTCATGTGATCCGGTCCGGCGGCTTCGCGCCCTTCGCCGTCTCGATCGCCCGCTGAGCGGAGGAGGACGCCGCCACCGGCCGCTCCCTTCACACGGCTCGTTCGGCAGACCCGGCGCGGGCGTCGCAGGGCGGGGCGTGGTGAGCCTGGCCGCCCGGCTTCGGGGGCGGAAGCAGGGACAGGGTGGCGGCAAGGAGGGGGCCGGCGGAGACTGCGCGTCGGACATGGCGGCGTACTTCAGTGGCAAGTGAGTGCGTCGGCTCGCGGGGACCCCCGAGCACCGTGGCAGGCTTCCTCGCCCCGCGGACACCAGCCGTCCCCCGAGTGACCCTGACGCTGGTGCGGCCGCAGCAGCCCTTCACCTGCCATGAAGCCACCCCGGGAACCGACGGCCGCCTGACCCCGTTCCCGAAGCGGTCACCACGGAGCGGTGGAGCACCCGCCGTCAACCATTGAAGAGCCCCACCGAAGAAACACAAATCGGTGGGGCTCTTCAGGCCGGTCGACTCATCTCAAAGGAGATCGCTGTCGGCGCCGACTAATCGGTCACCCCAGCCGTGCGAACTTCGTTCCAGCGGTGGCGCCGAAGGTATTTCGATGTCTCACAGAACAACCAACGGGACTGTCTCGTCCCGGACGACCCTTCAAGAGTTTCGCCGATTCTCTCGGTTGTCCGCAAACCCCTTGGCCAACAACGTCACAGTTGACGTTATAAGCGAGCACCGGCACCTCGCCCGCTAGCACACAGCACGTGGGCGAGTTGGATTACTGGAGGAATTTACATTCATCACCCCGTACTACCGCCTGAATAGAGGTCGAATCATCGGGCCAAAGGAAGAATCCGAAATCATCGCCGGGAGGCACCTCTGCCTCGGTTGGCAGATCGTCTCCTTCCTTAAACACCAGAATTTCAGGCGCGACTCCACCAGTCGGCCGCGAGAAAATCACAACCGGCAACGCTTCGGTCATTGCAGCCGAAGTAATTGCAGGCACGAGATTTCGCCGAGACACCCACTGAAGATTCATGTCAAGATATGCCGTAACCGTGGAGTTCGGTCGAACAGACTTGGCAATCGCCGAGAAATCCCCATCAAAAATTGGATGCCAGCGGTAGCCATAGCGCCCTTCCGCCCAACGCTCGAGGATTGCAGTTGCGCCTCGCATTCTATGCGCCACCTCCTCCCAAAATTCTCCGTCTACTTGACGGGAGACCATCGTTGTTGCGTCGCACACTTCTTCGTCGCAAGCCACAGAAACCGAATGCAGCCCTAGACGTTTCACCCTCTCCATACAGTGCACCGCATCCGGTTGGATCTCTACCGAGATGTAGAAGTCAGTCTCGACCGACACTCGAAGGACATCTCCGCTTTCCAAAGTGCAAGAAATCAAACCATGCCTGAGCATCCGCCTAAGCAGTCCGAGGGCAGTGTGCCGCTCAACAGCGCGACCTTCGTAAGCGGCACCAAGCCAAGGCGGCGGAGGCTCGTTGAGAACTAGGTTTCTCAACTTGAATCCATCCACCTGCATCGCGTCGGCCAGGGACTCCACGGCTGAGACGTACAAATCCTCCACTCGTCGATACTCGGCAGAGGTCAGCACTTCGCCATTGAAAGACTTGCCGACATCTTCAAAGGAACTCCAGTCGGCAATTCGACCACTACGCCTGGACTCGTCATATTTGGAGACGAGGAAACAAAGGGTCATGGACGAATCCACTCCAGTCCACCGTTTTTGTCTAGGTCGTAGGAACCGCTCCGGAGCGTACTCTTGGGGGTCTGGAGCGACTCAATAGTGGGACCAGCCTTGAAAAGGCCACCCCCGTGTCCAGTCATATCTTGAGTCACAAACCTCTCGGACGCCGGAGCCTTCCTATTTTCCCAAATCTTCGCCGCCCCTCGACCTGCCGACTTTTCCTTTCTCTGCGTGTAACCAAGGCGATCAAGAACCTGGTCGGACTGAGCCCTGGTTAGAATCGGCCCTTCGCAGCGCCTGTTGTGAACGAGTACCGGCGTCTCGCCCGCCAGCACATAGTACGTATGCAGGCCATCGACGGTCAGGTTGTACATGTCTGCCGCGCCCGGCACCACTTCGACCTGGGCGATCGTCAGATGTCCGTTGGTCGGCGTCTTGAGCCGGTGGTCGACAGTCAGGTCTCCCGCAGGAATCCAGGCGTGCTCGCTGTCGTCCCAGAACGGGTGGCGTGATGTCGTGTGGAGGGTGCTGAGGTTACCGTTCTTGTCGCGGACCGTGAGATCGATGAGGTCCGCGTCGTGGTTGATGTGGGTGGCAGTGACTTCTCTCGGGCCCTTGTGCTTCCCTGTTTTCGGATCCGCCGCCTCGACCTGGTCTCCGGGATCGACATCGTCGATTTCCTTGGTCTTCCCATCCTTCAGGAGGACCTGTGTATCCGGAGTGAAGCTGCATCCGCTGGAAAGCGCTTCGCCTGCCGCCCCCTTGCCGACGGAACCCCCCATACCCGCTTCGGACAATCGTCCGGCAGTGCTGCCGTCGTTGCCCAAGGCTTCGATTCTCTCGCCGAATCCCATCTGCATGTCGCGGTAGTCCTGCATCATTTTTCCGGTGCAGGACCTCATCGCGTAGCAGACGTCCAGGGCCCAGTACCCCAGCTGCTGCTTTCCCGCCTCCGAGCCGTCGGTGAGGTAGTCGTACACCCTCCCGCCGCCAGTGGCACCATTCAGACGGTCGTAGAACTGGCGAATGAACTCGTCTCGGCCCTTCCAGTTCAGGGGGACGGAAATGCCCACGAATATGTCGGTGGGATCCGCGACCACGTTGTTCGGGTTGCCGCCTCCGTTGCCGCTGTTGCAGCTCGTGCAGGGCAGCTCTCCGGGATGCTGGCCCGTGTAGCCGGCATGCGCTCCGTCGCCGGCGACCGGGTAGCCGTCGCCGCAGATGTCTCGCTGGCACAGCCCGGAGGGGTCGCTGGAGGCGATGGGATTGTTCGAGGCGTACGAGTAGGCGTTGAGGTTCTGCGGGGCGTAGGGCGTGCTGACGGGGTCGGGGCTGAGGAATCTGCCGAGTTTCGGGTCGTACATGCGGGCGCCGAGAACGGACAGTCCGGTGTCGTCGTCCTCGGACTTGCCGAGGAAGCCTCGGTCCGTGCTCGCAGGAAGGTCCGTGGCGCGCTGCTCGCCGAAGGGCAGGTAGCGGCGCCGGGCAGCGGTGCCCGTGGCTGCGTCGATGGTGAGCTGGGTGGAAGCCTGGTCGTTGGATGTCAGCCAGGTGAGCGTGCTGGCGTTGGATCCGGTGGCGACCCGCATCGCGGTGTCCCCGTAGTAGCGGGTTGCCTTGGGGCCGTCCGAGCCGCTCTTGTTCTTGTGTATCTCCTCGCCGCCGAGGTAAAGGACGTTCTCCTTGGTCCCCTTGCGAATGAGGAGCGTGCCTGCGGCGTCGTAGACGTAGCTGGTGGTCGTCGCACCGGTGGTCCCGACGATCTGGTCGAGGGCGTTCCAGGTGAAGTTGGTGGTCGCACCGGCCACGGTGCGGTTCATCATCCTTCCGGCCGTGTCGTAGTTGTAGCTGTCGGTTCCTGCGGGGGTCAGCACCTTGGTGACGGCGTGCGGCTGGGCGGCGCCGGGGGTGTAGGTCGACTGGTCCGCGGAGTAGCCGGGGTAGACGTAGTCGCGGATGCTGCTGCCTGAGGCCGTGGTGTTGATGACCTTCTGCAGGTTGCCGATGCCGTCGTAGGAGTAGTCCAGCTGGTAGGCGTCCTTGCCGTTCGCGAGGTCGGGTGCGAAGGGTCCGACGCATCCGGCCGATGACGCGGACGTCCAGGCGCGCGAGATCCGGTTGAGCTCGTCGTAGGTGAAGCACTCGCGCTGCCCCGTGACGCGGTCGGCCAGGTCGGTCGTCTGGCCGGCGTTGTCCCGGAGGTAGTCGTCGTTCTGGACGGGGTTCGTGCTGGTGCTGGTGGTGGTGGTGATGTTCTTCAGCCAGCCGGTGCCGTTGGTGTCGTCGTAGGCGTAGGAACGGCGGGCGGTGGTGCCGGTTGTGGCCGTGGTGCCGTAGGTGCGGTTGATCAGGCGTCCGAGCTCATCGAATCCGGTGGAGTCGACGTACACGGTGTTGTTCAGGTCGCTCGTAAGGCTCTCCGGGTTGCCGAAGGAGTCGTAGGCGGTGGTCACCGTCTCCTGCGGCAGGCCGCCGGCGGCCGGGTAGGTGAGGCTGGTCTGGCCGCCGATCGCGTTGAAGGTGGCCGATGTTTTGTACGTCCCTTCGAGCCCGCTGCCGTCGGCGGGAACGGAGACCTGGGACTCGGTGGGGTTGCCGTCAGCGTCGTACTTGTTGACCGAGCTGGTGTACGCGTAGCTGCCCACATACGAGGTCGATGTGGCCGGCTGCCCGATGCCGCCCTGTGCGGTGTCGTACGTGTGGCCGGCCAGCACGGTCGACCCGCTCTGGACGGTCAGCGGCCGGTTGAGGTGGTCGTAGGTGTAGGTCAGGACGCTGCCGTTGGCGTCCTTGGTGGAGGCGATGTTGCCGTTGTCGTCGTAGGTGGTGGCGCCACTGCCGTTCGGTTGGCTCGGGTCGGCGTCGGGGTCCCTGCCGCCGGTACGCTCGCCGAGCCAGTTGTACGTGTAGGTGCTGATGTTGCCCTTCGCGTCCGTCAGCTTCGAGAGCTGTCCGCTCCGGGTGTACTCGTAGGACGTCGTGTAGGTCGACGGTCCGAACTCGACGACCTTGCTGACCTGCCCGAAGACGTCGGTGTAGGTGTTCGTGCGCTCACCGACCGCGGGCATGGTGGTGGTGTAGTCGCCGTGGTAGTTGGTGATCGTCTGCTCTTGGGCCTGTGGCTCGCCCTTCGCCAGGATCCGGGACTCGGTGGTGCGGCCCGCGTAGTCGATGGCCAGGTCACTGTAGGAGGGGAGGCTGTCCACGGTCGGCAGGACCATGCCGGTGCCGGCTTTTTCCGAGTTGTAGAAGCTGGAGCTGGAGCCGGTGACGTTGCCGGATGTGTCGTATCGGGTGGAGACCACGGCCCGGCCTGTACCGGTGGCCGCAGGGACCTGGCTCTCGCGGCTCCGGCCGAGGCCGTCCAGATACTCGTATCCCGTCAGAACCGTTCCCGCTGACTGCAACGTCTCCGTGGTGACCGTCGGAGGGACGGTGGAGACGAGGTCGGGGACGCCGTCGCTGTTGGCGGCGGCAGTGATGATGTAGTGGTACTTGAGCGAGGGAGTGCCGTCGGGGTACGCCGCGATCTGTGACGGCTTGAAGACCTCGGACGTGCGGCCCACGGCGTCCAGCACGATGCGCGTCGTCTGGTTGTTGGCGTCCTGGACCCGGTAGGCCGATCCCCACAGACGTGAGTACCAGGTGGTGGTGGACTGAGGCGTGGCCGGTCCATTGGCATCCGGGTCGGGTGAGGTGACCTTGACGCCGTTGATCGGCCATGACGTGGTCGGCTGGTAGACCGTGGTGGTGGTGTTGCCGTTGCCGTCGGTCGCGGAGATCGTGCGGCCGGCCTGGTCGAACTTCGCGCTGATCGTGCGTGCGTGGTCGGCGTCGGTGAAGGCTCGTATCGTGGTCGCGTGGCCGTCGGTGGGCTTGTTGGTGTCGACCGACGTGGCGTTGTCGTAGAGGGTGAAGCTGTAGGAGTCCTGGTTCGTCGCGGCGCGAGCCGCGCAGTCGGCCGCGTAGTGCCTCGTCTCGTCGGGCAGCACCATCCAGCGCTGTACCTGCGAGTCGGGGAAGTAGTCCGTGTTGTACGCCCGGCCGTAGGTGGTGCACCGGTTGTCGTCGGTGTCGGACAGGCCCCAGTCGTTGGTGCGCATCGGCAGGCCGTACTTGGTGCTGGCCGGCTCGGTTTCGTCGTACTCGGCCTTGACGGTGTGTTCGCGCCAGCCGCTGGAGGTCAGCTCCTGCGTGGTCGTCTTGGAGTCGCGCACGAAGCGGGCGTCGGGCAACCCCGCGTACTGGGCGGTGTCGTAGACCCAGTACTCGTGCCAGACCCGCTTGTGTGACTGGCCCGCGCCGTCACGGTCGCTGGATTCGAGGACCCTGCCGTTGAGCCATGCGGAGTCGGTGACGGCCGCGGTGGTGCTGTCACCGTCGTCGACGGTCACGGAGCGGGTCTTCGAAGGGTCGTTCTTGTCGGTGCGGTCGCCATCCATGCCGCGGTACAGCCAGTAGTACGTGGAGGCCGCGTTCGACTTGGTTCCGGTGTGGACCTCGACCTGCTGGTAGCCGCGCCATTCGGTCCAGGACTCGTCGGCGTCCTTGGTGAGCGGGTCGTTGGGGAACGCCCAGGCCGGCTTGCCCACGTAGTCGTAGGTGGTGGTCATCACCGGGTCGCCGTCATTGTTCGCGCCCGCGCCGGGGCCGGGGTCGACGCTGACCTGGCTCACCACGTACTTCTTGAACCAGCCCGTCTTCTCCGTGGTGGAGCCTTCGGGCACCCACTTCTGCTTGAAGCAGGCCTGGGTGTTGTCGGACTCGCTGGGCGGGTTGTTGATGTCGCAGGCGTCCTGGGACGCGTAGTCGCGGTAGGTGACGTTGGTGAAGGCGCCGAGGTCACCGTGGATCTGGGTGACCCGACGGAAATTCAGGACACCTCCGCCGAGCTGGTTGTCCCGGTACTCACCGTTGAAGTTGATGGTGGGCAGCGTGATGTCATCACCGTCGCCGTAACCGCGGCGCTGGACGTAGTCCAGCCACAGCGTGTTGTCGACCACGCCCGCAGGGTTGGGCAGCCCGTACTTCATCTGGTACTGCATCGCCGGGTCCCACGCCGAGCCGTCGTTGTCCCGGACGAAGGTCTTGACGTCCCACAGCATCTGCGTCTCGAAGAACGTCGGCGAGTACGTCTCGCCGGTGATCGTCTTGCAGCCGTTGTCAGCGGCCGTGCCGTCACACATCAGGTCGGTTGGCACGTCCGGGTAGGAGTCCGGGTGGTCAGAGATCCCCGGGCAGTCCTTCATGGTCTTTTCGTTCTTCAGCGGATCCATTTCGGACATCCGCTCCACGCAACGCCCGACATAGTTCAGGTCGACCTTGGCGGGCAGCTGTGCGCCGGGGATCTGGGAGGCCCAGCCGTACTCGATCCGCACCGGGTAGGCGGCGGAGTCGTAGACGCGGGCCTGGTCGCCGAGCAGGACCGAGCGGTAGTGGTTCTGCTCCTTCTCGTAGAAGTAGGAGCTCTCCACCTCATTGGCATCGACCACGCGGTCCAGGCCCCAGCGGTAGGCCTGGGTGCTGACACCGACGCCGTTGTCGTAGCCGGGCTCGCCCGGGTCGTTGCCGAACACCGGGACGGTCAGCACCGAGTGCGTGTACTTGTCCCAGTTCGCATCCGGATCCGTACGCTCGGAACGGCCCCAGCCGAAGTAGTAGCGCGCTCCGTCCTGGGTGGAGACCACCCAGTACTCGTCGTCCGCTCCGTGGCCGCCGGTCAGGTGCTGCACCCGCCAGCCCGGATCGTCCTGCACGTGATACCAACCCGTGCCGTCGTTGTCCTGCACCAGGTTCGACGTCACACCGTTGAAATTGATGACATAGACGGCGCCGTCGTGTTCCTTGCTGTAGTTCGGCGATGCCCAGCACAGGTCACCGACCCAGCCCGTCCCCGTACCGTCACTCTGACAACTGCGGTACTTGCGCTCGATGAACCCGATGCCGCTCAAGTCCCAGCCGAGTCCGGCCGAGTTGGCCTGGGTGTTCTGGGCGGAGGTCATCGCGTCCACGGACTGCGAGTTGTACGACAGCGCCAGCGACGGCGCATTGCCCGCCGGCGGGCTGGGCGCCTGCATGGGCAGGTTGTAGGTGAAGGCGCCGGAGCCCTGAGCGACGTTCCACGACCCCGACGGCTTGAGGGAAGAAGCACGGTAGTCGCCGGCGTCCGACGACGAGGTGGAGGTCACGGCGTAGACCGTCGCGGAACTCGCCGTGGCCGTCATGGCCGACTGGAACGAGGTCAGCCCCTGCTGGTTGGGCTGGACGGCCGAGACTCCGGCCTTCGGGTCGCCGTCCGCCTGCACCGTCGCGGTGATCGTGCCCGCGGCCACGTTGTTGGCGATCGGGACGGACCGGGGCTTGGCGGACGAGCAGCCCTTCGCCGCCGGCGTCGTCAGGGCGCAGGCGGGCATAGCGACCAGCCGCAGACGGGAGGCGTAGTTGCCGCCGTAGGCGTACTTGAACTTGGAGTAGTCGATGGTGACGTCGACCGGACCGGGTGTGCCGCGTCCGTCGTGCCGGGTGACCTGGACGGCCAGGCCGGCGGCGCCTGCCCGCTTGAGCTGTGTGCGGTCCAGCACCTTGACGTCGACGGCCTCGGGGGCCGAGGTCAGGAGGGAGGAGCGCTGCTGGACGAGGGCGCTGGCGGGGGCGCGACCGACACGGACGGTGGCCGCGGCCGGGCCCGTGCTGCCGGTCGGCGTCACCGGCAGCTTCACGCCCGGCTTCAGGCGGGACAGGGTGAGACGGGCGGTTGCCGCCTTGGGCCACACCGGCCGCACGGGTTTGGTCTGTGTGGGCTCCGCACCGTCATCACGCGGCACATCGCCCGCTGCCTGCACCGGCACGTTCACCGGCGGCTTGCGCCCCGCACCGGCAGCCGTGGCGGCGCCGGCAGCCTGGGCCACGGGCGCAGCCAACAGTGACGCCGCCAGCGCCATGGCCAACGCCCAGGGGGCGCTCTTCCCTTGTCTGTGCGCGAGTCGCACGAAGTCCATCCCCACCCAATGACGGCCGGGATCATGTCCCGGCACATGTGCAAAGAAAACGGGCCATGGCGTCGAGCTGTCGTCCGAGCGACAGCCGGCGAAAGCCAGGCCAAAGAAGCACGTTAAGGGGCGGAGTTCGCTATCTGACAGCCCTTCAAATCGGACTGATCGACAAAAACCAGTTCCTCACGCCTTCTTTACATGAGTGACAAGCGTCACGTTTCCTTGCGCGGTCGGGATCAGGCCTGTGAGCAGGGCAAACGAGTTGGCCTGACGGTGGGTTAAGTGGTTCAATCCTGCCCCACACACAGCTTGCCCGCCTATCAACTCCCCGTGCCAGGCGCGATGAAAGGTCCGTGAAGAGACATGAAGCGCGAGACAACCGGCCTGAGCCGACGGCAGTTGCTCAAGCGGGCCGGGGGAATCACGGCGACAGCTCTCGTGGGTTCGGTCGTACTCACCCAGGCCGGTACCGCTTCCGCGGCCGTGACCACTTCCAAGCGCTTCGACCTCACCGACGGCTCCGACGAATGGTTCCGCGAGATCCTGCTCAACGAGACCCGGGTCCTGCAGTCCTTCGCGTTCGACAACACCAACAAGCACCTGTACACGGTCCAGCTGGTCCAGGGAGGGCGCGTGCTCCCCGGAGAGGCCGCGGGCGTTTCAGGGACCGACCGGGCCAAGAACGGTGACCTGTGCGTCACCCGCCTGGACTGGCAGGGCTACGTCATCGGCCGTATGTACCTCAAGGGCTTCGGGCACGGCGTGTCCATCGGCGTGGAGCCCTCCGGCAACGGCGCCTATCTGTGGACCGAGAGCGACTCGGTGCCCGACAGCGAGAACAACGGGTACGGCACCAAGATCGCCCGTTTCAAGTTCGCCAACGGCGCCGTCCTCCAGCCGGATTCGTCCCAGGTCACCCGCTACACCCCGGTGGCCGGTTCGGACCACAACACGGTCACGATCGACCCCGTCACCAGCCGCATCGCGCACCGCTACCGCATCAACGGCACCACCTGGAAGTTCAGTCTCTACGACCTGGCGACGTTCAAGGCCGGCACCTTCACCCCGCTGGCCACCATCGCCCAGCCCGCCGTTCTCACCGGGCCGACGTTCCAGGGCTACGCGTCCATGGGCCAGTACCTGTACACCATCGACGGCACCGCCTACACGTACGACAGCAGCGGCAACCAGACCAGCACCAGCAACACCTACGTCACCTCGATCGACTGGAACACCGGCATCGTCTTCGAACGACGTCTGAGCAACGCGGGCCAGAGCCTCTTCTACCGCGAGCCCGAAGGCCTCGCCATCCAGATCCCCGACACCGCCGCACCCACGGTCTGCCGCCTTCACCTCGGCTTCGGCTCAGAGGAGTCCCTGACCCAGACCGACAAGAAGGCCAGCTTCTACTACAAGGACCTCCTCGTCTGACAGGTCACCGCGGGCCCCGCCTTCTTACTCCTGCGACGAACCCGAGAGGAAGACCCCTCTCCCACGGCGCATCGGTCACCACACCCACGCGTTAGAATGCCGCAGCCCAGAGAGGGAGCGAGTCGTGTCGCGTGGCCTGCCGATACAGTTCCGCCACGGGCGGAGCCGAAGGCACTGACGGCGTCCCAAGTCTTCAAGAACTTCGGTTACGTCGTCCCGATCGGCATCGACGCGGGTATCGGCGTAGTGCTCGCCATGGACCTGCTGCTGACTTGGATCCGCATCCCGTTCTCGATGCCGCGCCAGAGAGCTTGGCTGCTGACCGCAGCGACGGTCGCCTTCAACCGCGCGGCGGCCTGGCCGGACCCGCTGGGCTTGGCGATACACGCGGTCATCCCGGTGCTGTTCATGGTCACGGTCGAGGACGCGGCGCCAGACCTGGGCGGACTACGTCTCGAAAGCACCGTTCCCGCAACGGCTGACGTACGTGTTCGAGTTGTCCCGGACCAGGACGACGGGGCCGCCGAGCTGTTGGTGTGCGGCATCCAGCAGGCGGGCGTAGTCCGTCTCGGTGAAGCCCTTGAGCCGCCCCTTCGCAGGACCGCGGTCGAGGTGGACGCGGTAGATTCAGCCGGGACCGGCGGCCCGGCCTAGTGCAGATCAGGGCCGCCATCGAGACGCCTTGGGTGCACGCGGCGATGACTCGCAACGGAGGTGTGGCCTGGTCGGCCCCAGGTTCGGCCTTTGGGCGGCCTCAGCCCCTGGCCGGCTTCCTCCTCGAAGCAGAGCCAGGCGCACAGGTCCGCTGTCGCCTCTTTATGACGGGCCACTGCTCGTCCCTCAAAGCGGCGATCTTCGCCCCGTCCCGCTTGGTGGCCTTGCGGGAGGGCACCTGCAGGCTCCAGCCGATGCGGTGCAGCAGCAGGTCCATCCCGGCCAGGGTGTACTCGACGCCGGCTGCGCCCGCGGGCCTGCCGCTTGCGCAGCCGGAGCGCGCGTTCACGCGCCTCCAGGTCGTCCCACCGGGCCGGTCGGCTGCGGGCGCTCGCCATCACTGCCCTGGAACAGCCGCCGTTCGTACGCCACTTCGCTCCCCCAGCCGCGACACGAGGTGAGACAGCACAGCGTATGTCTGGAGAGCACCGCTGGGTGTTCCACGTCGGCCGAACTCGCCGCGAACGTGGGGCGATACGGCTCGGCCTGCCAGCGTTTGGCCACAACTGGTCTGCTGTAATGGCGTGTACGAATGTCAGGCGGATCGGGCTGTGTCTCGCGCCAGGGAGACGGGTGGGGCGTCTTCTGGAGCAAGGCGGAGCATGGGCTGGTCGACCAGGGCCTGCTGCAATCCGGCGAGGGCTTCGGTCAGTGCGGTGCGCTGCTGGCTCGGCATACCGGCGAGGGCTTGGACGAGGAGTTGGTCGCGCCGTTCACGGATTCGGGCCAGGTGCTTGCGGCCTGTCTCGGTCAGGGAGAGCGTGATTTCGCGGCGGCTGTCCGGGCAGGGCCGGCGTTCGACGAAGCCGAGGGCCTGGAGGCGGTCGACCAGGCGGCTGACCGAGGGCGGCGCAGCGCCCAGGAGCCGGTTGAGGGCCCGCATGCGCAGCCCGTTCTCGCGGTCGACGATGTACATCACGCGGAGCTGGGAGACGGGGATGTAGGGGGGTGGGGCGTCGCGGTCCTGTTCCCACATGACGTCGAGGAGTTCGGCAATGCTGCCGGCCTGGCGGGCCGCGGTACGAAGGGGATCGAGGGTGGGGCGGGTGCGCTCGGTCATGCGGGTTCCCATCCGAGGTGCCTGGTCCCTGATGCCGCTGGCACACGCAGGGTTGGGACGTCAGCCGCTGGAGTCCGATCCGGAGGACCGGTGCCCTTGGCCGGCGCGGTCGAGGGGTGTGTCGTCTTCTGACGTATGACGATATGCCATGCGGTGGGGCTCGGCGTGACCGCTCGTCGTGGCAGCGTGCTGGGGGGCGAGGTGGTCCAGGGTGCCGGTGATGTCCAGCATCCGGTCGAGGGACGGGGGCCGGGCGTCCAGGTAGAGGGTGACGTGCGCGGCGGTGGTGCGGCGGTGGAGCATCAGCAGCATGGCCAGGCCCATGGAGTCGAGGCCGTCCAGGTCGCTGCAGTCCAGGTGCAGGGCGCGCAGGCCTGGCGTGCCTTCGAGGTGCTCGGTCGCGGCAGCCAGGAAGCAGTCGGCGTATCCGTAGTCGAGGAACCCGTGCACCTTCATGATCAGGACGTCCTCGTCCGGGCCGGGTGCGGCGGTCAGGCGGAAATGGGTGGGGTCGAGTCCAAAGGGAGGTGTCATGCGGTGTTCCTGGAGTCGGAGGCGATCACGGACCTTGTCCCGGTGAGGCAGTCGGTGGCCTGGGTGAGCATGAGAGCGGCCCGGGGGAAGTCCTTGAGCTGCTCGCTCAGGATGTCCAGGGCCATAGTGAGGGAACGGGCGGGGACGCTGCGGGCGTTGAGGATTCCGGCCGTCCAGGTGAGGAAGTCGGTGAAGAGTTGCGGGTCGCCGGTGTAGAGGGCGGCGGCCAGGAAGTCCACGATGTGCGCAATGTCCTCGGCCGTGTGCTGGCGTTGCCGGGTGGTGTAGTCGCGCATGGCGGGGAAGCGTTCTTCCAGTGCGCCCATGACCTCGCGCACCAGGCGGGTGTGGGTGCGGGCGACCATGGTGTATTCCTGGTCGGCCAGGTGCGGCAGGTCGTCGATGGGCTGGTGCGCCGGTGCGGGGCAGGGCAGCGGTCCCTGGTCGAGCCGGTCCGCAGCGGTCCTCGCGTCCGGGGCCCAGGCGTCGGCGCCGAGGAGGCGCGCGTACTGGCCGTGCTGACCGAAGGCGGCCCCGCCGACCAGGACGGGGGTGCCGGTGGCCTGGACCGCGGTGATCGTGGCGTGTGCGGTCGGCAGGCGGGTGGCGATCGAGCCGGAGAGCGCCACCATTTCGGGCCCGGTCTGGTGGATGTGCGTGATCAGGTGGTCGGTGGGGACCTGAGCACCGAGGTAGTCGGCCGTCCAGCCGCGCAATTTGAGGACTTCGGCCAGGAGGCGGGCGGGCAGGCCGTGCCATTCCCCGTCCACACAGGCCACGATCACCCTGCCCCGGCCGCCTGCGGCGTGGGCGGCGTGGTGAGAGGAGAGTGCGGCGACGACCCTGTCGCTGATCGCGGTGGCAGCGTGTTCCCTTGCGACGGTGAGGCGGTTGGCGGCCCACTCTTCGCCGACCTTGCGCTGAACGGGCGCGATCACGTCCTGGAGCACGTTTTCCGCCGGCGTACCGTCTTCCAGCGCGCCGAAGACCGCACGAGTGGCGGCCTGCTCGTCGCCGAGCGAGACCGCCTCCCACAGCTGGTCGATCCGGTGCTCCAGGGAGACGGTGACGGTAGGGGTCATGCGGTGAACCTGCCCCGAGTATGGCCGTCCACCGCGCTGAGGTGGTGGGAACGCGGAGCGGCGATGACCATGACGGCCATGTCGTCGTGCGTCGCGGATCCCACCCACTGGGATGCGAGCATCTGCACGTGTTCCACGATCGCCTCCGCGGGCATCCCCGCGCACCGGGCCAGCGCGTCCTTCAGCCGGTCCTCGCCGAACATCTCGTCGCCGAAGGGGCCGCCCTTGGCCTCGGTGATGCCGTCGGTGAACAGCACGCAGAACTCACCGGGAGCCAGCGTCTCCTGAGCGGTCGTCGCGCGGGCCGTGGGGAAGACCCCGACGAGAGTGCCGCGGGAGCTGCCTTCCTCCACGGTGCCGTCGCTTCGCACGATCAGGGCCGGTGGATGTCCGGCGCTGGTCACCTGAAGGCGCACGGAGCCAGCCTTGCGTACAGCGGAGGCCATGACGAGGGTGGCGAATCGGGTGTGGCGGGAGTTGATGAGCGCGCCGTTGAGCAGGTCGATCACGCGCTGGTGGTCATCGGCCATGGGCAGCAGAGCCTGAAGCGTGTTGCGGATCTTTCCGGTCAGGACGGCGGCTTCGAGGCCCTTGCCGCAGACATCGCCCAGGACCGCGAAGGACGCCTCGCCGTCGGTGGCGGCGGGATGGACGTCGTAGAAGTCGCCACCGATGCGCTCGTGGTCCTTCGATGGCCGGTAGCCGCCCGCGAAGTCCACTCCCGAGATCTGGTGCAGGACCGGCGGGAGCAGGTCCTGCATCAGGGTCCGGGAGAGGGAGGACTGCTCGGCGTAGAGGCGTGCCGCGGACATCGCGGCGCCGGCGCGGGCGGCGAACAGACGGGCGAAGACCTCCTCCGCCTCACTGAACGCGGTCTCCCCGCTGCGTCGCAGCAGGATCAGGGCTCCGGCGGGCACGCCGTGCCCGGGCAGCGGCGTGACGACTATCGAACCGACTGTGCCGAATCCGTCGGGGACGAGCCAGGCCGGGGCCGAGGCGGGGTCGACCCATCGCGACGGCACCGGGGGGAAGCCCTGGAGAGCCTCCCCCAGGCCAGGGACTTCCTCGGGGTCGACGTTCCACTGGAAGCGCTGCGCCCCGCCGCCGCGCAGGCAGACCACGACCGGCAGTCGGTGGGCGCTGCGGGGCGCGATGACCAGCGCGGCGTCCGCGAGATGCTCGGCGGCCAGTCGGGCGGTCACGTCCATGCACCGCTCCAGATTCAGTGACGAGAGCAAGGTGTTGGAGGCTTCGGCGAGGAAAGCGGTCCGCTCGCGCTCCATCCGCAGCGCTTCACGGGCCAGCCGGTGATCGGTATCGTCCACGAACCACCACGCGACGTCCCCGTCGTCCTGCACGGTGGGATGAGCCTCAAAGGTCCTCTCCCCCACCGGACCCGACACCAGGACGTTGTCGCTCGGGCCGTCTGCGACCTGGCGTGCGTGTGCGTCCGCGAGCCAGGTCGGCACGCTCCCGGCCAGGGCAGCACCGGAGCGGATCCCGGGGAAGAGTCCGCTGGCCTGGGCGTTGACGTGGAGTACCGCACCGGCGGGATCCGCGATAAGGACCGGGTAGGGCACGGACGTCCATGGCACATAAGCCGGAGCATCTGTGCTCACGGCTTGTTCCTGCTGGGTGGAAGTCACCAATACGAAGGCCCGCTACGCGAACCCCTCACCTCATCTGGTCGAAGAAAGTTGCCCTGCGGCAACCATCCTCCACGAGGACCATCACTGGCAACTCACCCTCGTTCTTGAGCGCCTCCGAACGGGCACCTCACTCGCCCGCGGCTCCGGCACCTGCGGCAATATCGCTCCCGCTCCCGGCAGAGACAACCACCTCACCTGACGAAAGACGCAGGCCAGAGCCCCGCGCGGCTTCCGATGCGCCAGAGCAGCGCTTCACCCGCCCGGGTCCCCGACAGCGTGGGTGAAGACTCTGGGGAGAGGATGAAAAGGTTCACAAAGACGGGCGGCCGGCCAGTTCTCCTCCACTCCCCGGCCCTCGGCGTACGAGCCTTGAGCCGGGCCCACCAGGAAGGCGAAGCGGGCTCGCACTTCCCGAAGAGGTCAGCTCCACCGGGTGCGGGGTACACGGAGGGGTGACGGCTCCCGCATCGCCCAGGCCCGCCCTACCGCGACGGCCTTTCCGACAGAGCTGAGAGACGGCTACGTGCATTCCGGTGGCGAGCACCGCGGCGGAGATCCTCCAGTTGATCGTCAGCGAGCCCCGGGGCCGGATCACCCCCCCGCAGAGCGGGGGGTGGTGGCCGTTGCGGCGTCCGGGTGGATGGTGAAGACCCGGTCCAGACCGATGATGGACAGGATGCGGGCGGTGTTGGCGGGGACCGCGGCCAGAGCCATGTCTCCGCCTAGTTCGGCGGCCAGGTTGCGGGCGGCCAGCAGAGTGGTGATGCCGCTGGAGTCGCAGAATTCCAGGCCGGCCAGATCCAGGACCAGCAGTTGCCCGCCGGTCAGGGTGAGATTGTCGAGGGACTTGCGGAGATCCGGGGCGGTCTCGTAGTCGAGGTCGCCGGTGATCTCCAGTACGGGACCGGTGGCGGTGTCTCGGGAGGTGATCGTCAGCGGGCTCATCTCAGGTCTTCACTCGCGGGGTGGGAAGCGGGGCGGGCACGCCGAGGGCAAGCAGCGCCGTGTCGTCGTCGAGGCCGTCACCGAACCCGGTGAGGAGCCCTGTCAGTGCAGTGATCAGGACCTGCGGTCCCGCAGCGGGCTGGGCGGCGATGAAGGCGCGCAGGGCGTCCTCGCCGTACAGCTCGCGATCGGGCCCGGTACGGGCCTCGGTCAGGCCGTCGGTGTAGAGCAGCAGGGTGTCGCCGGGAAAGAGCCGGGTGCGCGCGGTTTCGAACTGTGCGCCGGGCAGGACGCCGACGAGCATGCCGCCGGGGGTCGGCAGATAGTCCGCGGTGCCATCCGCGTGCTGGATCAGTGCGGAGGGGTGACCTCCGGAGGCCAAGTGCACGCTGACGTGGTCGTCGGCAGGGTTGAGGACGCCGAATATGGCGGTGCAGTAGCGGGTGTCGCCGCTGGTGTACCGCTCGTGCAGCACGGTATTCAGGGTGCTCAGCACGGTGACGGGGTCCGGGTCGTGCAGGGCGGCGGCCCGCAGCGTGTAGCGGGTCAGTGAGGTGACCGCAGCGGCCTGGGGGCCTTTGCCGCAGACGTCGCCGAGGAAGAACGCCCATCGGTCCGCGTCGAGGGGGAACAGGTCGTAGAAGTCTCCGCCGAGCAGGTCCGGGGAGGCGGTGTGGTAGTAGGAGGCGGCCTCCAGGCCCGGGACCTTGGGCAGCTCGGCGGGCAGCAGGTTCTGCTGAAGGACGGCGAGGGCTTCCTGGAGCCGTGCCCGGTCGGCCTCCGCCTGCCGACGTGCTTCCTCCGCCGCCTGGCGGCCGCGCAGCAGCTCAGTCTCGTAGGCGCGGCGGTCGCGGGCGTCGAAGACGGTCGTGCGGATCAGCAGCGGCTCGCCGTCGTCGCTGGTCTTCACCTTCGATGTGACCAACACCGGCATCCGCTGTTTTCCGGCAGCTTTGAGGTCCAGGGCGATGCCGCTGACCTCGCCCTTCATCTGCAACAACGGGGCGAAATGCGTCTCGTGGTAGAGCTTCCCGCCCACTGTGAGCAGATCGGCGAACCTCATCCGGCCCACCACCTGAGCCCGGGACAGGCCAAGCCAGTCCAGCAACGTGGTGTTGACCTTCGCGATGGTTCCGTCCATCAGTGTCGACAGGTAGCCGCACGGTGCCTGCTCGTACAGCTCCTCGGCACTGTCCTCCAGCATCGAGATGAACGCCGCGTCCGCGGCACCCACGTCCGGCTCCTCGCCCGGGTCATGGCCGGTGCGGCACATCATTCGGCAGCGCCGATGAAGTCGGTGATCGCTTGAACGGTGGCCCGCGGTGCGCTCAGCTGCGGGCAGTGCCCCGTCGCATCCAGCGTGACCAGCCGGCTGCCGGGGATGGCCTTATTGACGTATGAGCCGACCTCGCGCGGGGCGATCATGTCCTGCCTGCACTCCAGCACCAGCGTCGGCACCGCGACCGTCTTGAGATCGGCGCGGCTGTCGGACAGGAACGTCGTTCGGGCGAAGACCCGGGCCATGTCCGGGTCGGTCGCGCAGAACGACGCGGTCAGTTCCTGGCCGAGCTCCGGCCGGTCCGCGTTACCCATGATCACCGGGGCCATCGCGGCGGACCAGCCCAGATAGTTCGACTCCAGCGAATCCAGCAGCTCATTGATGTCGTCCGCGCTGAAACCGCCCCGGTACCCGTCCTCGTCGATGTAGCGGGGCGAGGGAGCCACCATCACCAGGCGGGAGAACCGCTGGGGCGCCCTGGCCGCCGCGAGCACCCCGACCATGGCACTGACCGAATGCCCTACGAAGATCACATTCCGCAGGTCCAGTTCCTCGCAGATCTCCAGCACATCAAGGGCATAGCCCTCCAGCGAGCTGTAGCGCTGCTCGCTCCAGGCCGAAGGATCAGAACGGCCGGAGCCCACGTAGTCGAACATCACCACCCGAAAGTCCGCGGCCAGCGCGGGGACCACCAGGCGCCACATGTTCTGGTCACAGCCGAACCCGTGCGCCAGCAGGAGCACCGGCCCGTCCGTACGGCCGGTGACGGTGACGTTGTTCCTGCCACGGGTGTCCATGCCGCAAGTCTCGCACCACCCTCACCACCTGAAGCACGGGCCTGCCCCCTGGCCGCACTCCTGGTACTGCGGCTGTACCGGCCACGGCAGCAACGCTCGGACCCCAGCCCCCTGACGCCCATACGCTGCGAGGGACGCGAGCGGCACCCGGAGCGGGTCGTCACGGGCGGGAAGCGGCCCGGCTCCGCCGGAACAGCAGGGTGCGCCCGCCGGCAGGGCGGCACTGATCGCGGCGTTGGCCATCAGCCCCTCGGACCGGCAGGCTCTGAGACCGAGCCGCCGGCGCGACCTGCCTCAAGCCGCCGACGGCTGCGCCTCCCACGGCCTCCGTCCCGCATCCTCCTGCCAGCGGTGGAGCTGCGGACCATCGACGCACACGATGCCGCACTGCTCCGCGTAGTCGAGCGCTTCGACCGCCGTCTGCGTGGCGTCGTCCAGGGCCAGAGCCGCGCGGCGCGCGATCCTCGCCGCCGATATGCGGCGCTTCCCACGGCGGCCAGCCATGACGGCACCGACGCCCACAAGGGCGAGCGCCACGACCCAGGTGGGCGCGGCCGCCAGAGCGAGGATGACCGCGAGGAGGGCGAAGTAGAGGGCCGTCGCCCGGAGTTCGAACCGGCGGGAGCGGCACGCGGTACGCCGAACGGTGTGGAGTGCGACGGCGATGACGATGCGGCTGCACGGTGTCGCCGAGCGGAGGCCGCTCCGGGCGATGTAAAGGATTCCTTGACGAGTGGGCCATGTAAAGGCATTCTTGACACGTGACTGATTCGCCGATGTCTCTCGCGGGCCTGGCTGCTCGCCTCGCCGCGCAGGCCGCCGCCCTGGCGGGATCGGCCGGCAGCCCCGTGGCCCAGCCGGCCTATCTCGACCTCGTCCGACTCGCCGAGGACGTCGACGGCCTGGCGGAGCAGGTGCTCAAGCTGTGCGTACAGCAGTGCCGGGATGCCGGCCACACCTGGCAGGAGATCGGGGACCTGCTCGGAGTCACCCGCCAGGCCGCGTTCCAGCGGTTCGGCAAACCCATCGACCCGAGAACGGGAGAACCCATGGACAAGACCGTGCGGATGACCGACGCCGCTGCCCGGGCCACCGAGATCGCGGCCGCCGTCCTCGACGGCCGTATGGACGAGGCCCGCCGGTCGTTCAATGCCGAGGTGCTGGCAGCGTTCACCGACGAGGTCCGCCTCGACGGGCTGGCCACGGTTGCCGGTCTGGTCGGCGCGTTCGAGGGCTTCGGCGAGGGCGAGCCGTTCGTTCGCCGCATCGGCGACCACACGGTCGTCGACGTCCCGCTGCGCTATGAGGCCGGCGACATGAAGGCCCGCGTCGCATTCGACACGGACGAAAAGGTCGCGGGCCTGTTCATCCTCGCGCCCGAAACCCCGTGAGCCACCCCGCCGCCTCCCGGGGCAACCGGTGGACCGTCCGGAAAGGCGGATGAGCATGGCCACGCCCGCCTACGACGACGGCACGATCCGCTGCGACCACCAGGGCATCTCTCCATCCTCCGCTACTACCCGTGACTCCTCCCCCTCGTGATCGAGGGGGCTTCTCGCTAAGCCGGGTTGGCGTCGCGGCGGACCAGCCCGGCCCGGAGAACGTTGATGGCTCCTACTGTGTCGGCGTGCGCGGTGTGGGCGCAGGCGACGCAGTGGAACTTTTCCTGTGTGGGCCGGTTCGCCTTGGCGGTGTGCCCGCATTCGGGGCACTCGCGTGAGGTGTTGCGGGGGTCCACGGCGATCACTTCCCGTCCGGCGCTTTCAGCCTTGTCGTGCAGGATCGTCAGGAACACCCCCATCCGGCGTCGTTGATCGACCTGTTGAGTCCGGCCTTGGCGGCGCCACCGTTGGGCAGGAACGCGCCTGCCTGGTCGGGGTCGGGCCTCGGCGCGGGCGCCCTGGCCATGTTGCGGATCTTGAGGTCTTCGTGCGCGATGAAACCGTGTCGGCGTACGAGGTCCAGAGCGGTCTTGTGCGCGTGGTCGAGCCGCTGGCGGCGCACCATGCCGTGCACAGCGGCGACGCGCTCTACGGCCCGCTGATGGTTTTTTGGTGCGGTCCTTCGCCTTGCGGCGCGGGTACCGGGACAGTGCCCGCTGTGCGGTCTCCAGCTCGGCGGCGGCCTTGCGGGCGTGGCGCGGGTTGGCGATGTGCTCGCCGTGCGAGGTGGTGAGGAACGAGGCGATGCCGAGGTCGATGCCGACCACGCTGTCGGTCTGGGCAGACGATCGCCGCGAGCACCGCACGGTCATCGCAACGCAGCCGCCCCCGCCCTGCGCGCGCACCGGCAGCTCCGGCGCCACGGCCAGGAAGATCTCCCACAACCCATCCGGCACCAGTCACTCAGCCATCCCCATGCCAGACCGACGAGCCACAGCCAATCGAGACATCATGAGCGAAATCCCGTGGCTGCTGTGCGGGTGTCCCGCTCGCAGAACGCCGTGGGCCGCAGGGGCAGTTCCTTCGCACTCGGCAGGCTTGGGGTCGAACCACCTACGCGAACCCGTCTCCGGCCGCCGACGGCTGCGCCTCCCACGGCCTCGGTCCCGCATCCTCCTGCCAGCGGTGGAGCTGCGGACCGTCGACGCACACGATGCCGCACTGCTCCGCGTAGTCGAGCGCGGGGGCGGTGAAGTCGCTGGTGGTGACCACGACGGCGACATTGGCGCCGTGAACGGTGAAGCAGGTGCCGCCGAAGCGCTGCAGGTCCTGCGAGCCGACCCGGTTGCCGTCGCAGTACCGCTTGCACTGGATGACGACCGAGCGCCCGTCGGGCGTCCTCGCCACGACGTCGGCGCCCAGGTCCCCGGCCCCGCCCACGACCTCCACGTCGAGACAGCCGTCGCGCCGGCACAGTTCGGCCACCGCCTCTTCGAACTCGTCCGGGTCCAGGGCCTCGTAGGCGATCTCCACCATGGCCACGGGCGCCTCGGGCACGGTCTCGGGAAGCGGGATGGTGGGATCCGTCCCGAGGCAGCCGCCGTAGGCCCCGGCCCCTGCGGGGACCAGGCTGACGGCGGGAGCCGGTGACGCCGCGTCGAGCGCTTCGACCGCCGTCTGCGTGGCGTCGTCCAGGGCCAGGGCCGCGCGGCGTGCGATCCTCGCCGCCGATATGCGGCGCTTGCCGCGGCGGCCGGCCATGAAGGCGCCGACGCCCACAAGGGCGAGCGCCACGGCCCAGGCAGGACGGTGCACCGCGGCCGCGGCCGCGGTGCGGGCGGCCGCGCCCACCAGAGCGAGGATGACCGCGAGGAGGGCGAAGTAGAGGGCCGTCGCCCGGAGTTCGAACCGGCGGGAGCGGCGCGCGGTACGCCGGGCGCGTGCGGGAACGGCCATGGTGATGTTTCCTCCCCTGGGACGTCAACGAAGATCAATTCGCGTCTTCCCAGGCAGCGGCCGTTCTATCGGGTTCCGTCGTGCATGCCGCTTCCGGCTCGACGGCGGGCGCGGGCTCTCTGCCTTTCGGGATCGATTCCAGGACATCTCATCCGGGATCGCGTGACGGGGAGAAGAAGTGACGAACGCACCGACCGAGGCGTGTGCACTCAGGGCGAGGAGGCGGCATGCCCGAATCCATCGATCGCGTGACCGAGTCCGTATGGGATTATCCGCGGCCCCCCGCTGTACTACGGGACGACCGCCTCGTCAGGGTCGAATGCGGTGGCCATGTGATCGCCGAGACCCGGCGGGCCTTGCGGGTGCTCGAGACCAGCCATCCCCCGGCGTTCTACATCCCGCCGGAAGATGTCAGGTCCGATCTGCTGTTCCCGGCCAACGGCCGCTCCTGGTGTGAGTGGAAGGGCACCGCCCGCTACTGGGACCTGATCGTCGGCCACGAAGTGCGCGGTCGTGCCGCCTGGAGCTACAGCGACCCCGAACCCGCGTACACGGCCCTCAGGGACTGTTTCGCCTTCTACGTCAGCCGCGTCGACCGCTGCCTCGTCGACGGCGAAGAGGCGCGGGCCCAGGACGGGGACTTCTATGGCGGCTGGATCACCTCGGACGTACAAGGCCCCTTCAAGGGCGCGCCCCATACCCAGGGGTGGTAGGGAGAGTCGACGCCGGCCGCCCCACCGGGCCGCACGCCGCACAGCCGGCCATGTCCGCGATCGGCCACCCGGCTGTGACCGCGGTGGCACGGGTGCGACATGGGGTCAACCGTCTCTGCGGTCAACCGTCTCTGCGGTCCAGAACACGACGGGCCGCCTCTGCTTCCGCCGCAACCGGCGACAACTCGTCGAGCGTGTCCAGTTCGGCGTCTGCCTCCAGTTCGCTTTCCCAGGCAGCAGCAAGGCGCTCCTGCTCCTCGGGGGGTTCGGCATCGACCGTCTGCCGGTCCTGCGGGTTCAGAGCCGCCAGAAATCTGGCCACCGAGTCCATCGGCATGCCGTACTCCTCGTCGCTGGACAGCGTGTTGATTTCCGCCCAGCATCGCCAATCGGCTGTCGGCCGGTCGTCTGACACGGCTTCAGCACACCCGGATGGCCGCAGCATGGCCGCAGCCCGGACGGGCAGCTCCGACGAAGGTCCGTCGGAGCGCCGCGGGCCGAACACCGGCGGGGTCCTGCATGCCCGCGACCGTGCGGATCGGCGTTGCTGCGTTCAAGGTCGCGACAAGGTGACCGTGCCCATGGCGGCAGTCCGTTCCCCGGCCTTGACGAGGAAGCGCGAGGCGCCGCCCTCGGCCGCGACCTCCACGACCGCCCCGCGGCTTGGCACCGGTGCGTCGAGTCGTACGGCGATGCCGGCCACGGCGGACGGCAGGGCCCCTCGGTAGAGCAGCGTCGCCTGCCGTCCGGCTTCCATGACGGCGAGCGCCGGCAGCAGGGCGGGGCGGCCCGGGAGGAGCACCGGGTGCCCGGGGTCGCAGGGGGCGATCACGAGTCGCCCTTGTGCTCCGCGGGCGAGAAGCACGTCCGGTTCGGCGGACGCTCCCACGGCGGCCGGTGCGGGACGCAGCAGGCCCGGAGACGGCGTGGAGGCCACCTCCAGTGGAGGGCGTGAAGGGTGGGCCAGCGTCATGCCGCAGGCGCCGAAGCGCGTGCCGGCGTGGAAGAACTCGGCCGTCAGACGGTACGCGGCGACAGCACCCACTCGTACGACGAGATCGCTGACCGTGACGTGTACCAGGACGTCCGACGCGGCACCGCGCTCGACCGGTTGTGTTCTCGGGTCCACTCCCAGGCTCACCGAGACAGGCTGGAGTCTGTTGTCATCCGCTCCGTTGAGATACCGCGACTCCAGGGCGGCGGCGAGCTGACGGGCGGACTCGGCCATGAGCAGGGGATGATGCGTCACCGCGAGGGCACGCTCGTTCAGTGCGTGCCATCGGGGCCACTGGCACCGTGCTTCGAAGAAGCGGCTTCCCCGTCGGCTCAGCGATTCGACCAGCGTCGCCGACATCGACTGCAGTCCCAGCTCGCGCCAGGTCGGCGGCCCGCCCGGCCCCACGTGTCGCCCGGCCGGAACGTCCTCGATCCCACTGCCGAGCTCCGTCACCGGGCTCGTCTCCATGGTCACCATGTCGTGCATCAGCGTCTTCTCGGTCGGGGAGGCGTGCTTGGGCAGATCGCGGGTGCAGGCCGAACCGGGGGGCGTGCCCGATGCGGCCTGGCGTTCAGCGGTCGGCTCCCGCGAATTCGCTCTGCTCGTAGTTGGCCAGTGCCAGCCCGAGGGCGAAGAAGGTGGGCGCCCACTCCCCCACGAAGATGCCCCAGCGGTCGGCCCGCTCCAGGTTCTCCTGCTTGTTGGACGCCAGCCAGGAGACGAGTGAAAGGCCGATGGAGCCGAAGGCCGCGGCGTAGGCGTGTTCGCTCTGGACGCCCGCATCGTGCAGCTTCTTCACGATCATTGCTTTCCCTCTCGTCATGGACCAGTGAAGCGTTTTGGGGTGCTTTCACCACGTTTCCGGTGTCATGGCGTCCGCGGATGCAGGGGAATGCAGAGGCTGACCGCACGCACTCTTCCTTCGCGGCGAAGCCCGGCATCATCGCGAAGGAGCAGGCACGCCGCTGCGCGGTTTTGCGCGCTTGCCGTGAACTGGTCTCCGCGAGACGGGAGATGACGGGGGCGGGCCGGCGGCTGTGGTGCCCGGCCGGTCCGCTGCCGCATCCAGGGATCGATCACCTGCCGAAGAGGAAGGCGAGTCGTCCGATGCCCCGGGGCCCCCGGGGTACGGGAGGTGTGGTCATGGTCATCAGCCGTGCGGGGATCCTGGTTCCCGGCGCAACGGGAGTCCTCGGCGCCGCCCTGGCTCTGCGGCTGCACGAGCAGGGAGCCGCCGTGGCCGTTGCGGGCCGCGACCGCGAAGGCCTCGCCCGCGTGTCCCGGGCCTGCGGCGACGCCCCCGCCCGCGCTTTCGACGCGTACGACCTCGAGCAGTGCGCACGCACGGTGACCTGGGCCGCCGGGGAACTCGGCGGGCTGGACGCGGTCGTCGTCTGCGTCGGCGTCGCCGCCTTCGGACCGGCCGAGTCGGTGAACGACGCCGTGGCCGAGCACCTGTTCACCGTCAACACGCTGGCTCCCCTGGCGTTTTTGCGAGCTGCCCTTCCCGTCATCGAGCCGGGCGGCGTGATCGCGGCGATCACGGGCGTTGTCGCCGACTCGCCCTCGGCGGGCATGGCCGACTACTGCGCGTCGAAGGCGGCCCTGGCCGCGTGGCTCCAGGGGGTCCGGCGCGAGCAGCGGACGTCCGGGGTCGCGGTACTGGAGATCCGTCTGCCCCACGTGGAGACGGGATTCGCCGGCCGAGCCGTTCTCGGAACGCCTCCCGTGCTTCCGCCGGGGCTGCCCGTCCCCGAGGCGGTGGACGCGATCGTCGCCGCGCTCTCGGCCGGCGCCCGGCTGGTGAAGCCTGGCCGTGACGCCCCGCTCGACGTCGAGCGGTAGGACGGGCGGCCGAGGAGCAACCGTGCCCGACAGCGGATCCCCCCGCCGGTACCACCGGCCCATGCACCCCGTGGAGCCGGTGACGCCTCGCGCGCCGCGGGAAGTGCGGCGGACCCTCTTCCGGCAGAACTGGCGCGACCTGGTGTTCCTGCACTGGCCTGTGGACCCGTTCCAGGTGGCCGGGCTTCTGCCCCCTGGAACCGTCCCCGACCTCCACAACGGCCACACGTACGTCGGCCTGGTCTTCTTCCGTATGCGCGATCTCGCCTTCGGCGATACCCCGGCGATCCCGTATCTCGGGTCCTTCGACGAGGTCAACGTCCGTCTCTACAGCCGGGACGCGCTGGGGCGCCGCGGAGTGGTGTTCCGCTCGCTGGAATGCGACCGCCTGGTGCCCGTCCTGGCCGCCGACGCGTCCTTCCGGCTCCCGTACCGGTGGTCCCGCATCCACAGCCACTGGTTCGACAACCGCCTGCTGTACCGGACCAGCCGCCGCGGAACACCGAACGCCGGGGCCCGCGTGTGGCTGGAGGTGACCGGCACCCCCGTGACGCCGGACCCCGTCGAGGAGTTCCTCACGAACCGCTGGGGACTGCACGGACATGCCTTCGGACGCTCCTACTACCTCCCCAACACCCACCCCGAGTGGTCCTTCCGCCACTGCTCCCTGCTCGACTGGGACGACTCCCTCATCGCCGCCGCAGGCCTGCCCCGGCCCACGGAGGCACCGGCCAGCGTGTTGTACGCGCCTGGTGTGCCGGTGCGGTTCGGAACACCGGTGTCGCTGCCCGGCACCTGACGCGTCTGCGCCTGAGGCCGTCACGCGTGCCGTGCCGGTGCCCGCTCCCGCATGGCCGCGAGCAGGCCCGCGGCTCCCCAAAGGGGCCCGTGCTCACGGACCTGACCGGCCAGCTCGGCGGTCCGTGGGCCAGCCGTGACCGACAACGCCTCCAGGGCGGCGCCGATCTCGGCCGGCCCTGCGGCGTTCGGGTCGGCGACCACACCCGCGCCCGAGCGCTCCGCGTCGCGCGCGACGGAGAACTGATCGCTGGAGAAGGGCAGCACCAGGGCCGGGACGCCCGCGCGGACGCACTCCGTGAAGGAGTTGTTGCCGCCGTGGTGGACCATCAGGTCGACGTGTTCGAGCAACGCCTGCTGGGGCACCGACGGCATCACCACGGCCCGCTCTCCGGCCAGGTCCGCGAGTCGGTGGGACCGCCCGCCCGCCGCGACGACGACAGCGGCGTCGTGCATGTGGTCCAGCACGCCGTGCACGACGGTGCGCAGCACGTCGTCCCGAGCGGACAGGAAGGTGCCGAGAGCCACGAGGACAATCCGCCGGCCCTCCCCCCGGAGCGACTCGAGGCGCTCGCGCCATGCCTCGTCCAGGCGCGGGGAAGGCGTCACGGTGTGACCGGCGAAGAGGGACACCGGGCCCGGCGCCGGACGGGGAAGCCATGGAAACGCCGGATAGGAGTAGAGGACCGCGTAGGGCGACGTCAGGCCGAACGCCCTGGCGGGGGTCGGCCGGGCCGGGGCGCGCCGATGGACGAATTCGTCGAACAGCACGGTGAACAGCGCGTCGTTCTCCCGCGCGGCGGACAGAAGCCCGGTCAGTTCCACGGGATCGGGACGCAGCGCCTCGGGCCAGTCGTAGGGCACCCCGAAGTAGGCGTCCGGTCCGGACAGGACATAGCTGGGGTGCCCCGGGCAGAACGTCGCGTACGGCACTCCCAGGCAGTGCAGCGCGAGGGTCACGGGATAGCTGAGCTGGTCGACCAGGTACCAGTCGGGCCTCAGCCGCGCGTCCAGGGCGGCCAGTTCGTCGAGGACACCGTCCGGGTCGGCCAGCATGTCGCTTCGCCGGTGACGCGCCTGAGTGACCAGGGTGCGCACCGGCCCCTGGCGTGTCGCTTCGAGGAATTCGACGAGCCGGGCCGCCTCCTCGGCATCCTGCCGCGTCGCCTCCGCGACACCGGTGTTGGCGTTCCTGGTCACGACCAGAGGCACGAAATGGACAGCCGCGTCCAGGGCCAACTGCTCGAAGGACGGGGTGCAGGCGAACCAGACCTCCGCACCGTTCTCCCGCAATGCCCGGCAGAGCTCGGCCAGCGGCCGGGCATGCGACAGGAAGGGTGGGCTGACGACCACGATGCGCGGCATGAGATCCCCTTCGGTCCCCCGCCGCGCCGAGCGGCCCGGGTGCGGAGCACAGCATCGTAACCGCGCTCCCGGTAGGACGTCCGCGTGCCGTGAGCCGTCGCCCAAGGGTGCATCCGCGCAGTAGTCGGACGGTGAAACACCCTGGTCAGCTCTCAGAGATCCAGGCAGGGATGGGATGACCATGTCCACCGTCTCCTCCGCACACACCGTGGCCCCTCTGGGACCGGTCGGCGTCGTCGCACCCGTCGACGCCGATCCTCTGGTGGCGGCTCGGGCACGGTTCTTCGCCGGCTCCGTCGGCACCGGCGGATACCGGAGCGCTGACATACGGGCCTCCGAGCGCGGCGAACTGCTCCAACTGCTGGAGGCCGAGTACGGGCCGCAGCCCTGGTCCACGGTGGCGGGCAGCAAACCGGTGCTCGACCGGAACGACGCGGCCGTCGCGTCCCTGCGCAGAGCGTGCAGACTCGCCGTACCGCTGAGTCCGGAGGCGCTCCTGGCCCACACCCGAGGTGGCCCGCGCCTCGAGGCGGTCGTCGCCGAGATGTGGCCAGGTGCGGTGCAATGGCACGGCAGAGAACACGCCGAGGCGCTGTTGCGGACCCTGGTGACGACTGATCCGGACATGGCCGCTTCAGCGTTCCTCCTGAACCTGGCGACAGCGGCCGGTCTGTGTCCCCTCACGGCCGCCGAGGCGGCCGAGCTGGCGGGCTCGACGAAGGACCGGGCAGCACGCCACGCCGCCTGGCGCTATCTATATCTGCTCCCCGACGGCCCCGCGCGGCTTCCCGATCCCTCCGTGGCGGAGGACGTCTACGAGCGGCTGCTGATCGCGCCTCCCGCGGTGCCCATCGACTGGGACGACGCCCGCCCGGGCAAGCTCGTCGCGCAGACCATGCTGTTGGGCCGGCTGGACAGGCCCGGCGAGGGGCTGAGCGGCGGGCTCTCGGTGTTGCTCGGCGGGCTCGGCGACCGGCTCGCCGTCACGGAAGGGATTGCGGGCGTCGTCACCCTGGTCGCCGCCGGACACGACGATCTCGAACGGGATCCCCGCATGGTCCACGAGCGCGGTCCCGGACACTGGATACTGCGGCTTCCCGTCGACGCGGCGGGTCCACTCTCACCATCCGGCCTGCACCTTCACCGCCCGGGGCTCACCTGGTGGGCAGCACGGCTGCTGGGGAGCATGACGCGACCGCTCGACGTGTTGCATGTGCGCTACGCGGATGACGGAAGTCTGGCCATGGCAGAGGCTGCCGCACGGGTCGGCGCTCGCCTGGTATTCACCGCGGCCCCCGACCCGCACCGGTACCTGGCCGACCGTCATGCCCAACGCTCCCCCCTCGACGCGGAGGCCGCGGAGGAACTCCGGCATGACGTGCACCGTATCTTCGCCGCGGACCGGCTGGTCGACCGCGCGGATGCGGTCGTGGCCATTCCCGGGCAGGGCGGCACGCAGGAACTCGTACGCCATTTCCCGGTGCTGGCAGGGCTGAACGACGGTGCGGGGCCCTCCGCCATCCCCGAGGGCATCGCCCCCTACCGCCCTGCTGCCGACGAGGACGAGCGGCGTGACGCGCTTTTGTCCGCGCTGTTCGGCGGGGGGCATCGGCCGCACGCCCTGGATCCTGCGGACCGCCGCCTCCCGTTGCTGG
The DNA here is from genome assembly GCF_042725875.1 of Streptomyces sp. NPDC127038. Taxonomy (NCBI): domain Bacteria; kingdom Bacillati; phylum Actinomycetota; class Actinomycetes; order Kitasatosporales; family Streptomycetaceae; genus Streptomyces; species Streptomyces sp. NPDC127038. The sequence continues at coordinate 53,617 of NZ_JBHXDQ010000028.1, read as the reverse complement.
TCAGCGTGGGCCGGCTACATCCAGTGAAGCAGCAGGACCTCTTGGTCCGAGCCTGGCTGGCCTCAGGTTTGTATGTGACGACCACCTTGGTGCTGGTCGGCGGCGGTCCGCCTCCGGGCACGGCCGCCGAGAACGCCATGCGCGCTCGTATCCGTTCCCTTCTGCTCGGGTACCCGCGAGCGCGGTCCCGCTTCGCGCTCCTTCCGGCGCTGCCCAACGAGAGCGTCCGCCGACTGCAACGAGCCCTCGCGGACCCGGCGAACGGCATACGGGCCTGGTACGTGTGCCCCAGCGTCAAAGAGGAGTTCGGGATCGCCGTCCTGGAGGCGATGGAGGCGGGGCTGCCCGCGGCAGGGCCCCGCCGGGGCGGGGTCACGCACTACCTGCGGGACGGCGTGAACGGCATCCTGCTCGACACGTCGAGTGCGGCAGGGCTGGAAAGCGGACTGCGCACAATGGCGGCCCTGCCCGAAAGGGAGCGAGAGCGTTTCGCGCGTGCGGGACGCGACCTGGTCACCGCGCGCTACTCGATCGATGTGATGGCGAACGCGCTGGCCCGGCAGTACGGCGCGGAGGAAGGCTGACCAGCCCTGACCGGTGCTGACGCCCGAGCCACGCGCGGGCGGCGCAGCCTGTCCGTTCCGCCGTCCGCGGATCAGCTGTCGACCCGCGCGTGTCCGTGCCCGTCGCCGATGGCCGGCATGCGGGCCGCCCACGAAACGGTCAGCCAATACGACGCACAGTCGATGCAGGTTGCCCGCTGCATCGATTTCTCGGAGGGTGGCAGAGCCGGAATCGCTCCGCGCGAATCGATGCGCCGGACACCGCAGACGGCACGACCCCGCAGCAGTGGCCGCCTTCGGAGACACGCGGTCCGCCTTTGTCCGAGGAGCAGTCGTCATGACCTCACAGCAGCTGACCGAGCAGCCCCTCAAGGGTGCTCCGCTCACGGCTCCCGTTCAGAAGTCTCTTGACGAGGAGGAGCTCGCCGCCGCGTTCGCCCGGGGCGACGAGCAGGCCCTTTCCGGGGTCTACCACCGATGGGGGCGTCTGGTGTACACCCTGGCCCGACGCTCGCTGGGGGACGCGGCCGAGGCGGAGGACGTCACGCAGGTGGTGTTCCTCGCCGCCTGGCGGGGACGGGCCGGCTTCGCACGCGAACGTGGCGCCCTGGCGGCGTGGATCGTCGGAATCACCCGGCGCAAGATCGCCGACGCGTTGCACGCCCGGACACGCCGGGCCGACCTGGTGGCGGCAGCGGGTGCCGTCGTATCCACGCAGGATCGTGCCGGTGAGCCCGATGCGGTGCTGGACCGCGTTCTGATCAGCCACGAATTGTCGAAGCTGCCTGCGACTCAGCGGCGCGTGCTCAGCCTCGCCTACTACGACGACCTCACACAGACCCAGATCGCCCAGGTCACGGGCTTGCCGTTGGGAACGGTCAAGAGCCACACCCGTCGCGGGCTGCACGGGCTGAACCGTTGTCTCCAGGACGTGGGGGAGAACAGCCGCTGCTGAGCCCCTCCGCTGGTTCTCTCGGGTGATACAGGACCGATCCGTGACCAGCTGCTGCCCCGCCTTCTCGCGGCGGCAGAGGAGGCGGGGACCTGCCCTTCCTGACCATCCTCACCCCATCGCGCTCAAGCGTCCGCCGCTTCCACGGCGTTGCTCGCGGGGAATGTCTCCTCGTACATCGTGGCAGGGACTTCGGATCCGGAAGTGGCTCGGCCGCTTGATCCCGCCCCGTAGAAAGGCGGTGCAACCACTTGGCGACTTTCCAGGGAATGAAGGGACGAACTGCAAGAAAAGGCGCCGCTGTCGCGGGCCTGACTCCCGGTAAGAGAAGGGACGGGCGATGAAGCTCCAGGACGAACTCCCCCTCGACCACCATCTGGCCACCGTCTACCGCTGGGGCTCCGCGTTCTGCGGGGTGGTCCTGCTCGGCTTCGGCAGCCTCGGCTTCGCCGACGAGCTCAGCCCGTTCGACACGAACGGAAACGTTGCGGGCATGTCGTCCAACGGCGCCCTGAGCCTGATCTCCGTCGCCGTCGGCGCGCTCCTGATCGCCGGCGCCGTCGTCGGAGGCAACCTCGCCTCCACGCTCAACATGACGGTGGGAACGCTGTTCCTGCTCAGCGGCTTCATCCACATCTTCATCCTCGACCGGCCCGCCAACATTCTCGGTTTCGGCATGACCAACGTCATCTTCAGCTTCGTCATGGGGCTGGTGATCCTCACGTTCGGCATGTACGGGCGCGTGTCGAGCAAGCTGCCCCACGACAACCCGTACTGGCAGCGCCGTCACCCGCGCGAGGCCGCCCGGGAGTCCCTCGCCCAGCGCCGGCAGTCGGCCCCCGCAGCGGCACTGCCGACCGGCACGGACCGGACAGCCCTGCAGGGAGCGACCAGGTCTCCCGGCTCGCGGCCCAATCAGCCCAGTCACTGAGACGTCCGGGCCCGGCCACAGCACGTTCGTCGCCGCAGAACCCCGCACATCCGTCCGGGCCCGCAACACACCGGGCCCGGCGGACGGGCGGCGCAGCGGCGGTGGTTCAGATCCCGGGCCGTCCTTGACATCCTCCCCGCCCTAAAGGGCGGGGATTGCCGCCTGGCTGCCGGTGGTGACCGGCTGGGCCTTCGGGTGGGTTCCCCGTTCAACGGGCCGTGCCTGGCGTGGGATTTCCACTCCAGGACTGACCGGCCCTCCAGGGGCGTTTAGCCTCTCCGCCTGCCCGGCGGCGAGGATCACTCGCGACGCGTTGAGGTCACGATCATGTTCAGTACCGCAGCCTTCGCACCGCCAGAAACGCACGTGCAGCGGCTTCTTCCCGTCCACGACCCAGCAGACCGAGCACGTCTGCGAGGAGGGCAGCCAGCGGGAAACGATGCCCACGTGCCGGCCGTAGCGGGCCGCCTTCTCCTCCAGCACGCGGCGGAACATGCCCCACGCGGCGTCGTGCACAGACTTGGCCAGGCGAGTGCGGGCCAGGCCAAAGACCGCCAGGTCCTCGAGGTAGACCGCTTGGTTGTCGCGGACCAGCCTCGAAGCACTCTGGTGACACCAGTCCCTGCGCGCATCGGCCACCCGGGCATGCGCACGGGCGACCTTCAACCGGGCCTTGGCCCGGTTCCTCGACCCCTTCGCCTTGCGGCTCAACGCCCGCTGCGCCTTGTTCAGCCGACGCTCGGCACGCCGCAGGAAGCGGGGATTGTCGATCACCTCGCCGTCGGAGAGAACGGCGATGGGGGTCCCCCCGGACGGAGTCTGGGGGAGGGTCAGCCCCAGGTCGATGCCGACCTCGGACGTGACGGGCGCGAGCGGCTCGGGCTCGACCTGCACGACGAAACTCGCGAAGTACCGGCCCGACGGATCCTTGATCACGGTCACCGACGACGGAGCCGACGGCAGCGAACGCGACCAGCGGACCCGGACGTCCCCGATCTTCGCGAGGTTCAGCCGCCCGTTGTCCCGCAGCCGGAACCCGTTCCTGGAGAAACGGACGGCCTGGCGGCTGTCCTTCTTCGACTTGAACACCGGAAGCCCCACACGGCGCCCCGGCCGCTTCCCCGACACCGACGCGAAAAAGTTCGCGTACGCCGTATCGAGATCACGCAGAGAAGACTGCAAGGCGTCCACCGACACCTCCGCCAGCCACGCCCGCTCAGGCGTCTTCTTCGCGTCGGTGATCACCCGCTTCGCCAGCACACCCGTCGCGATCCGCGACCCGTCCGCCCGGTAGGCGGCCTTCCTCGCGGCCAACGCATCGTTGTAGACCACCCGGGCACAACCGAACGTACGGGCCAGCACGATGCGCTGACCCGGCGTCGGCTCGAGCCGGAAGGAATACCGCAGATACACACGACCAACCTAACGGCCACCACCGACAACACCGGACCACCCAAGGGCGAACCGGCTTTCCCTGCCCTGCCCCGCAGGAGCTTCGTCTCCTCCCCAGCCTGAAGGCCGGGGTATCCACGAAGGAAACCTGATGAACTCAAGCGCGCGCAACGACCGCAGCGGCTCCATCGACGACACGATGGCCGCACGCACTGGACGCATCCGGCCATCGCTCACCGGCGGGCAGTTTCCGTGTCAGCTCTTGGCGATGGTGCAGGAATAGGCGGCGGTCCCCGCGCCACTGTAGGCCTCGATGTCGATGTAGTAGGTGCCGGTACCGGAAGCAGTGCGTGTGAGGGCGAGGTTTTCATCGGTGCCGGCGCCGCCGTTGACGGAGCGCTCCAAGGTGCTGCCGGCCGAGTCCATGAAGTACAGGTCGGCGTCGTAGGCCGGGGGGACGGCGCATCGGACGGTGGCGCGCTGGCCTGATGCGAGGGTGACCTTGAAGTAGTCGGCGTCCGAGGAAGACTTCATGCTGCCGGTGAGGGTGGCGGGGGACGCGAGGGTGGTGGCGTCGTCGGCTGTGCTGCGGGAGTCGTTTGGTTCGCTCTCGTTGAGGGTGGTTCCGCTCGGCGATCCGCAGTTCGTCTCAGGGGTGCCGCTGTAGAGGTTGGCGTCGGCGACCCCGTTGGTGACGCTGCGCCGGTAGTAGCCGCAGGCGGGCCGGTTCTTGAAGTCGAACGTCGCGCCTGGGCTCAGCTGCCAGATCTTGTAGTTCGAGAACGTCAGCGGCTTTCCGGGGTCTGTCTGCTCCGGCGTGTGGTCACCGAGGACCACATAGGCGTCCTTGCCGTACTGGGTGGCCAGGCCGTTCTTGTCGATGAACAGGGAGCCGCCCCCTTCTTCGACACCGACTCCCCACGCCGCTCCGCCGGGTGCCAGCCCGTCCTTCAGTGCCCGGGCGACGAAGGCCATGGTGCGCCCCATGCGGTCGCGGGTGACGAAGTGCGAATCGTTGATGACGTCGGTGTAGTTGGGCCAGGTGAACATGCCCGTGGTGAAGGTGATGTAGGGGTTGTAGGGGTCGGCGAGCGCCTCGGAGCTTGTGACGCTGCCCTGGCAGGCGTCGTAGACGATGGGGCTGTTGATGTGGTGCCCGGCGCTCCCGCCGCCGGATCCACCGCCCTTGGCGACGACGGACTCCACGGACGCTTCGAGTGTGGTGCCCTTCCAAGCGGTGTAGCGGCACTGGTTGCCGCCGGCGAAGTAGACGAACTCTGCGTTGCGGATGTCGGTGTTGACCTGGCTGTTGTTGCCGTCGGCGGCGGCCGTCAGGGTCCAGGTGGTACAGGAGTTGACTCCCGTCAGGGTCATGACGGTGTCGCACTCGGGTGTCCTGCTCCCCGAGGTGGGGGCGGATCCGGCGAGGACGACCACGTCGAGGGTGCCGGTGTTGCCGCGGATGGCGTCGATGGCTCTGGTCAGGGAGGCCGGTACGACGGAGCCGTCGCCGTTCATCGTGAAGGCGGGACCGCTCCAGGTGGCGCGGCTGACGTCGCTGGCATTGCCGAGGCGGATGCGGTCGGCCGCGGCGTGTGCGGGCTCGGTGGCGGCGAAGGTGGCCGCGAACATCAGGAGTGCGGTCGCGGCGGGCGCCGCCGGCCTGCGGAGCATGGGAACGATCATGTGGTCCTCCTGGAAGTGCGAGACGGCGCGCAAGCGGGCCCTGTGAGAGCCGGACGGGATGCCTCGCCCTCGTAAGGCACCGCAGCGATCGCGTGATGTGCGGTAGCGGAACTTACAAGCCGTCGACAGCTTCAGGAAGATGTACGGCCAATTTTTCCGCATACCGAGGAGACGGGCCATCAGATGCCTGTTCAGGCTCCTGGTCCACGGCAACCAGGGCAGTCCAGCTCGAACAGATCGAACGTAATAGGCGATACATCTAGCCAGATGTTCTATCGATCTGTAACTTCCGTGCTGTGCGGCCGACGGCACGATCCCGTCGGCAGAGATCCCCTGAGAGGTTCGACCGCGATGAACGCTCGTCTCACCCGCCGCATGGCGGCTGCCGCTGCGGCGGCCACGGCTCTTGCGACGCTCTCCGCCTGCGGGAACGGCGACGACTCTGCCGCCGCAGTCGGCTCCGTCTCCGTCGCCGGTGTGAAGATCAAGAAGGACCAGGCGCTGCATGATGCGCTGCCCGGCACGATCAAGAAGGCAGGCACGGTCAGGGTCGCCACCGATGTGCCCTATCCACCCTTCGAGATGTTCGTGAAGGAGGGCGACAAGGAGCTGACCGGCCTCGACTACGACCTCGGCCAGGCCCTGGGGGGCAAGCTGGGCGTGCGGTTCGTATTCACCCCGCAGAAGTTCGACGGGATCGTCCCGGCCATCCAGGCGGGCAAGTTCGACGCGGCGATGTCGGCGATCACGGACAAGAAGGAGCGGCAGCAGGTCGTCGACTTCGTCGACTATTCGCAGTCCGGCTCCGGCATCATGGTCGCCCACGGCAACCCGGACAAGATCGGCACCCTGGACGATCTCTGCGGGAAGAAGGTCGCCGTGCAGGCCGCGACCAACCAGCTCGGCTTGCTGAAGTCCCACCAGACGGTGTGCAAGAAGGTGGGCAAGGGGCAGATCGACATCCAGTCCTTCCCCAAGGATTCCGATGCGCAGCTGGCCCTGCGCTCGGGCAAGGCGGTCGCACAGGTACTGACCAAGCCGGCGGCGGGCTGGACCGCCAAGAAGGCGGACTCCGGCAAGGCGTTCGACCTCGTGGACGACCCGGCCGCTCCCGGCGGCTACAACGCCTCCCCCAACGGCATCGCCGTGGCCAAGCGGCTGCCCGAACTCACCGACGCCATCCAGAAGGCCCTCCAGGCCCTGATAGACGACGGCACCCTCACCAAGATCTACAACAAGTACGGCGTGGCCTCCATCGCCGTGAAGGAAGCCACCAAGAACGCGGCGGTGGACTAGAGATGATCGGCACCAAGGCTCCGGTCGGGGCCAACCGGGCCCACGAGCCGATCGCCCACGACCTCGAAATCGTCCCTGTCCGCAACTACGGCCGGTGGATCGCCGCGGCCCTGTCGCTTCTCGCCCTGGCCGGTCTGGTCGGCTCGCTCGCCAAGAACCGCAACCTCCACTGGGACATCATCGGCGACTACCTGTTCGCCCCTCTGATCTTCGACGGCCTGGCCACCACTTTGTGGCTCACCGCAGCGGCGATGGCCATCGGCCTCGGGGCGGGAACGCTGATCGCGGTGATGCGTCTGTCCGGCAGCCCCGTCCTGTACGGGCTGGCCACCTTCTTCGTCTGGATCTTCCGCGGCACCCCCCTGCTCGTGCAGATCGTCTTCTGGGGCTACGCCGCGGCGCTGTACAAGTACGTGAAGATCGGCGTTCCGTTCACCCACATCACCTTCTTCCAGGCCGAAACGAACGCCCTGCTCACACCGGCGGTCGCGGCGCTGCTCGCGCTCGGTCTGAACGAGGCCGCGTATGCCTCCGAGATCGTGCGGGCGGGCATCCAGTCCGTCGACACCGGACAGGCCGAGGCGGCGCACTCGCTGGGCATGCGCCCGGCACTGACCATGAGACGCATCGTGCTCCCCCAGGCCATGCGGGTCATCATCCCGCCCATGGGCAACGAGACGATCAACATGCTGAAGATGACAGCGCTCGTCTCGGTCATCTCCGCCCACGACCTGATGTCCAACATCCAGGACGTCTACGCCCAGAACTACCAGGTCATCCCCATGCTGGTCGTCGCCAGCATCTGGTACCTCGCCCTGGTGACGCTGCTGAGCATCCCCCAGACCTGGCTGGAACGCCGTTACGGTCGCGGTACCACCCGAACCGGACACGTCTCCCTCCTGAACCGGATGCTCGGCGGAGTGGCCGGTCTGCTCCGCAAGACAAGCAAGGAGGCGGGCCGATGAGCGCCCCCATGGTGCGCGCCGAAGGAGTGCGCAAGCACTTCGGGAAGCTCGAGGTCCTCAAAGGCATCGACCTGACGGTCGAACGAGGCCAGGTGTGCTGCCTGCTGGGGCCTTCCGGTTCGGGCAAGTCAACCTTCCTCCGCTGCATCAATCATCTGGAGAAGGTCGACGGCGGAAAGCTGACCGTCGACGGAGACCTGGTCGGCTACCGGCAGCAAGGCACCAGGCTCTACGAGCTGCGCGAGCGCGAGGTCGCCGAACGGCGCCGCAATATCGGCATGGTTTTCCAGCGTTTCAACCTCTTCCCGCATATGACCGCCGTGGAGAACGTGAGCGAGGCCCCCCTGAAGGTCGCGAAGATTTCCAAGTCCCAAGCACGCGAACAGGCACACCAGTTGCTGGAACAGGTCGGCCTCGGCGACCGGGCCCACAACTATCCTTCACAGCTGTCCGGCGGACAGCAGCAGCGTGTGGCCATCGCACGAGCCCTGGCGATGAAACCGCAGCTGATGCTCTTCGACGAGCCGACCTCCGCCCTCGACCCCGAACTCGTCGGCGAGGTCCTCGACGTGATGCGGCAGCTGGCCGCGGACGGAATGACGATGGTCGTCGTCACCCATGAGATCGGCTTCGCCCGCGAGGTGGGCGACACCGCCGTCTTCATGGACAACGGCGTCGTGGTCGAGGCCGGCGACCCCCGCACGGTGCTGGTCGCACCGGAACAGGAGCGTACGCGCGCGTTCTTGTCCAAGGTCCTGTGAGCGCCCCCATGCGCCAGCGGCCCCGCACCTCCGAGCTGCTGTCCTCCGCCCGCGCCCACCAAGTCGCATACCTGGCCGATCTTGCCGAACTGGTGGCCATCGACTCCGGCTCCTACAGCGCCGACGGCGTCAACAAAGTCGCCGACTGGGTCCAGGCCCGTCTGGACCGCCTCGGCTTCACCGTGGACCGCGTCCACCTGCCCGGCACCCAGGGCCACCGGCCGGGCGACGCACTGGTCGCCCGGCGCCAGGGCAGGCTGACCGAAGCCGACGGCGGACGCAGGATTCTGCTCGCCGCACACATGGACACCGTTTTCGACGACGGCACCGCAGCCCAGCGCCCGTTCCGTCTCGACGGCTGCATCGCCCACGGCCCCGGCGTGAGCGACGACAAGGGCGGCCTCGTGGCCGGCCTGACCGCCCTCACGATCCTCCAGGAGAGGGGGGCCGAGGAATATGCGGAGCTTGTCTTCCTCGCCACGCCGGACGAGGAGATCGGCTCCCCCTCCAGCCGCAACGTGACGGAGGAAGCGGCCCGCGGCATGCACTACGGGCTCGGCCTGGAATGCGCCCGCGAGAACGGGGACCTGGTCATCGCGCGGAAGGGCGTCGCGGACTTTCGTCTGACCGTCACCGGCCGGGCCGCGCACGCCGGCATCGAACCCGAGCGCGGGGCCAACGCCGCGCTCACGGCAGCCCACCTCGTGGTGGCTCTCCAAGACCTCAACGGCCGTTGGGACGACGTCACCGTCAACGTCGGCGTCCTCAGGGCGGGAACCCGCGCCAACATCGTCTGCCCGGAAGCCGAACTGCACGTCGAAGTCCGCTCAGCCACCGCTGCGGGCGTGAAGCGCGCCAAGGAAGCCATCCAGGAAGCCGCAAGCCGTCCCGCAGTCCCCGGCACCACGGTCGCGATCGAACAGCTCGACCTGTGTCCCCCGATGGAAGACACCCCCGCCTCACGGAGCATGCTCGCCAAAGCGCAGGCCGCCGCCGGCGCACTCGGCTTCGAGATCGGCGCCACCTCCACCGGCGGAGTCGGCGACGCGAACCTGATCGCCGGCACGGGCCTACCCGTCCTGGACGGCTTGGGGCCCATCGGGGGTGCCGACCACACACCGCAGGAATGGCTGGATGCGGCCAGTGTTCCTCAGCGGGTCGCACTCCTGGGCGCACTCATCGTCGCACTGGGCGACAGCACCCAGGAGCCCTGAGCTGACGAGAACGCTTCACATTCCTTCCCGCAGTAGCCGCCCCAGGAATCGTCTGCACCCCATCCTCCGGCGTGTCCGCCGCGCTGCTCGAACCAACCGGGCCCAAAACAACCCCGCCAGATCATCCTTCACCCCATCACAGGGAGGTACCCATGCGCGTTCCCTCCGGACCAGGCCACCGCGCCGTCCTCGCCGGCGCTACAGCGCTCGTCCTCGCACTCACCGCATCCCCCGCCGCCCGCGCAAGCAGCCACATCCCCCCGGCGCACCAAGGATCTCTCGTGCTCGTAGGCGGCGGACTGAAGGAGAACAACACTCAGGTCTACGGCGAGATCATCCGCCGCGCCGGCGGATCCAAGGCCCGCATCGGTGTTCTCACCGCCGCCTCGATCCCCCAGAGCCAGGACCCCGACGCAACCGATCCGGAGCGCTGCAGCAACTCCGCATGCAACGGTGACTACTACGCAGCCCTGTTCAAAAAGCACGGCGCGGCTGACGCCCAGTGGATCCCCGTCGACCTCGACCACATCGCCAACGCCGACTCCGACACGGTCGTCAGCCAGGTGAACTCCATGACGGGGTTCTTCTTCGGGGGCGGCGACCAGGAGCGCTACCTCAGCACCCTGATGCACGGCGACGCACACAGCGATTCCAAGGTTCTGGCCGCCATTCGTCACAAGCTCTCTCAGGGCGCGGTCGTCTCAGGTTCCTCCGCCGGCGCGCAGATCGCCTCGGGCCCCGACATGGTCAGCGGCGGCGACTCCTACCAGGCCCTGCGCGACGGCAGCGCGCCTGGATACTTCGACGACCCCACCCGCCTCGGCTATTTCCCCGCCGGAGGGTTCAGCTTCCTGCGATCCGGCCTCATCGATACGCACACCGGCACCTACGGCCGTGAAGGCCGGGCCTTGCGGCTCGCCGCCGACACCGGACACAACCGTGTCTATGCCCTCGACGAGAACACCGCCCTGGTCGTCGACCACCCCGGCACCACACGAGAGACCCTGACCGTTCTGGGGCCGGGCGGCGTCGGCGTACTCGACCTGCGCACAGCCGGCACCCGCACCACTCAGGCAGGCTGGAGCCTCAGCCGAGCCCGCTACACCTACCTCAGCGACGGTGACCGCTACGACGCACGACGTTGGCTCCCGCTGCCGGCCCACGACAAGCACCTCCTCATCCCCTCCACCGACAGCCCCGTGCCCGCCAACACCGACGTCTTCTACTCCGTAGCCAATCCTGAGGGCACCCCCTACTCCTTCCGCGCCACCGCCCGCGCGCTCGCTTCCACCCGCGCCCAATACACCGCGACCGCCTCCACCTTCGAAACGGGGCCCCGCTTCACTGTCACTTTCACCAAAAGGCCCGGCTTCACCGCCTGGAGCAGCGACGGCACCTCCGCGCAGACCCTCGTCGGCATGGACATCGCCGTCGCGCCGCAGTAGCCGTCCCCCGACGAACACTCCGGCGGCTCGGGGCCGGCCCACAGCGGCGACCGGTCGGCCCCCTCCCTTCAGCGAGCACTAGGCTCGGCCACTGCGCAGCACATCATCGGAAAGGACCCGATATGGCCTCCAGCACCCTCGCCGACGACATCCGGCTCAAGCTGGGCATTCTCAGCCCTGCCGAACGGAAAGTCGCCCGGGTACTGCTGGCCAGTTACCCCTCGAGCGGCTTCGAGACGGTTGCCACCCTCGCCGAGCGCGCAGCGGTCAGCGCCCCCACCGTCCTGCGCTTCGTCAATCGCCTCGGCTACAGCGGCTTCCCGGACTTCCAGGCGGCCCTGCGGGCCGAACTCGAAACCCGCAACGCCTCACCTCTTTCCCTTTACGAGGCAACCGACGACGCCAGCTCCACCGACTCAGCCGCCGGCCTCATGGCCCGCAGCAGCAAGCTGTTCACCGCCGCCGTCACCCAGACACTCGCCGAGACCCCGCCGCACGACCTCGAACACGCCATCGCCCTTCTGTCGGACCGTAAACGGCGCATCACCCTGGCCGGAGGCCGCTTCACCCGTCTCCTGGCCCAGTACCTCGGCCTCCACCTCATGCAGCTGCGCGAGGACGTCCGCTTCCTTCCGGAACGGGCCGTCGAGCGCACCGCTGTACTTGCCGCGCTCACGCGCCGGGACGTTCTCGTGATCTTCGACTACCGTCGCTACGAGCACGACAAGCTCGCCATCGCACAGCTGGCCCAGGAGTGCGGAGGCAAGGTCATCGTCTTCACCGACACCTGGCTCTCGCCCACCGCATCTCACGCCGAAGTCGTCTTTCCCAGCCAGGTCACCACCCCCTCCCCGTACGACAGCCTCGTCCCCACTCTCGCTGTCATCGAGACCGTGGTCGCCGGCCTCATCACCGCAATGGGAAACGAGGCCCACCAGCACATGAAGCACGTCGAAGACACGGCCCACCGCATCGGCCTGGTCTGATGGACAGCATGGGTAAGGCCACAGCGTTACCTTCATCTGCCGGGTGAAGCAGGACGGAGGGGTGCTGCTGCGCGGCTGCCCCTGTCTGGATGCGGATGCCGACCAGGACACCGCGGGGCCGGGGCCCCGCTCCTGGTGCGAGCGTGAAGTGTGCCCCGCACCGGCCCTGCCCTCGACGGCTTGCCGTCAGCGAGTGCTTGCCAGGTATCGCTGTCGGCGGCGGACGCCGCATGCTCACCGCTCCCGTCTTGAGGACCCGGTTCCTGGGTGATGCCCTGACGGGAATGGCTTGGTCAGGCTGGCATGGCGGGTGTGCCGCGACATGACGTTCCTTGCGCACGCCATCGACACTGAAGGCGACGGCGCCCTGCAGAGCGGAAGGCCGCTGACCGTGCACACCACCGCAGCGCTCCTGGCTTTCGGAGCCGATCCGCAGCTCCCGGGACCCGATGGGTTGACGTCCATGGGGCAGGCCGCCTACTCCCGCCATGACCTGGCAGTCGAACTGCTGCAACGGCACATCTCCCCCCGCCTGCGGTCACCCTTCACCGCGGTGCCCGTCGACCGGATCGTCGCGCTCACCCACAACCGGCAGCACCGCGACACCTGAGAGGTAACCGCCCACGAGCCGTACGCACACCGGCCGCAGAATTGCTTAACCTCCTCCCCCTGGTCGCCGGAGCACGCCTCGGCACGGCAGGGCCTGTCGGTGTGAACGGAGCATTGGGACGCAGCGGCAACTCACGGACCCGTAACCGCTTTCAACTCCTTTTTGCCTTTCGCCTTTTTCGCAGCCTTGCCTGCCTGGCCGGGCGGTCGGTGTGAAGTTTCCGCCTTCGCACCGCCGTGACCTGCTGCGCCGGGCGGACCTACGCTGCCTGGCGTTGCGTGTACCGAGGCCGCAGACGAGCGTGGGACCGCATCGACGCCTGATGCGTCGTCCGGGCCGTCAGATGCGTGGCCGTCGCTTCGCCCGGGCACACCGTCAGCCGCACTGTCGGCGCCGTTACGTTGGGAAGGGATCTTCCCGGCGGGGGCCGGGGTCTTCCTACCCCGCCCTGCGTCGGGGACGCCGGTGATCCTGGTCCTGCTCTGGTCATCGCCGCGCGATGGGGAGTTGCCGGAGACGGCAAGGCCGGTGACCAGGGCCGCGGCCAGAGCGACGCCGGCACCGACGGCCAACGGACGCTTCCGCACGGCCCTGGCGTGCGCAGCCACCGGTTCTCCGCCGCCGGGCAGTGGGGTGCCGTGCGCACGGTCCCTCGTGCGAGATCGCGTGTGGCTGGTCACGGAACTCACGGCGTGCGGCGAGGGGTCGACGGCAAGTCGCCCTGTCGCGGTCGACTCCGCCAGTGCCCGGGCGCAGTCGTCGGCTGTCGGGCGGTCGCTTTCGTTCAGGGCTGTCATGGCCCGTACGAGGTCGGCAAGTTGTGGCGGCAGATGGCGGGGCAGCGCGGGTGGCCGGTGCAGTCGTGCGATCGCCGCTTCCAGCGGACCGCCGTCGTACTCGAGCCGGCCGGTGAGGCATTCGAGGAGTACCAGTCCCAGGGCGTAGATGTCGGCGGGCCGGCCGACGGGCTGTCCGAGGACCTGCTCGGGTGAGAGGTAGGCGGCCGTGCCGATGAGTGTCCCGGTGGCGGTGTGCGTGGTGGCGTCCAGCAGTCGGGAGATGCCGAAGTCGGTCAGGTAAGGCTGGTGAGAGGCGTCGAGGAGGATGTTGGACGGTTTGACGTCCCGGTGGACGATGCTCGCCTCGTGGGCGTGGGCCAGCGCATGGGCGAGACCGGAGCCCAGTGCGGCGGTTTCCTCGAAGGACAGCGGGCCTGCGGTGATGCGGCGCTTGAGCGTGGTGCCTTCGACGAGTTGCATGACCAGGAAGACCCGTCCGTCGTGCTGTCCGGCGTCGAAGGCGGTGACGAGTCCTGGGTGGTTGAGGCGGGCCAGGATCGCAGCTTCGCCCTGTGAGGTCTCCTGCGTGTCGAAGCCGGTTTCGGGCCGGAAGACCTTGACCGCCACAGGCCGCCTCAGCCGCAGGTCAAAGCCTCGGTGGACATCAGCGGCGCCGCCCGATCCGAGGAGGGCGTCCAGGCGGTACCGGCCGTTGAGTATGTCGGCGGAGCACCGGGACGCGACGGCCCGGGCCGAGTCACGAAGCCTCATTTCCCTCTCCCACTGCGTCGAGGGGCGGATGCCCCTGGCGAGCCGTGGCCGACCGCCGCCGCAAGCAGGTACCCCCAGGGAGCTGGATTACCCGTCACGCTCGCGCGGATCGGTGCATAGGCCATCGTTCGCGGCATCGGGTGGCCTGCGCCCGCTCCAGGACGGGCGGTTGAGCGACCGGCCGGACGCCGTGGCGCGCAGCGCTTTCCCGAGAGGTGGTGAAGGTCGGGAGGTGATCATGAGCGGTACCGTTCCACCGGCATCGGCCGGCATCGCGGAAGTATGTCCCGAGCGTGGTCCCGCGGCCTCCTGATGAGACCGGACTACGTGCGGGGCCGACGACGACGTCTTTCCTCTGGGCCGGATGGGCTCGATCGTCAGCCGGGACGGATTCGTTCACGCACGTTCGCGTTCCGCGAGGACCGTCACTGCCCGCTGGAGCGCTGACGCTGCTCGCTCTCGCGCATCTCGCCGGTGTGGCGGCCGATGTCGGTGACCCGGTCCGCGAGGTCGGGATGAGCGGGCCGCAAGTGAGGGGCCGTCTCGGAGAGGGGGCCCAGGAGGTGGACCGGGTCGCTGTCTCCCAGTGCGGAGTGCAGGGCCGCGAGCGCGTCCGTCGCGGTGGCGGGAAGATCCGGCAGGGCAGTGATGGCCCCGGCGAGCTGGCGCAGCGAGGCGGCGTGGTCGTTGGCCCAGGACATGACGGACCGGTCCGCGGCACGTCGGCCTCGGGTGGCCTGCACGCGCTGTTCCTTGGTGGTGCCGGCTTCTCCGGGGCGCACGCGCAGATAGCGGCGCTCGGCGGCCTGGCGGCTGGAGACGCCGAGGGGGTGGGCCAGGTCGGACCAGCTTGCGCCGGCCCCCCGGGCCGTCTCGATCAGCGCGGGCTCCCAGTGGGCCAGTTGTTCCCGCACTTCGCGCAGGAGCAGCAGTGCGGCTATGGCCGACTCCGGGACATCGGTGGAGGCGGCGTCGGCGGTTCGTGCCGTCTGGATGGCCTGGGCAATGGCCTCGAGCGCGCTGGCTGTTGCCGCGAAGGAAGTCGGTGCCGCGGGCGGGTCGTCACTCATCCCTTCTCCTTCCCGGGCGGTGCGTTTGTCATCGTTTGGATGACGTGTGAGTTTGTCGTCGTTCGGATGACATGCTACAACGGAGTCAGGTGAAGCGCATTGGCAGCAACTGCCTGAACTCATCTGGAGGTGTTTCCCGTGTTGATGCGCACCGACCCGTTCCGTGAACTCGATCGCCTGGCCCAGCATCTGATGGGTCCGGGAACGTGGTCCCGTCCCTCCGCGATGCCGATGGACGCCTTCCGTGACGGCGACCAGTACGTCATCGCCTTCGACCTGCCGGGCATCGATCCCGACGCGCTCGACATCGACGTCGAGCGGAACATGCTCACCGTGAAGGCGGAGCGCCGCCCCCTGCCGAAGTCCGAGAACGCCCAGACGGAACTGTCCGAACGGCCTCTGGGCTTCTTCTCCCGCCAGATCGTCCTGGCCGACACCCTCGACACCGAGCGCATCGCCGCCGATTACGAGGCCGGCGTCCTGACTCTGAGCATCCCGATCGCCGAGCGGGCCAAGCCCCGCAAGATCAGCGTCAACAGCACCGGCGACCGCAGAGAGCTCGACAGCTGATTCTCCGGCTGCACGTCCGCCGACCGGAGCCCAGGGCCTGTTCGCCCACGCCTTCCGCCTTGGGCCCCGGCGGCGCCGGCTCCCACATCCACACCGGAGAACTGATTCCGCGAGGTGCACGGTTCGCGCTGTTCGCACGGGGCAATCGGTTCACCGCAGCAGGAATAACGGTTCACGTAAGGAAAGTCGTCACGATGACTCTTCTCTCTCCCCCCGCGCCCTCTGTTCCGACGGCAGTCACCTTCGACCAGATGCTGGAGAAGGTGCGATACGAAGGCGTTTACCCCACTCGCCGCCAGGCGCACAACGTCGTACGCCGGGTGCTCGAGGCCCTGGGCCGCCAGTTGACGGACGACGAACGGGCGGAGCTGGCCGCCCGCCTGCCCCGGGAAGCAGCCGGCTACCTCGTCTCCCAGACCCCCGCCGGCAGGCCACTGACCGGCTGGGGTTTCGTGAAGGACCTCGCCGAACGGACCGGCGACACTCCGGCGACCACCCGCTGGGATACCGGTTCGGTCCTTGGCGTCGTCGCCCGCCTGGCCGGAGACGACCTCATCGCCCGGATCATCGCCCAGCTCCCTGACGGATACGCTCTGCTGTTCGGACGGGCGCAGCTCGCCCGGGCCGCCTGACAACCGGGCCGGAATCCAGCACCGTTGCCGGACAAGGACCCGGCCCGCACGTCCGAGTGGCCGTCGTGCCGGCCCGAGCAGTACGGCGGCATCACGAACGCCAGCACATGGCGCCCCAGCGGTACAGCAGCGGATTCCGGTGAGCATAACTCTCCGTACCTCGGATCGCTCCCGACCGACCCCAGATCTTTTGGCAGGCGGGACTGCCCGGAACGCTTGCGTTCCGGGCAGTCCCGCACAGGGGCGGCAGCCGCGAATCCCCGCGGGGAAGGCGCAGGACCCATCCGCCTCATGCCAGGACTGTCGGGTTCGCCGATCCGGCAGCCGCCACCGCTCAAAGGGCCAGACGGCCACTCAATACAATCTTTCCCATGTCCAAGCCTGACGAGCTGCTCGTTGACATCGCCACCGTGGTGGAGTCCGGGCAGAGCAACCAGATGTCCCTGACCGTGGTCACCGGTGGTGCGGTCATCACCGGCCGGCTGGCTCCCGAAGCAGTGTGGAGGCAGAGGGTGTCGGACGTGCTGACGGACTCCGCCCACCTGGGCGAGTTCTCCGCCGTCTTCGACACCCCCGCGAAGAACGACGGACCGCCCACGCATCTGCACTTCCATGTCGCCCGCATCCTGCAGGGCACGGTCGGAATCCCCGAGACGGGCGGGATGTACCGCGTCGCGATCGCCGACGTCGGCGCCTGGACCATGGGCGACTTCAGCTACTCCGACCACTGAGCAACCACTGCGGCAGGAATCCGCCGCACACGCAGTGCGGGCCCCACCGGTACGCGCCGGTCGGGGCCACCCTGCCGAAGCCGCCTCAGGTCCCGGCAGCCGGTCCGCTGTCCGCGGCGCGGCGGTATTCGGCATTGATGCGCTGCGCTTCTTCCAGCTGGTCCTCGAGGATGACGATGCGGCAGGCGGCCTCGATGGGGGTGCCCTGGTCGACGAGTTCCCGGGCGCGGGCGGCGATGCGCAGCTGGTAGCGGGAGTAGCGGCGGTGTCCGCCCGCGGAGCGCAGCGGGGTGATGAGGCGGGCTTCGCCGATGGCGCGCAGGAAGCCCTGGGTGGTGCCGAGCATCTCGGCGGCCCGGCCCATGGTGTAGGCGGGGTAGTCGTCGTCATCGAGACGGCCGAACGAGTCGTCTGCGGTCATTGCACCTCTCTGTGAAACGCATGGAGGGGGCCCTGGCGTCAGTAGCGCCAGGGCCCCGAAGGAACAGCTACACCATCTGCCGGCTCTGATACTGCGCCGGGCTCGTGTTTCCGCGGACCCGACCGAGATGCTGTCGGGGGCGCGGGGATCGCGGTTGCTTGACCGGAGACCACCTCACTATCGATGTCCTGCGGTACCCGGGCTCGACACTTGCGCCCGGGCGATCCTGATGGCGCTTGGCCCCTCCGTTCTTCCCTCGTTGGTCAACTATTGCTGAGCGGGGACTGCGCACTGCTGATACTGCTCAACTGCGGCCTGCTGGTGTTACGAACTGCTCGGCGGCCTGTGACAGCGCCGCGCTTCGGCAGCCAGCCCCGTCGCCCGTCCTGCGTCTGCTCTGGCTTGGAACCCCACTGCCGAACTTCCCGGTACGCGCGCCCGCAGCCGGCGCCTTTACCGAGGTACTGCTCACTGACTTCACTGCCGGGTACCGCGAACTGCACGTGCGGGTACTACCACTGCGTCAACTGCGGTCCTGCTCCGGTGGCCCCTGATCACCGCGGGCCACCCGGTCCGGTTGTCAGTCCCCTCGCCGTCCTGCAACAGCCCTGGCTTCGAAACTCCACCACCGCACCGTCCTGCGCGCTGCAACTGCGTGTACCGCTACCGGCAGTTCGTGTCTGCCGGACCCTGCAGTCCTTCTGGCTACGAGAGAAACCATAATTACGCCACCACCCAATGTCTACTCTGTCCAACATAGATTTTCGTGTGTCGGAGGGAGAGACAGTCGGCCCCGGACAGCTACGGAACAAGGAGCAGAGCTGTCATCGCCGGGTCGAGCGGGCCGCGCCCCCGGCACCTGCATCACCCGAACCCAGGACGGCGGCATCCGACACGACGGCACAGCGACTCCCGAACTCACCAGGAGGCACCCTCGAGTGCGCGGCGCGGACGGCTGCGGGGCCGGACAGCACAGATCCCGGCAGCCGACCGACTGCCGGGATCCGGGGTGATGCGCCTACTTGGGCTTGATGGCGTCCTTGGCCTTCTCCTTGGCCTCACGCAGGTCGCCCTTGGACTCCTCGGCCTGCCCCTTGGCCTTCAGGGACTCGTTGTCGACCGCACCGCCGACGACCTTCTTGGCCTTGCCCTCGATCTGCTCGCCCTTGGCCTGTGCCTTCTCGTCCGCAGCCACAACCATTCACCCCTGCCTCGCATCGGAACTCACGTACGTCCTCCGTGTCACCACGGAACGCATCCTCAAACCAGCACGATGACCGCCACGCTTTCGCGGCCGCGGGCCGCCTAAGACCTACATAAGTTCCGCAGGAATGAAGATCGGACCGCAGGGCACACGACGGTCCGGAGGTTGATAACTATGGTTCCCATTCTTCTTGTTCTTCTGCTCGCCCTGATCCTTTTCGGTGCCGGTTTCGCACTCAAGGCACTGTGGTGGATCGCCGTCATCGTGCTGGTCGTCTGGGTTCTCGGCTTCGTGATCCGCCCGACGTCAGGCGGCGGCAAGCGCGGCCGCTGGTACCGCTGGTAGACAGCAGCAACAACAGCAGCGCAATCATGGGTGGGGCCCGACGTCATGGCGTCGGGCCCCACCCATGTCTCGTCCCGGTGACCGCAGGATGAAAGTGGTGATCCCTCCGGTTCGGGGTAGCCGGAAGGTCATGGCCGGAGGCGGCCGTGACGCCAGGAACCATGGCCCTCCGACACGGCACCTCCGGCCATCCGTCCTTTTCAGAGTGCGCGGCTCAAGAAGCTTGCTTGGCTCGAATTCCTGAAGGAACGTGACTGAATTCGGGGACAGACACACCCGCGCCGACCGGCCGTCGGCGGCGGCTTACGCTCGGCCTTTTGCGTGCGGCGGCCGGAGGCCGGAGAGGGTGACGTCGACGAGGCGGTCCACGGCTTCCTCGGACGACAGCCCAAGGGCGGCGGACAGGGCGTGCAGGCAGTAGTCGGCCAGCTCGTCCGGGGAGATGTCGTCGCGGACGGCGCCCGTTTCGGCGGCTTCGGTGATGACACCGCTCACGAGATCGCGCAGCTGCCGCTGCGCCTCGACGACGTGCTGGTCCCGGTGGACGAAGGCGGCGACCTCTCCGTCCCGGCGCCGCTGGTACGTGATGTGCGCGTACCCGCGCAGGACCGCTTCGAGCCGTGCCGCGGGACTGTCAGCGTGGTCCCGGGCCAGGGTCAACCGGCTCAGATGGGCTGCGACATGACGCTCGTGCCAGGCGATCAGGATCGACTGGACGTCAGGGAAGTACTTGTACAGCGTCGCGCGCCCGATCCCGGCCTGTTTCGCGATCTGCGACATCGTCACCGACGCCAGACCGTCCCGGCCCACGAGTGCGACGGCGGCCTCCAGAACAGCGTCCTGCACGGCGCGGCGATGCGCGTCCATCGTCTCGTCCCACAGCTTCGGCATGACTCAAGGATACGCAACGACGAGGGTGCGACATTCTGTATTGACAGAGACACTCTGTATCGATAAATCTTGACGTGCTGCTCCGGGCGGGGAAGAGAGGCACCGATGTCCGGCGCACCGGCCCGGCCCGCCCGTGACACAGCCCGTACCTGAGAAAGGAGCGGTCATGCCGACCGCGGAAACCCGCCTCACCACCGACCGCGCGAGCCGCTACCTCGTCCAGCTCTGCCGCCATCTGCGTCAGATGCCCCGCATCGGCCACCGCCCGCCCGGCGGCGGCGGTCACGGCGAGGGAAGGACACCGCCCGAGGTGGGGCATGTCGAGTTCACCGACACCCACGGCACCGTCCGCTTCGCCGACGGCGTGTGGACCCTGGACGCCACGGCCGACGCTCTCACGCTGCGCGTCGACGCCGACGACGACGAGGCCCTGCGGCGTCTCCAGGACGGAATCGCCGCACGGATCGAGAAGATCGGCCGGCGCGACGGGCTGCGGGTGCACTGGGGACCGGCCGCGGCTGGCGAGCCGCCGCAGGCGGGGGCCGCCACGCAGGGCCGTACCGGCGAGGCGGGCGGGAGGCACGGTCCGCGGGGAACCGCCCTGGCCATGGCGGCAGGCGGGGCGCTGATCGTCGCGGTACACCTCGGGATCGGCGGCGCGGCGCTGGCCGGCGCGAAGTGGACCGGCTGGGCCGTCACCGCCGTCCTGGTCCTCGTCCTGGCGAAGCTGGTGCTCCTGGGCGGCCATCTCCTGCGCGGACGGGCCGCGTCGCACCGCGGCCTCGCGTCCCGGCATCGCAGGAGGCATCACGGGCGGGCGGGCGCCGACGTCACGGGCTGAAACGTTGCGCTCGGCCCCGGCAGTGTGGTGGCGGATGCTCCGTCCGGCGGGCGATGCGGACGCCTTCTGCCTGGCCACTTGGCTGCCCGGCCGCCCATGCGCCCGTGCGTCTGGCCGCCTGCGCGATGTCAGTGGGGGTGCGCCGCTGTCCCCTGCGCCGTGTCCCTGATCATCGGCCAGGCGTGCTCCGCACGGCCCGCCGGATCGCCTCCGAACTGATGGAACGCCTCGACGCCCGCAGCCGTTTCGAGGCCGGTGTACGCGCCGTCCAGCAGGGCTGGCTGCCGCCGCGCCCCTGACCCCTCACACCCAGGGGTCCCACGCCGCTGGCGGCACGCGCCCACGTATCGTGGCCGGCGATCGGTGGATCTTGAGGGGCGGCGGAGGGGCCGGGGCGTGGGCGAGAACGCGGTGGTGATTTCGTACGCCGAAGGGTGGGACGCCGGTTCCCGTCGCGCGGTCGGGCCGCTGAGCCGGGCCGAGGCGGAGGAACGGGACGGAGCCGGGGAGCCCTACGTGGTGCTGCACCGGATTCCGGGGCGCGCGGTCCCCGCGGAGGTGCATCTCGTCGCCTGGCGTGACCATTTCGTCGGGCAGTGGGTCTACGACGAGCTGGGGCGGCGCGTCCGTGACGTCGACCTGCGGCTGCTGGAGGACGGCCGCCTGTTCCTGCGGCAGTACATGGAACGGCGTTACGTCTCGCCGAAGCAACCGGACCTGGCATCCGACGCCTGGCGGGTCACGCTGGAACTTCTCCCGGGGCGAGCGGGCAGGAAGATCCTGGAGGAACGCGGCGACGGCGGCGGGTCGCTCCACTCCCCGGCCGACGTACCGGAGGATCTGCGCTGGCACGATCGGTCCGGGTTCGGAGTGAGGGCAGTCGACCCTGCGTCCGGGCTGTCGGGGGCACCCGAGCCGGAGGCGCCCGAGCCGGATGAGGTCACGGCCGATGAGGTCATGGCCGATGAGGTCATAACGGCGCAGGCGGCCTTCGCGGGCGGTGAGGAGTCTTCGACCCTGTGGCGCCCGCCGAAGCCCATGCGTCCGAAGGTGTCGCTCAACGCCCTTTTCCAGCCCGGCCATTCCATCCCCATGGAACCCTGGACCAAGACGGAGACAGCCGAACCGCGGCACATCGCCCTGATACGGATCCCGAGCGGGCGCCTGGCCGTCTCGGACCCGCTGCAGGACGAGCCCCGCGAGCTCGCCGAGCGCATACCCCCCGGTGAATACCCGCTGGAGAGCGCCGTGATCTCCGGCGAGTACGAGGGGCGCCGATTCCCGGTCGCCGAGGAGCCCGCCGTACGCCTGCGGATCCGGGAAGAGCCCGCCGTGTCCTGGGAGTTGGCGCTGAGCCAGGACGAGGACCCCCGCCTGCTCCTCGACGGCCACGCCTACGGCTTCGGCACCGACGGGGCGGCCGGCGGTTTCGCGGACGCCGCGGCCTGGGAGACGCTGGCCGGCAGGGTCAGGCGCTATTACGAGGATCGGGACGAGGAAGCGTGCGAGCCGGTCGGCGACGGTTACGTGCGCGCAGTCGACGAGGCCACCGGCGCCGGCCTGGTGTTGTTCTACACGGGCGGCGACGGAACGTGGCCGGTGTGGCTGGGCCGCTCTGCCGCTGGCGAGTTCGTCTCGGTCGTGGTGGTCAGGTCGTATCTCTGAGGCGACTCTGCCGGGGATCTCGACGTGAGTGCTGGTCCTGGGACGACGAGGTGCCGGAGGTGCGGGAGTTGGAGTGGCCCGGCTTCGACGGGGCCCAGGTCGGTTTGGCCGTCGCCTCGGCCAGGTCGGGCTCGGCCAGGGTGAGTCCCCAGGAGTCGTGGTCTCCCATGCGGGCCTCGATCTCCTTGATCTGGCCGCTCTCGGCGAAGTAGAGGACCACGACCTGCCGTACGGAGCCCTCGTCGTAGAAGTCCGCCGTCACCTCTCCCCTGGCGGCGGCGCCGAAGGCCTTGACCCAGTTGCGGGCCGTGGCGTCGGCGTCCGTGTCGTCGACGGCGAGCGCGGCCAGTCCGTCGGCGTCGTTGTCGGCGAGCCGCCACACGGCTTTCTGCACCGCCTCGAGGCTTCCCGTGGAGGGGTAGCCGACGACCCGCAGCGGCCGGTGATTGCTGTAGTCCGTCTGGTAGGTCAGGGATTCGTCGTCCGACGTGCAGCCCGTCAGCAGTCCGGCCGCGACGACGGCGGCCAGGGTGATGCGGGTGCGTCTTGTCTTGCGTGTCATGGTCAGGACCTCGCCTTCGGGCGGAGCCCGACCCTTTGGCCGGACGGCCTGGTAGTGATCAAGGAGTCGTCAAGGTAGTGCCTGGCTGGTGCGGACACATCACCTGGCGGGCGTTTTGTTCTGTTGCGATCGTGTTTGGTGCACGGTGGGGTTTGTCACGGGGAAGTGAGGGAACCTCAAGTCCCTTCTGCCGTCCGTCCCTTCGGTCGGTGCCGGGTCCGGACAGAACATGACGGCAGGTCATGGGCCCCTTGGCGGGGCTGCGTTGTCAGTGGTGGGCGATACGTTCGAGGTCTTGGAACCGCTGGTGCACGACAGCACGACAGGAGTGGACGATGACCGAGAGCAATGTGCTGCCCGCGCTCAGGGTGGTGCTGACGGACGTCAACGAGCGTGTCGTGGAGGCGTGGCGCGCCGCGTTCGCCGACACTCCCGGCATCGAGATCCGCAAGGGCTCGATCCTCGACGAGGACGTCGACGCCTGGGTCACCCCCACCAACTCCCTTGGCCGGATGGACGGCGGGGTCGACGCCGTCATCAAGCGGTATCTGGGGTCCGGCATCCAAGTGCGCGTCCAGCGGGCGATCCGGGACCGGTTCGCCGGGCCCCTGCCGGTGGGCAGCGCGGTCTGCGTCCCCTCCGGCGCGACCGTTCCCCGGTACCTGATATCGACGCCGACGATGGTGCGCTCCTCGCAGAACGTGAGTGCCACGCTGAACGTGGCGCTGGCGTGCGCGGCCGCCTTCCAGGCCGTGCACCGGCAGAACCGGAAGAAGCCGGGCAGCATCCGGTCCGTGGCGCTGGTCGGGCTGGGGGCGCAGACCGGACAGGTGCCGGCGCGGGTGTGCGCCAATCTGATGTGGACCGGCTACACGCTCTTCCGGGACCACTGCTTCGAGGACGACGACGAGCTGCGCTCCACGATCGTCTCCCAGCTGCACGGGATCGAGAACGCGCCCCTGGACCAGCGGGTCCGTATCGTGCCGCCGGCGGCCGCCGTGCCGGTGCCCGGATCGACGGCCGGTGTCCCGGCTGCGTCGACGGCCGGTGTCCCGGCTGCGTCGACGGCCGGTGTCCCGGCTGCGGGGCAGCCGTCGCAGCCCCAGCCCGGTGCGGACGACCCCCTCGCCCTGACCGGGCTCTTCGAGGGCGGCGGGGAGTCCTGGCTCCCGCTGCTGAAGCCGGTCATCGAGGCGCAGCCGGACGCCGCGCGGTTCATCGGGAAGGGCCGCAGTCCCGAGGTGGTCCCGGTCCGTGAGCTGACGTTCCAGGCGCTCAAGCCGAACCCGCCGCACAAGTGGAAGGTGGTGGTCTTCGGTCAGAACCCGTATCCGCGGCCGGAGAGCGCCACCGGCATCGCCATGTTCGACAACACCTTCAGTGACTGGAAGGACAGCCAGTTCGGCCGGGTCGTCAGCATCCGGTGCCTCATCAAGGCGGCGGCGATGTGGAAGTACGGCATCGTCAAGAAGACCCCGATCGCGGAGGTGCGGGCGCTGCTGAAGGAGCGGGACACGGTCCAGCCGCCGGAGTGGTTCCAGGCGATGCTGACGCAGGGTGTGCTGCTGCTGAACGCGTCGCTGACCGCGAGCGGTGACGGGGCGATGGGGGCCGACCAGCACACGGCGTTCTGGCGGCCGGTCGCCGAGCGGATCGTCGAGGAGATCCTCAGGGCCAAGCAGGACGCAGCCGAGGAGGACCGCGGGGTCGTGTTCGCGTGGTGGGGTGCGCACGCCCGCAGCCTGAAGCGGGTCGTGCTGCGGCTCCAGCAGAAGTACCCGGACGTCGAGGTGCGGCATCTGGACCACGCCAACCCGGCGGCGCAGGGCGACCTCTTCTGCGAGGGCGAGCATTTCGCGCAGGTCAACGACGCTCTGGCGTCGGTGGGCGCCGACGGCGTCGACTGGCTGCCGAGCAAGGGTTGGAACGAGACGGCGGCCGGCGCGGGCGGTGGGGACGCGGGTGCCGCGGCGCGCATGGGCGCTTTCATCGAGTCGACCATGAACCTGCACCAGCTGTATCTGGAGCGCCTCACCAGCGTCAAGGACGAGGGCCTGGTCCTGCCCGCGATCACCGGGGTGTTCGACACCCCGCTGATGGACTTCCACGACGCCGTCGCCCCGGTCTCCGCGGCGCTGTCCGGGCTCGCCGGGCACATCCAGCGCTCCCGCGACTTCGGCAAGCGGCGTGCGGACCAGGTGGCCGACGGCGGGCCGTCCGCCGACGCGATCGCCGCGCTGCACCTCTACACCTGCGAGTCGGCCTTCTACCGTGAGATCAACAGCGTTCTGCGCTCCCCCGACCGCACCCGGGTCACGCCCTACCTGCCGTATCTGCGGCTGCTGTTCTCGGCGGTCTCCAAGCTGCCGGCCTACACGCAGCCGCTGTGGCGCGGGGTGTCGCTGGACCTTCGGTCGCAGTACCCGGTGGGCCGGACGGTGACCTGGTGGGGTGTCTCCTCCTGCACCTCCGAGCTGAAGGTGGCCAGGGCGTTCCTGGGCGCTCGGGGCAAGCGGACGCTGTTCGAGGTGACGCCGGCCCGGGCGGTCGGGATCAAGCGGTTCTCGGCCTTCACCGGCGAGGAGGAGTACATCCTCACGCCGGGTACCCAGCTCAAGGTGACGGAGGTCAAGAGCGAGGCCCGCGGGCTGTGCACGGTCCGGCTGAGCGAGGTCACGGACACCGCTCCCGTGGTGTCCTGACCCCGTTCGCGAGGGCCGCGGTCGTAGCTGCCGGACGCTTACGCGGCCCCGGCAGCCACGTGGCAGGGGGCCATGGCGGCACGGGCTGCCGGCCGGGCGAGGCTTCGCGGTGGGCTCTATGGTCCGCCGGGGCGGGCGCCCCTCGCAGCCATCGTTAAGCCGTAGGACCAGAACGATCAGAAGGTCCCGGGAGGTCCATCGCGTACTCGGGGAACGGCGTGGGTGGGTCATCGACGACGTTGTCCGCGGTCGACAGCACGTGCTCCAGCGCGAGCAGATTCGCGTGCCCTGTTTCAACGGGAGGTCTCGCGGCCGCCCGCCCTCGTCTCACAGAGAGCCGAGCTTGACGCTATGATTGCGTCATTCTATCGTCGCTTCATGCTCTTCCCCACGCCGGGCCTCACCGAAGCCGACTGCCGCGTGCTCGACGAGATCGACAGCATGCGTGCCACCCTGCGCCACCAGGTGCAGAACTCCCCCACGAAATGGACGTCCGGGCTGCGGAAATTCCTCACCGCAGATGCCGTGGCGGCCTCCAACTCCATCGAGGGTTTCAAAGTGGCCACCGTGGACGTCGAGGATCTAATGGAGGGAGAGAACGAGGTTGAGGTCTCCGAGGAGAATCGGGAGGAGACCCTTGCCTACCAGCGGATGATGACCTACATCCAGACCCTCCACGATGTCGAGGACTTCACCTACAGCAAGGCACTGCTCAATGGCCTGCACTGGATGCTGCAAGGCCACCGGCACAGCCCCCGCCGGCCCGCCGGGCAGTGGCGCAGGGGCCCGGTCTATGTAACCGACGCCCGTGACTCCAGCATCGCCGCCTACACCGCCCCCGACCCCGCACTGGTGCCCGGCCTGATGCAAGAACTCGTCGACTGGCTCAACAGCGACGATGCCAGCCACCCCCTGGTACGGGCCGCGATGGCCCACCTGCACCTCGTCTCCATCCACCCCTGGGCCGACGGCAACGGCCGCCTGTCGCGTTCCCTGCAGACCCTCATGATTGCCCGGGAAGGCGTCCTGGCCCCCGAGTTCTCCTCCATCGAAAGCTGGCTGGGCCGGCCGGGCAACACTTGGGAGTACTACCGCGAACTCAACGACCGCGGCAGCCACTACCAACCCGAGCAGGACGTCTCCAGTTGGATCCGGTTCAGCCTGATCGCTTACCACCAACAAGCCCAGACCGTCCAAGGCCGCCTGGCGCGTTCCGGCCGCGTGTGGAGCACCCTCGCCGACTTCGCCAACTCCAGCGGCCTTGACGAACGCACAGTCACCGCACTGCACGACGTCGCCATGGCCGGACGCGTACGCCGCACCCGCTACCAGGGCGCCGAAGCCCTCAGCCTCCAGCAGGCCCAGCGCGACCTGCGCGACCTCACCACCGCCCACATCCTGCAACCCGTGGGCCGCACCCGCGCCCGCTACTACACCGCCGGACCACAATTCCCCCAAGACGCCCTCGACACCGCACACACACCCATGAGCCTCAGCAACCCCTACCGGACGTCCAACTCCTGAGCAGAGCACCTCCAACCCACCGCGCCATACCCTCCGTGCCTCCTGGCGCACCAGGCGTGCATCACGTTGCGCTTCGCGGGGCACGCGCCCTCTCGGCGCTCCCCTGGGCACCTGCGAAAAAGGTGGGCAGTTCGGGAGCCCAGACACGCGCTGTGACGTTACTTCCGTACCGGGTTGTCGTGGATCCCCTTCTCGCAGCGTGACGCGCGAACACCAGCCGTCCCCCATTCGTCCCTGAAGCCGGTGCGGCCGCACTGGCCCTTCACATGCCTTGGAGCCGCCCCGGAACCGATGGCCGCACGGCCCGGTAAGCGGTCACCACGGAGCGGCGGAGGACTCGCCTGCCCGGCGAGCAGGGCGGTTTGACGTGTCGGCTCCTGCCCCGGGCGGCGGCCGATCTGGTCGTAAACGGGACCGCGAGCGATGCGGAGATACCGGCGGCCGTCATGCCACTGATCGGCCCGGCCCTCGCAACGCCGGCCGCGGCGCCCTCGCGGGCACGAGGGGCGTGCGGTGTGACCCATACTCCCCGAGTCCCGGCGTTCGCGGTGTGACGTGCCCCGGGTGCGCCCCGCCCCGGCGAGGGACGCCGCGTGATCATGCTTCAGACCCCTCGGCGGGCTCTCCGGCGGAACCACGGACTGGGTTGTCGCCCGGGTGTTTTCTACAAGTAGAAAACACCCGGGGGACGCTTCAGGCTGGACCGCGTCCACGCCGGCCGCGGTTCTCTTGATCGCTGCGAGGTGACTGCGCCGACTGCCTCACGAACGACCTCGGGGACGACAAGCGTGCCTGAGCCGACCAGACGCCCGCTGAAGCCGCCGTGGCGCCGAAGGCTTGGGCATCACAGAACGCGCGCCAAATCACTCCTCTCCGAATTCTCCAAGCTGACCGATCAGCCGCTGGCGTGCCGCCGCCAGCTGGCCAGAGTAGGAAGGGTCAAAGATTGACGACAATTGCGTTTCCAGTGCCCCGCTGATCTTAAATAGGGCAGACCAGACAGCACGGTCATCGACCACCGCCGAAAAATCCTTCCGATGCATAACTCGGTCCAGCCAGTCGGACAAAACGAGCGCCTGGTCGTCTGTCAATTCAATCTGCACAGAGGTCTCTCTTCGGTCGCAGGTTTCACTCCGGCGCCCATTTTCCTAGAGCTTCCCGTCGCGCAGCAGATAGGTTAGCTGATCCCCAGAAGATCGCCACCCGCCGAGGTACTCCCCAACGTTCGGTCCGTTCGCGGCGAATGACGCATGGAGTCCCGTGTCATCCACGTAGTGAATAGCTTCCTGCGTGTTCCTCCATGCACCCTTGATCACCTTCGTTGACGGGTTCTTCACAAGCTGCTCAATAGCAAGGATGAAAGCCTGTCCATTCATTTTGTTGTAAGGGCCGTTTATGCCGAAGTCCGCGGCGTGCATGACTCCCTGGTTACTCTCGCACATGTAGTGATGAGGGAGCTTGTCGGCCGCTATCCATTTCGTACCGCACTCTGGATCGCTTCTTGGGTTCAAGCCGGCGATGCTGATCTTCGAGTCGGTGACGAACGCGCGGTTCCCGACGTCGACCGCTGCGATCGACGTGCCTTTCCCACCGACCAGAGACGCAGGCACCCCGGCTGGGACGCGACCCTTCACGCAGAGTTCGCGCAGCTTTTGAAACGCCCTACCGGTAATACCAGCGATGACCTCTTCCGACAGTCCGGCGACACGCAGTGCCCTGTAGGCGTCGGCAAATCCGATGCCAAGCCTCAGAGAAGCGTCCGCCGCCTTGACGGCGTCTGCGATGGGTCGGATGAGTTTGCCGGCGAACAGGCTCGCGACGTCCAGGGATGCCCAGGCGCAGCCGCTCCAGCTGCCGCTCTGAAAACCGGAGGTGAACTTCTGGGCGCACTTGATCCAGCTGCCGAAGAGGATGTCGACGGGATCGACGCCGTCCTGCCACTCGGCGATCGTGATGGTGTGCGTGACCTCCTGGGACAGTTCGTCGGTTGTGACCGTCTTGAGGTAATGCGTCGCGCCCGGGGGACACATGAGTTTTTCCGGGTCGATGCCCTCGGCGCTGCACAGGTACAGGTCGACGACGGCCTTGTACTTGATCTTCGAGGTGATCGTGCAGTTGCCGGTGTAGGTGAGGTTGGTCCACCAGTGGTCGCAGCCGTCGGACTTGTTGACGACCTCCGGGGCACCGGTCTTCTCGATGTGGTCGATGACGTGGAAGACGTTGCCGATCGGATGGCCGTTCTCGTCGGGGACGGTTCCGGTGTTGATCTGCTTGGCCTTCTCGGCCTTCTCGGCCCTGTCCACCGCGTCCTGGGCCTCCGTGGCGTACTTGTCGGCGTCCTTGGCCGCCTGTTCGGCCTCCGTGGCGGCCGTGTCGGCGCGGGTGGCTGCCGCTTGGGCGTCCTTGGAGTCCTGTTCGGCCTGGGTGGCGGCTGAGCGGGCGGCGGAGGCGTCGAGTTCGGCGGCGTCGGCGGCGTCGCGGGCGTCCTTGGCGTAGCCCTCGGCGTTGCCGGCGGCCGTGTCGGCGGCGGCTGCGTCGGTGGTGGCCTGGGTGTCGTAGTCGATGGTGCGGGCCAGTGAGGACGCGGCTGCGGAGGCGGCCTTGGCGGCGTCCGCGGCGTAGCCGAGGGCGTCCTTGGCGTAGGTGCGGGCGTCGGCGGCGTATCCGGCGGCGTTGGCCGCGTGCTGGTAGGCCTCCTTGGAGTCGCCCTTGGCCTGGTCGGCGAGGTTCTTGGCGGCCTGGGCCTCGGCGGCGGCGTTGGTGGCGTGTGCCTGGGCGACCGCCTGCTGCTGTTCGGCGATCGTCTTGGAGCCCTGTCCGGTCAGGACGACGAGGCCGGCGGCGGAGTCGGTGTCGAGGTAGGCGGAGCCGAGCTGGACGGCGTCGTTGGCCGGGTCGGCGACGCGTTGGGCGGCTGCGCCAGCGTCGACTGCCGCCTGGGCGGTGACGTGGGCGTAGCCGGCGGCTTTGGCGGATGCCGCGAGTGCCTTGGCCGCCTCCGTGGCGGCGCTGTTGGCCTGGGTCTTGGCGTCCTTGGCGTGCTGTTCGGCTTCGTCGGCGAGTTTGACCGCGGTCTTGGCCTGGTCGGAGGCGTCCTGGGATGCCTTGATGGCGTCGGCGACCGCGCTGGTGGCGGTCTTGACGGCGGCGTCGGCCTTCAGCTTGTCGGCCTGGGCGGCGTCCGCGTCGGAGCGGGCGCGTTTGGCGGCGGCCTCGGCGCGGGTGGCCGCGGCGTCCGCGTCGGCTGCCGCCTTGGTGGCGGCGTCGGCCTCGGAGCGGGCCTTGGTCGCCGCCGTCCCGGCGTCGTCGGCCGCCTGGTCGGCGTCGTTCGCGGCGGTGCGGGCCGCGGTCGCCGCGTCGCCGGAGTCCAGGGAGTCGGCGTAGGCGTCCTTGGCGTCGGCCTTGGCACGGGCGGCGTCGGCCTTCTGCTCGGCGTCCCAGGCGTCGTCGCGCAGGGATTTGGCGTGGTCCTTCGCCTTGACCGCGTCGTCGCGCCGGTCCTGGGCGGTCTTCTCCGCGGTCTCGGCCTTGTCCTTGGCGTCCTTCGCCTTCGTGGCCTGGGACTCGGCGTTCTTCTTGTGCGCGGCGGCCTCGGACCGCTTGACGGCGGCCGTCTCCTTCTCCGCCTTGGCCATCTCCTCCCTGCCCAGGAGAGCCGCGATCCGCTCCCCCTGAAGACGCCGCACCTCTGCGATGAGCAGCTCGCTCAGATTGTGAGGAGCGCGGTCACGCTGTTCCGGACTTCCAAGTGAGGCTGTACACGCGTGTCCTGCCTCACTGTTGAGCCCGCTGGGCAACGCTTCCGGCGTCGGGATCTTCTCCTTGAGATGAAGATCTTCAAGAGGCGGCCTCACTTACTGATACTCCTGACCGTGGTGGCGGCCGTGACGATGATCGCCGCCATGGTCGTCCAGGCGAACAGGATGCAGACGCTCTCCCCGCGTGAGGAGCGTGACCGTGCCGCGTCGGGAGCCGTCGTACCGTCGGGGCAGGTGGACTGCCGGAAGGTCAAGTGCATCGCGCTCACCTTCGACGGCAATCCCGGCGAACCCACTGACCGGCTGATGGACCTCCTGAAGGAGTACAAGGCGTCGTCGACGTTCTTCCTCGAGGGCCGCCGGATCCATGAATTCCCGTACGTGGTGCGGCGAATGGCCAGGGAGGGCCACGAGATCGGGGACCACACCTGGACGCATGCGGTGCTGACCGATGTCTCTGACGCGCAGATCCGCGACGAGCTGCGCCGCACGGCACGGGCC
Source organism: Streptomyces sp. NPDC127038 (assembly GCF_042725875.1). Taxonomy (NCBI): domain Bacteria; kingdom Bacillati; phylum Actinomycetota; class Actinomycetes; order Kitasatosporales; family Streptomycetaceae; genus Streptomyces; species Streptomyces sp. NPDC127038. Next base: position 21,849 of record NZ_JBHXDQ010000028.1, on the reverse strand, counting down.
GTCTCCCGTATCACCGGCACCGAGCCGACGCTGATGCGCCCGCCCCAGGGCCGCACCGACGACCGCGTCTCCAAGGTCTCGAAGGAGCTGGGGATGGCGCAGGTGCTGTGGACGGTGACCGCGAAGGACTACGAGACCGACGATGCCGCGCTGATCACCAGGCGCGTGCTCGCGGGCGCCGGCCGCGACGGGATCATCCTGCTCCACCCGTTGCACAAGGGCACCGTGCCGGCCATGCCTTCCATCCTGAAGTCGCTCAGCAAGCAGGGCTACACGTTCGTGACGGTCTCCCAGCTGCTCGCTCCGTCGAAGGCCGAGCCAGGCAAGATCTACAGGTGACCGGCTGACGTACGGACGACCGCGCCGCGGGGCGACGAGTCCCGTCTCCGGGAACGAACGCCGGTCCTGGCCAGGGAGGTTCTTGCCTCTCCCCCGGCGTGCGGCCTGGGTCTGCGGGGCCAGGGTGCTCAGGACGTCGAACTCGTTGCCCTCGGGGTCTGCCATGACGACCCAGTTTCGGTCTGAGCCCTGGCCCACGTCCGTCTTGGTGGCGCCGAGGCGAGTCCTCTGCCGCTGTGGCGAACGGCACCGGATTGCGGATGTGGGAGGCCCCGCCGGGACGGAAGTCCCGGCGGGGCCCGGCAGTGGCTGGATCACTGATCCCGGTCAGTCATGCTTCTGTGCCTCAGCGTCTTGGCCGCTCATCGCAAAGCGAGTCGACCGTGCACCGCCGGCCCTTCCGGCGGCGTTCGGGGTCAGTGGATGATCCGGTAGAGGTGCTCGGGGCGGCCGGCGAGGCCGTAGCGGAGTTCGAGGCGGACGACGCCTTCCCTTACGAGGTAGGAGAGGTAGCGCTGCGCGGTGGCGCGGGAGACGCCGGTGCGTTCGGCGGCCTCGGCCGCCGACAGTGCCTCCGGGGCCGTGGCGCGCAGGGTTTCGTGCAGCAGGGCGAGCGTGGGCGCGGAGTGGCCCTTGGTCGGGACCCGGGGCACGGTGGGCGGCCGGGTGGCGCTGAAGAGGGCGTCCACGTCGGTCTGGCTGGTCTCGGCCGCCCGGCCGAGAACGTCCATACGGCACTGGAACTCCCGGTACGCCGTGAGCCGTTCGGCCAGGTCGGTGGAGCGGAAGGGCTTGACCACGTAGCCGACCACGCCGAGTTTCATGGCGCTGCGTACCGAGGTGATGTCGCGGTCGGCGGTGATCATGATGGCGTCGGGGCGGGCGCCTCCCTCGTCCCCGCTGAGCTGCCGCAGCACCTCAAGGCCGCTGCCGTCCGGCAGGAAGACGTCGAGCAGCAGCAGATCCGGGCTCAGGGTGCGTACCGCTGTCAGGGCCTCCGCCACCGTGGCCACCCGGCCGACCACGTCGTAGCCCTCGACGCGGGAGACGTAGTCGCAGTGGATGTGGCTGACGCGGAAGTCGTCGTCCACGACCAGGGTCCGGATCATCCTCGGTCCTCTCCTGCCGGCGAGGCTGTCGCGAGCTGTGTCCCCCGCGGGGCGGAAGGGGTGGCCGGCAGCGGCAGGACGACGGTGAAGACCGCCCCCGGGCCCTCGCTCACCGTGACCGTCCCGCCGTCACGCTGCACCAGCCGGTGGACGAGGGCCAGCCCCAGGCCGCGCCGCGCGGTGCCCCGTCCGGGCCGTGTCGACCAGCCGTCCTCGAAGATCGACTCGGCGCAGCCCGGCGGGATGCCGGGGCCGCTGTCCTCGACCCGCACCAGCACCTGGTCGAAGGCCTCGATCAGGCAGAGCCGCACCTCGCGGCCGCCCTCGGGGGCCGGTCCGCCGACGGCGGCGTCGATCGCGTTGTCCAGCAGGTTGCCGACGACGGTCAGCAGCCGCCGCAGGTCCGGCGGATCGTCGCCGAGCGCGGAGTCCTCGCTCAGCTCGATACGGACCCCGCGTTCCGCGGCGACCGTCGCCTTGGCCACGACGAGCCCGACGAGCTGCGGGTTGCCGATCCGCTCGCGTACGGACTCGGTCAGGGCCTGGTCGGCGCCGGCCGACTCCACGGCGTACTCGTAGGCGGCGTCGTGGTCGCCGATGTCCAGCAGGCCGGCCACCGTGTGCATGCGGTTGGTGAACTCGTGCTGCTGCGCGCGCAGGGCGTCGGTCAGTCCGCGTACGGAGTCCAGTTCGCGCAGCAGCCCGACGAGTTCGGTGCGGTCGCGTACGGTGACCACCGCGCCCAGTTCACGGCCGTGCAGGGCCACCGGCATCCGGTTCACCACCAGACAGTGGTCGTCGGTCAGCACGCTGAGGTCGGGGTCGGTGAGGGTGCCGTCGAGAGCGCGGCGCAGTCTCCCGTCGGGCAGGACGTCCTCCAGCCTGCTGCCGAGCGCGGTGCCGAGGCCGAGCAGATGACGGGCCTCGTCGTTGACCACGCTGATCCTGCCGTCGGGGTCGAAGGCGACCACGCCCTCGCGGATGCCGTGGAGCATCGCCTCGCGGTCCTGGAGCAGTCCGGCGATCTCCTCGAGCTCCAGTCCGAAGGTGGACCGCTTGAGCCGCCCGGCCAGTACGAACGCGGCCGTGGAGCCGATCGCGGTGGCGATCGCGGCGTACAGGCCGAAGGTGGGCATCTCGCGCCACAGTTCGCCGAGCACGTCGTGTTCGGGGATGCCCGCCGACACCTCGCCGACCAGCTTGCCCGAGGGCCCGTACAACGGAGCCTTGCCGTTGGCGGACCGTCCGGTGGCGCCTTGGTCGGAGCCGACGTGTGTCCGGCCGTCGAGCACGACGATGGGATCGCCCACCGGTTCGCCGATCAGCCCTCCGTGGGGATGCGAGTGGCGGATGCCGTTCAGGTCGATGACGACCACGTACGACGCCCCCGACGCCCTGCGGATCCGTTCGGCGACGGTCTGCACGATGTCGCCGCCACCGCCGTACTCCACGGCCTGCCGTATCCGCGGCTCGGCGGCCGCGGTCTTGGCGATGGCCAGGGCCCGCTGCTCGTAGGAGCGGTCGATCCCGGCCCGCTGGGCGAACGCGAACAGGACGAAGCCGATGGCTCCGGTGAGGGCCAGGATGACGAGCTGGCTGGCCAGAATCCGCGCGGAGAGCCGGCCCCTGGCGCCGCGGCCGATCCGGAGGGGCATCACGGGTGCTTTCGCCCTTGTCGTGCAGCCGGGCCCGGCCCCTTCGCCGTACCCGTGGTGGCGTGATTGTGCCCCAGTGAAAACGCTCTGCCCACCCCGGGCCCCTTGAGCAGAATGAGCAGAACCCCTGGTTACACGGCTAACGCGGGATACATCTGAAACAGCGACGTGACACCGGGCCGCCTCTAGCGTCTGCCTTCCTCGACCTCCGAGGTCAGGAAGGAGACGGCATCAGATGCCTTCACGAAACGACACCGCGACGGGCCCGGTCGCCGACAGGGACGGCCGGGACGACGCGCGAGTCGAGATCTCAGGGCTCACCAAACGGTTTCTGACTCCCGCCGGTGAGGTGTTCACGGCACTGCGGGACGTCTCGTTCACGGTGGAGCCGGGCCAGTTCTGCGCGGTGGTGGGCCCGACCGGCTGCGGCAAGTCGACAACCCTGAGCATGGTCTCCGGGCTCGACCGGCCCAGCGAGGGATCGGTCAAGGTCGGTGGGCACGAGGTGGACGGCGTCACCGACGGGGTCAGCTTCATGTTCCAGACCGACGCGCTGCTGCCCTGGAAGACCGTTCTCGGCAACGTGCTCATGGGCCCGGTCTTCCGCAAGGTCCCCAAGCAGGAGGCTCATGCCTCCGCACGCGACTGGCTGCGCCGGGTCGGCCTGACCGGGTTCGAGGACCGCTACCCGCACCAGCTCTCCGGCGGCATGCGCAAGCGGGTGGCGATGGCCGCGGCGCTGATCAACGAACCCAAGATCCTGATCATGGACGAGCCGTTCGGCGCCCTGGACGTGCAGACCAAGGCGATCATGTCGACCGAACTGCTCGGCCTGTGGGAGCAGATCCGTCCGACGGTCATCTTCATCACCCACGACCTCGACGAGGCGGTGGCGCTGGCCGACCGGGTGGTCGTCATGACGTCCGGCCCCGGGTCGGTCAAGGCGGTCTTCGACATCGACCTGCCCCGCCCGCGCGGTTCGGTCCAGGAGATCCGCTTCCAGCCCCGCTTCATCGAACTCCAGCACCAGATCTGGGAAACCCTGCGCGAGGAGGTGGAGCGCGCCTACGCCCGCACCACCGGAGGTGAGGCATGAGCACCGCATCCACCGTCGTCCCCGTTCCGGTCGAGGACAGTGCACAGGTCCCGGCCACCGTCCTCGCCCGGCGCGCCCGCCGGCGGCACATCGCACGGGTGTGGGCGGCCCGCGTCGGTCTGGCGGCCCTCGTCGTCGGCGGCTGGCAGGCGTTCACCACCTGGGGGATCGTCGACCCGTTCTTCTTCGGACAGCCGTCCGGCATCGCCAAGCGGCTGGTCGAACTCCTTCAGCACGGCACCGAGTTCGGGTCCTTCTACGAGAACATCTGGACCACGATCCAGGAGGCGCTCGCCGGATTCGCCCTCGGGGCCGCCACCGGGGTGGTCGTCGGTGTCGCGCTGGGCCAGAGCCGCTTCCTGTCCGAGGTGTTCGGCCCCTACATCAAGATGGTGAACGCGATCCCGCGCATCGTCCTGGGCTCGATCTTCATCGTCGCGTTCGGCATCGGCATGCTCCCCAAGATCCTGCTCGCCGCGGTCCTGGTGTTCTTCATCGTCTTCTTCAACGCCTTCCAGGGCGTCCGGGAGGTCGACCGCAACATCCTCGCCAACGCCAAGGTGCTCGGCGCCTCGCAGACGCAGATCATCCGGCACGTCGTCGTCCCGTCCGCGCTCACCTGGATCATCGCCAGTCTGCACAGCGCCTTCGGCTTCGCCATCGTGGGCGCGCTGGTCGGTGAGGTGCTCGGCGCGCAGAGCGGTCTCGGCCTGGTCATCAAGACCGCGCAGAACAACTTCGACCCCAACGGCGTGTTCGCCGCGATGCTCGTCATCTCGGTCATCGTGCTCGGCGCCGAGTGGCTGATCGGCAAGGTCGAGCGCCGGCTGCTCTCCTGGCGCCCGCCCTCCCCGTCCGAGGCGAACAGCCTCTGACGCCGCGCCCTCCCCTCTCCTCTCGTCCCGCCTCTCCTCTCGTCCCGCCTTCGCGCTGCTCCGCTCCGCGCTGTTCCGCTTCCCGCTGTTCCACCCCCGAAAGGAAATGTGGCCCTCCATGTCCAGACGATCCGTTGCCCTCGCCGTGTCCGTCCTCACCGTTCTCACCCTCGGCGCCAGCGCCTGTTCCAGCAGTTCCGGGAGCTCCACCGGCTCCGGTGGCTCGGGCGGTACCCCGACGGTCAAGCTCATGGTCGGCGGCATCGACAAGCAGATCTACCTGCCGTACCAGCTCGCCCAGAACCTCGGCTTCTACAAGAAGTACGGCGTCGACGTCCAGTTGAGCACCGAGCAGGACGGCGGTGTCGGCGCCGAGGACGCCATGATCTCGGGCCAGGTGGACATGGCCGGTGCCTGGTACAACCACACGATCGACCTCCAGGCGAAGGGCAAGGCGATCGAGGATGTCGTCCAGCTGTCCGGCGCGCCGGGAGAGCGGGAGATGTGCACCGCGAAGAGCGGTGTGCGTTCGGCCGCCGACTTCAAGGGCAAGACACTCGGCGTCACCGACCTGGGTTCGGGCACCGACACCCTCACCCAGTTCCTGGCCGCGCAGAAGAACGTCAAGCTCAAGGAGTTCAACCGGATCGCGGTCGGCGCGGGTTCCACCGCCGTCGCCGCGCTGCAGAACGGCAAGACCGCCTGTGTCATGACGACGCAGCCGTCGGTCGCCGCGATGCAGAAGAAGGGCGTGGCCTCCTCGGCGATCGACCTGGCCACCACGGAGGGCGCGAAGGCCGCGCTGGGCGGCACCTGGCCGGCCGCGAGTGTCATCGCCCGTACCGACTGGGTGAACGCGCACAAGGCTGCCGTGCAGAAGGTCGTCGACGCGCTCGTCGCCACCATGCACTGGATCAGCACCCACAGCGCGGCCGACATCGCGGACAAGCTGCCCTCGTCGTTCGTGTCGAACCAGCTGGTGACCAAGGCCGACTACATCAAGGCGCTGTCCGAGGACAAGGGTCAGTTCCTCCCGGACGGCATCATGCCGGCGGGCGGCCCCAAGACCGTTCTGGCGACGGAGGAACTGGTCGGCCACGCGACCTCGTCGGTCGACCTCGGCAAGACGTTCACCAACGAGTTCGCCATCAAGGCCAACAAGGCCCAGGGCTTCACGACGACCACGGTCCCGGCCGGATCGGACGGCTGAACCAGAGTTCTGCGCGAGGCCGCCCGGGTGACGGACACCCGGGCGGCCTCGCGGCTGTCCCCGCCCTTCCGGCCGGCCGTCCGGGTCCGCCGGGATGCCGGTTCGGCGGCCGTCGCGGGGTGCGGGAGGACCGAAGAAATCCCCTCCGGGCGTTGAACCCCCTCGTACCACGGCCCCGTTGTGATCCTTCGAGGGCGCCTCGCACCACATGGGGCGGCACGCGAACCCGAGGGATCGCGAGTACCGCGCCGACAGAGGAGAGGCGTACCGGATGAACGACGACACCACCGGCGGCGAGGAAACGGAACAGGGCCCGCCTCCGTTCATCCTCTACCAGCAGGGTGACGACCTGACGACGGCTCGGCGCAGCCTCGCCATCTGGGTGCACAACCTTCTGCTGCCGGTCTACGCCGGAGAGGAGTCGTCCCGCGCCCCGTGGTGCCCGCGCTGGTGGGAGCACCCCGACGCGATGGCCCACCTCTACGGCCTGTGGATGGCCTGGCAGGAGATGACGTCCGTCAAGGCCGGCATGAACGGGCCCGCCATGTGGCACCGCGACTTCCTGATACCGGCGATGACGTTTCTGCGCGACCCCTCGGGCCCGTTCTCGGGATGCAAGCCCGGAAACCACCGGCCCAAGGACCCGCCACGGGTCGACGTGTACGACGGCTGATCCGGATCCTGATCCCCACCGCATACCTTCCGAGCACACGAGAGAAGAGAATCCGGCATGGCACGCATCCTTGTCGTCTCCAACGAGAGTGGCATGGGGCTCGGCGGAGTGCCCGTGTTCAACAAGCTCCTCACCGAGGGGCTCGCGGCGAACCCGAACCACAAAGTGGACCTGCTCTATGTGACGAACGCGAACGAAAAGCAGGACCACGGGGCCGCGACCGTTCACACGGTTCCCCCGGTCGAGGGCGAGAACAAGATGAAGACGATCCTCGACGCGGCGAAGCGGGATCCGCAGGAGTTCGGCCTCCCGGCCAGGGGAGAGAACCAGTACGACATCGTCATCGGGCACAGCCGGTTCTCCGGGCCCGCGGCGTCCGCCATGCAGTCCGCCTGGTATCCGGACGCCGTGCACATGAACTTTCTCCACACCTCTCCCGAGAAGCTGGAGCAGGCCAAGATCACCAAGCCGGACGACGCAGAAATGGTCAGGATCCGGACGGAGGCAGGCCTGGCCAAGGTGAAGATCGAGAAGGACATTCTCAGGACGGCCCACGTCGGTGTCGGTGTCGGCGGATCCCTGGCCGCGGACGTCCGGCGGATTCAGGCGATGAACGAGGGTGCCAAGAACTGGCACGACCTCATGCCCGGTGGCGAAACGGTCAAGACCTTCAGTCCGCCCTCGCCGAAGGAACAGTTCAACGTTCTGCTGATGGGGCGCATGAGTGACCCCATGAAGGGGGGCGGCGACGCCCTGGCCGCGGTGAAGCATCTCAACGACAACGGCAGGAAGGTGCATCTCACCATCCGCGGCGCGGATCAGGCCACGCTCCAGGCGACGCAGGACGAGGCGGCCGAGCTCGCCGGCGGAGCGGACAGGGTCACGGTCAAGCCCTTCACCAAGGAGAAGCAGGACCTCGTCGACGACATGCACACCAACCATGTAGTGATCATGCCGTCCAAGACCGAGGGCTTCGGCCTGGTCGCCACCGAGGCCGCCGCGCACTGCATTCCGATCCTGGTGAACCGGGACAGCGGCGCGGCCGCGTTCCTCCAGGACCCCGACCGTGGTGCGGCCCACCTCGGCAAGAACAGCGTGGTCATCACACCCGACGACACCTCGCAGCGGCACATCGCCTGGGCGAACGCCATCAGCGACGTCCAGGACAACTGGGTGGACCGCAAGATCGGCGCCCATGAACTGCACGACGTGCTGAAGGGCTACACCTGGGAGAACGCCGGGACGGCCCTGGTCGAAGCGGGAATGACGGCCAGGGACGGCACCACGCGCGGCTCGAAGCAAGTTCAGTCCGGTGAGGTGCAGTACGTCGCCAACGCCGCGAGCCTCACCTCTCCGAACGCCACCACGGGGCAGTCGGGGCACACCCAGCCGCCGGCAGCCCGCACGCAGGGATCCCCCCAGCCCACCGTCAAACCGGCGGTGCTCTGAGCGGACCGGCCCGAGGGGCGTGCGGGCCGGGCGGTGCCTTGACGGCGGACCGGGCGCCCGGGGACGGGGGCGGACGACGGCCGGCCCCTGCCCCCGGCACGCCCGGGCCCGTCGACAAGAGGTCGCCGGCCCCCATCACGCCGCTGCCAGGGGAACGGGGTGAGGTCGGGTTCGGTCCATCCGTGCCTGGCCTGGTCACCGGCCGGCGTCGAGGGCCGGTAGAAGCGGGTGAGCAGCTTCTTGTCGAGCAACGCGGGGTGCTGGTCGTCGAAGTCGGCGGTGTCCGGCCCTACCCGCCGATGGTCTACTGACGGGCCAGGCCGGCCGGATCGATGTCCACCAGGAACGGCGCGTCGATGCGCGTAGTGGCGCCGGCGAGAGCGGTGAGCGTCTCTACGTACCGGCCGCCCTGCAGTTCGCTGACGATCAGACGCGGGGCGGGCTCGAACTCCAGGCGCCAGAAGTGCGGGATCGCGGCTTCGGCGTAGAGCAAGGGCTTGAACTTGCGGTCCATGGTCTTGTTGCCGGGCGAGACGAGTTCGACCACGAGCTGGACCGCGTCAGCGTCCACGCTGACGGTGTCTTCCGCGGTGGCGCCCGCGTCGGTGACCACCAGGTCGGGCACGACCAGCCCGGACGGCAGGACGACGTTGATGGCCTCCAGGACCTCCACCGGGGCGCCGGCCGCGCGGGCTGCGGCCTCGAGGATGACGTGGAGCCGGAACGATGCCCGCTGGTGGCGGACCCCAGGCGCAGGCGACATCACCAGGGACTCTCCCAGCAGCTCATAGCGGGTGGTGCGGTCTTCAGGCAGCGCCAGAACGTCATCGATCGTCCAGGGGCCGGTGTGATCCGTGGCAACGCTCACGTGCTCCACCTCCTGGGATGCGAATGCCGTCCCTAGTGTGGCCCAGACCGGGCACGGCTGTCGCGCGTCAGGAGGTTCGCTCGCCGTCCAGGTGATGATTCATGTACGGGTACTCATCGGGATGCCGTTGCACCCGCGCCATCGCCCACGCTGTCCTCGCGTCTGTGCCAGGGCCGAAGGCGGCGGCGATACGCCAGGCCCGCCAGGTCGTGCGCGGCGCGAGGATCCAGCGTTCTACCGGAAATCCGACGCGCGCCGGCGCGGCGGTCGGCTCGCTGGTGACGGGGCGAGGTTCGGGATCGTTCACGTCGCGAGTGTCATCGCCGCTGATCTTGAGGTGAGGGAAACTGGCCTGCTCGCCACCCGGATTGAGGATTCAGAGACCGGCTTGTTGACGGACCTGCAGACCGTCACTCTGCGTCGAGGCGCCGGCCTGCCCGTCTGGGACGGAGCCCGTCGGCTCCGTCCATGCCGCACCCGGTCCTGCCTTCGTCGCCGGCGGCCGAACGGGTGACGGGGTAGGGGCCGCCGTCGGCGGGCCGGCTGACCGCGCTGCCGCCGAGCCAGGGCCCGTCCGGTCCCGGCACCACGGCCGTTCGTGGAGTCCGGCGCCGGATCGCGGAGCGGCACGCGGCGAAATGACACTTTCAGCCGTTTCATGGGCGTTTTACGGCGTCGATGACGGGTTACCCGTGCCTCGCTGTCGGATCAGGGGCGGCAGCGGCTCGGCCGTGTCGTCGTGAGGTCCAGTCCTCGGCGGTGATGTCCCGAGTCCTGAGCCAAGGGGCCCCGGCCGAGACCACAGTTCCGTACCCGCACGCGCCGTCAAAAGGGGAATCGAGAATGACCGACACCACACCCGAACCGACCACCAGCGACGCGGGCATTCCGGTGGAGAGCGACGAGCATTCGCTCACTGTCGGCCCGGGCGGGCCCGTTCTGCTGCAGGATTCCTACCTCATCGAGCAGATGGCCCAGTTCAATCGGGAGCGCATTCCCGAGCGTCAGCCGCACGCGAAAGGCAGCGGCGCGTTCGGTCGTTTCGAGGTCACCGCGGATGTCAGCGGCTACACCAAGGCCGCGGTCTTCCAGCCTGGTACCACCACTGAGCTGGTCACCCGGTTCTCCACCGTCGCCGGCGAGCGGGGAAGCCCGGACACCTGGCGCGACCCGCGCGGCTTCGCGGTGAAGTTCTACACCAGCGAAGGCAACTACGACATGGTGGGCAACAACACCCCCGTGTTCTTCATGAAGGACCCGATGAAGTTCCAGCACTTCATCCGGTCCCAGAAGCGCCGCGCGGACAACAACCTGCGTGACCACGACATGCAGTGGGACTTCTGGACCCTCTCCCCCGAATCCGCTCACCAGGTCACCTGGCTGATGGGCGACCGAGGTATCCCGCGCAGTTGGCGTCACATGAACGGCTACACCTCGCACACCTACATGTGGATCAACGCCCAGGGCACGAGGTTCTGGGTGAAGTACCACTTCAAGACCGACCAGGGCATCGAGTTCTTCACCCAGCACGAGGGCGACCAGATGGCGGCGGTGGACACCGACTACCACACACGGGACCTCTTCGAGCACATCCGTGACGGCGATTATCCGAGCTGGACGCTGTATGTGCAGGTCATGCCGTACGAGGAAGCGGTCGACTACCGCTTCAACCCCTTCGATCTGACCAAGGTGTGGCCGCACGGCGACTACCCTCTGATCGAGGTCGGACGGATGACCCTGGACCGCAATCCCACGGACAACCACGCGGAGATCGAGCAGGCCGCCTTCCAGCCGAACAACCTCGTCCCGGGCATCGGCCCCAGCCCCGACCGCATGCTGCTGGCGCGACTGTTCTCCTACGCGGACGCGCACCGCTACCGCATCGGAGCCAACTACCAGCAGCTGCCGGTGAACGCCCCCGTCAGTCCGGTGCACACGTACTCCAAGGACGGGGCGATGGCTTACCGCAAGACCAGCGACCCCGTCTACGCACCGAACTCGAAGGGCGGCCCTGCGGCGGACACCGTCCGGTTCGGCAGTACTCCGAGCTGGCACGCCGACGGGGAGATCACCCGCGCCGCCTACGTCTCCCATCGTGAGGACGACGACTGGGGCCAGGCAGGCACGATGGTGCGTGAGGTCCTGGACGACGCGGCGCGGGACCGGCTCGTGGACAACGTCGTCGGCCATCTGCTCAACGGTGTCACCGAGCCCGTGCTGCAGCGGGCCTTCGAGTACTGGTCGAACATCGACAAGTCGATCGGTGAACGCATCGAGCAGGGGGTGCGCGCCAAGGCCGGCGAGAAGGACCCCAAGGCCTCGGAGCAGGGCAACCCGGCACGCTGGAGCATGCAGGGCAAGGCCTGATACGAGCAGGGGTCCGGGCGCCCGCGCGGTCGCGGCGGCCGGTCCCCTGGCCGTCCGTGACCGCACAGATGTGTGTGGTCGAACCCCGGGGCGGCTCAGCGTGCCTGGCAGGCGAGACACGGGGTTTCAGCAGCGGCAGAAGGGCAACCCCGTACTTCAGCGGAGCGTTCCCTCGTCAGGTCGCCTGCAGATGAGCCCCCGGGACTTGTCCCGGGGGCTCTCGCGTGGGCTCGGTCCGGGCGCGTCAGGACCAGGGAGCCCTGCTGCGCGCCGCCGCGCGGGCCTTGGCCCAAGCATGGGGAAGCTGTCGTTCCCGGGCGCCGGCCGCGGCTCCCTCCCGACCGTGCAGGACGCCCCAGGTGAATCCGGACTCTCCCGCCGCGTGTGCGGAGACGGCGAGCCGACGCAGGGCCTCCCGCGTCACCACACTGTCGTGCTGGGCTCCGCTCACCTGCTGCACAGCCTTGACGCGCTTGCCGAGTCGCCGCGCCGACCCGCCCAGTGCCGGCTGGGCCGCCTCCGCGGCGTAGCGAAGCCTTTTGGCGGCCTTGCGGGCGTTGTGGATCGCGGTGTCGCGCTCGTGACCCGGCGTCATGTCGAGAGCCGGTTCCATGCGCCCGGCGAGGCGGCGGTACTCCTTGCGCAGTGCCTTGCCGAGGACCTTCCCGGGCTTGCCGGCCGCCTTCGCGGCATGCATGGGTGGTGCTTCGGTGAGGGATTTCAGGTCCTGCAGCAGGTTCAGGTAGCGGCGCGATGAGAGCACCTCGAGCGTGCGGCGGCGGGCCTGGGTCCGCCGCGTCACGTCCCAGGCCGTGAGCCGCGCCTCGACCGGGCCCAGGACCAGTTCACCGGGCAGTTCCCGCAGTTGCGAGGTGAGCCGCTCGCGCAGCACTTCGTGGTCGCGTTCCGCCCCGAGTTCGTTGGCGAGCCACTTCAGGTCACGCCGGATGGGGCCGGTGGCTTCCCTGTCGAGAACGGAGCGGTAGGAACGCAGGCAGCCGCGCAGACGGCGCGCTGTGGTGCGCATCCGGTGGACGGAGTCGGGGGCGTCGCGGCGGACCGCGGGGTCGAGGTCGGTGAGTGCGTCGGTGAGTCGGTTCATGTAGGCGAGCACGTACGAGCCGGCCGTTCCCGTGTCGGTGTCGGCGTGCGCGTCAGGCGTGCGTTGCAGGATGGACGTCGTCTCCGTCAGGGCGCGGAGCACCTTGGAGGGGTTATGCGCCCGATGGAGGCCGTGCTTTCGCACGGCCTTTTCGACGCTGTCCAGGAGAGCCGGGTCGCTGCCCTGGACAAGTTCGACCTCCATCTCCGTCCAGGTCGTGCGCCGTTCGTCGTCGAGGAGAGCTTCGGCGGACACGTCGTCCACGCTCAGTTCTGCCAGGACGACACCTTTCCCGTCGAGCAGATGGTGCAGAGAGCGGCTGGAACGGATCCGTATCACGGGCCGCAGCGCTGCGCCGTAGGTGCGGGAGAGCGTGAGATCCCGCAGTTCCTCAGGAACGTTCTTTGAGCCGAGAGGGGCCTGGATCTCCTCACGGCTGTCGCCCGGGAGGGGGAATTTCAGGTGCCAGCCGGGATCGGTGCCGCCTGTCCTGCGTCGCAGGGAGGCACGGGTGCGGGTCAGTCGCAGGTCGCCGCTGTCGTAGTAGACGGCGTCCAGCTCCTGTACTCCCTGATCCGCTACGGCGGCCACGCAGCCGGCACCGGCCAGGTCGGGCAGCCAGGAGATCCCGGAATCGGGCACGGCGTACTTGCGTTCTGTCTCTCGCGTAGAACGAGCCATATCAAGCGCGTAGACGCATTTTCGGCATTCAAACCCATTGGTCACATGTTGCGCCTTTTAAGTCTGCAAGCCGGCTGGTCGCCCGAGTCCGTCGTCGTCCCGCTGGGCCCTCTGGTCGGGCCCGTTGCGTACAGCCGCGCGAGCACCATCACCTGGCCGTCCTCGGGGTGCATGAAGTACGACTGCTTACGCGCGGGTCGGTACCGCCGAACGCATCGGGCAGGTGGAAGAGCGGGGTCAGCTCCTGCAGGCCGCGCGTGGATACGTACCGGCCTCACATGCCGTCGCTCTCTCACCGTCGAAAGCCGCGCGCTTCGCGCCGCCGTCGTTCACAGGAGGCAGCGGCCCGCCGGGGCGACCGGTCCCGCCATGGAACCGGTTCCTCGTCCGCCGGATGAGGCGGCCGTGCCGCGGCGGCTGCCGGTGCCCCCTGCGCATCGCTCACATTTCACGATCAAGTGTTCAGGAGGCGGTTGAAGAAGGAGCGGTAGCTGCGCAAGGCCCTGCGCAGCTCCTCGGTATCCACTCGCTTGTCATGCCCCCACCGTGCCTCCAGCCCCTGCTTGTGCTGGGCGAACGTGGTCGCCAGGGTCTGCATCAGCTCGGCAACGAGGGCGTCTGCGGCGTGCACGGCCTCACGCGGGTCGTCCACGAACTGGTTCTGGATCGCACGCCAGTGGTTCCGGAAGCGACGGTCGTCGTCGGCCGTCAGCAACTCGGGGGCTTCGTCCCCCGCTGCGGGCCCGTTCGGGTCGGCCTCGGCAGGCGGGCGGCCCGGTCCGGAGTCGGCCGCGCCGCCCGTCGGCGCTCTGGTCCCGCCAGATGTTCCGGCCTCGGCCGTGGCAGAGGCGTCGTTGCCCGGCCCCTCGTCGGCCCGGGCCGTCCCCGTGCCCCTGGCGGCGGTCGTGCCCGCCCGATCGTCCAAGCCGTCCGACCCTGGCGTCTTTGTGGCTTCACCGGGGTAGACCGGCGCCCGGGAGGTGCCGGCTTCCGCCGGGGTGCCGGTGGGACGGGCCAGATCCTCGGTGCTCAGATTTCCGGGGATCGTGCCCCTGTCGTGGTTGCTGTGCATCGTGGTCCTCCTGGCGGGGTGGTGATGACCGTGATCAGGACGCGGCTGGACGTGCCCGGCTGCCGTCGGAGAGGAGCTCGTCGAAGAGCGTGCGGTAGTGCACCATCGCGCCGCGCAGTTGCTCGGTCGTCGCCTGGTGGCGGGTGCTGAGGGATTCCACCTGGTGCGCGGCCCGGTAGTGCTGGAGGGTCTGACCGTGATCGACCGACAGGTCCTGCATCTGCTGGTCGAACCCCTCCGTGGGGTAGCCGCGATCCCGCATGAGGGCCGTCACCAGTCGGTCCGCGTCGTGCACGGCGTCCTCCGGCCGGTCCACGAACTCGTCCTGGACGTTCGTCCACTCGCGCGCGTAGCGGTCACGCGCACCGCCGGACAGGGGCCGGATGTCCAGCGCGTCGTGGCGGCGCTGACGCTCCCGCAGTTCCCGCTCGGCGGCATGCCGGCCGCCGGCTTGCTCGAGGGTCCGGTCGTACTCCGGCCCGAAACGCTCCTGCAGGCGACGGCGCCGGATCACGAGGACGGCCGCCACGATCAGGGCGATCACCACGACGAGCGGAACGACGATGGCCAGCAGAGTTCCCGTCGACATGACTCCACGCTCCTCGCAGGACGATTCAGTAGTTCGCCTATTCAGCGGGTCCCCGCCTCGCCCCGTTTCACTCGCCCGCCGCCGGATTCGCCTAGGGAACCTGCGCCGCGATCCAGAGCGAAGCTGTCGCGGGAGGCGGGCAAGCCCCGGCGGGAGTCCTCCCGGACGGGTCCAGCCGTCGCTGAAGGGAGAATTCCAGCGGTGCGACCGCTGGAATTCCTGCATCTTCAGACGAAAGAGGGAGTCAAAGCGGCGGCATCACATCCGCTCGGACGCGGGCGCACGTGCGGGAGATGATGCGGGAGACGTGCATCTGGGAGATACCGAACCGTTCGGCGATCCGACTTTGTGTCATGTCTTCGAAGAAGCGCAGGTACAGAACGGTCCGCTCGCGTTCGGACAGCCGGCTCAGAGCCTTCTTGGTCGCTTCACGATCGACGGCAAGGTCAAAAGAAGAGTCGGTCTCCCCCATCGTGTCCGCAAGACTGTAGCCCTCGTCGGCCGCCGCCAGCTCCGCGTCCAGGGAGAGAGAACTGTAGCTTTCCAGCGCTCCCATACCGGTAGCCACCTCTTCCTCACTGAGGTGGGCGTGCACGGCGATCTCGGCGTTGGTGGGCTCATGGGGGCCGGGGCGAGCAGCGAGTTCCCGGCGGGCGATCCGGACCTGGTTGCGCAACTCCTGGACCCGGCGGGGCACTCTTACCGCCCAGGTCCGGTCCCGGAAGTGCCGCTTCACCTCGCCGGTGATGGTCGGGACCGCATAGCTTTCGAACGCGCCCCGATCGGCATCGAAGCGGTCGACGGCCTTGATCAGACCGACTGCGGCGACCTGCCGCAGGTCCTCCAACGCTTCGCCACGACCGTGGAACCGGCCCGCGACCCGGTACGCCATGGGAAGCCACGCGTTGACCAGCTCATCACGCACCACCTCACGTTCCGGCCCGTCCTCCAGCTGCGCCAGCCGGGCAAAGAGCCCTCCTGTCCGCGGTGAGTCGTCGTAAGGACGGCGTGCTGACGTACGAGGCGCGGAGACGGAGCAGGGGGAAACGGATCCCCCTTGCGCGGGCGGCTGGTTGTTTGCGGTGGTGTCGGTCGGCACGTACTACCACTCCTGAACGGCAAGTTCGGGGCAGGCACGGACGAGGAATCCGAGCGCGCCCCGAAGGATGTCGGGGGTGCCGGGCGGAGGAGCCGGACCGCTGGAGGCAGCCGCAGCCGACAGGATCGTCGCCGCGAGGCATGCGCCTCCAGTCCGAAGCACTGGGGCCGGGTACCCGGACCCCACGTCTGTACACGGATGCCGTCCCTGCCGCTTTCCGAGCCTCGGGCGAGACGGCGGTCCGGGGCACGGAATGTGCAGACAAGCAGTCCGCTCGGGCCGGCCGTGGCACCCCTGCCCGAAGGGCGGGTACGGTTCCGAACGTCCTCCTCGCGCCCCACGGGGGCAGTCCTGGGGCCCGTGTCCCTCGGCACTGTTCGCGACACCTGGGGAACCTGCCCGTCCCGCCGCTGCTCCGGTGCGCTTCGCTCAAGGCGCGCGGGCCGTCATTCTGCCCCTGTACGAGACGGCGGGTGCACGACGATGGGCGCACTGCTCGCGTTCTCCAGCGTGCCCCCGGCGGGGTCCTGGGGCGACTCGGCCCTGGCAACGAACCTCCGGGGCCCCGCTGTTGTGAGTGTCCGGCTCCGCGCCCGGGTACTGCCCGCCGCGAGCAAAGTCCGCGAAGCGGGTTTTACCGACAGGAAGGTGGCTACTCATGCCCTGCGGCTGTGGGGGCCGTGGAGGAAGCTCCTGGACAGCGGGTCCAGGAGGCACTCGCTGCGCCGGCTCAGCGAGACGCGTGGGCCGGCCCGTACCAGCCTCCCTGACCGGGGCGGGTCGGCTCGCGTCGCGCCGTCGGCCGCGCCTTGTACCGGAAGAGGGATGGAGACCGCGGGGCCCGACGCAGGGCCGGGCCCTTGGGGTTCGGTGCGTCCGGTTTCAGGATCCGAGGGTCATGCGGCGGTGACGGCCGTGGCGATGGCGGTATCGGTGCGGGCGTGGACGACCAGAGGTGTGCCCACGGCAGGGGGCTGAGCCTGGAGCCTGCGCCGAACGGCGGCACTGTGGGCGGCCACGGACATCAGCACGCCGGTGTCGCTGCACATACGGCGGGCGCGCAGAACCGCGCTGGTCGCCGTGGCGGGCGCGACGCCTCCGACGATGATGACGACGGGCCTCGGGTCGTGAGCATGAACGAGATCGCTGATGCGCCTGGGGAGATCGTTCTGATCCCGGGACCCTGGATCGTCGTCCAGGGTCAGGACCAGCACGCCGCGCTCCAGAAAATGGGTCACCATGGCTGGTTCAGCCTCCTGTGGGCGCCCGGGAAGGGCTCATGCGCGAGTACCCGCCGTCGCGTCCGTGATGCGGCGGCACTTCCCCGAATCGCCGACGGTTTCGAAGCACCCTACGGTGAAGGCAAGTTGGTGAACCTGCACACACTTGCGGCCGACTGCCGGTCGGTCACCTCGCCTGGGCGAGCCGGACCGCGTCGGGGCCCGCCGGGAAGCGCAGTTGGCCGGTCGTGTCGTGGACGGCGCGCCACACCGTCTCGGCGACGTCGCTCTCCTTGGTGAACAGGTCCTGGCCCGTGAAGTCCTCCATGGTCTTCCTCGCCCACGGTGCGTAGGGCGCCGGGACCAGCTCGTCCACCGGGGCGCCGTTGGTCGCGCCGGCCGCGAAGTTGGTGGTCAGGCAGGCGCCCGGCTCGACCGTCTTGGCCTGCACGCCGAAGGGGGCGAGTTCGAGCGCGAGGGACGCGGTGAACCCCTCGACGGCCATCTTGCTCGCCTTGTAGACGGCGGAGAGGGGCATGTGGCCGAGCACCACGCTGGAGGTCACGTTGACCACCACGCCGGAGCCGCGCTCGCGGAACTGGGGCAGCACCGCCTGCGTCGTGGCCATCACGCCGAAGGTGTTGGTCTCGAACACCTCCCGCACCCGGGTCATGGGGGTGCCCTCGAACACGCCGATCGAGGGGACGCCCGCGTTGTTGACCAGGACGTCGGCGGGCCCGGCCGTCTCGAGCGCGGCGGTGATGGTCTCGGGCCTGGTCACGTCGAGTTCGACGACGCGCAGCCGGTCCGACTCGGGAAGGATTCCCGTACGCGGGGTGCGCATCGTGGCGATGACGTTCCACCCCCGCGCGTGGAAGTGCAGGGCGGTCTCCCGCCCGTATCCGGATGAGGCGCCGGTGATCAGAACCGTCTTCACGGCTGTCTTCATGACTGTATTCATGATTGCGATCCTCGCGATGGGGTGGGATCCGCGACGGGCAGGCATTTTCCTGCCCGGCGGAAGAACTACTCATCCCAGTGAATCGCCGTGACCTGCATAAACAGTAGAACTATTCTCCCTTGTGCTTGCACGATCCTCTTCCGTGCGCCGGTTCCGTTCAGGGCAGGACGCCCACGGGGGTGCGCGCGGTGCTCCGCAGGCGGGCCGCGTCCCTGCTCGGGGGTTCGCCGAACTGGCGGCGGTACTCGCGGCTGAACTGCGACGGGTTGTCGTAGCCGACGCGGTGTCCGACGCCGGTGACGTCCCCGGGGTGGGTGGCGAGCAGCAGCCGGGCCTCCTGGAGGCGGATCTGTTTCTGGAACTGGATGGGGCTCATCGCGGTCACCGCCTGGAAGCTGCGGTAGAAGGCGGAGACGCTCATGCCCGACATCCGCGCCACGTCCTCGACGCGGAAGGGCTGCGCGTAGTGCTCGCGGATCCAGCGCACGGCCCGGGAGATGTGACTGAGGCCGCTGTCGGCCAGGCCGAGCTGGCGTACGGTCGCGCCCTGCTCGCCGGTGATCAGGCGCCACAGGATCTCGCGCTTGGCCAGCGGGGCCAGTACGGCCCGGTCGCGGGGCTGGTCGAGCAAGCGCAGGAGCCGGACCACCGCGTCGAGCAGGGCGGGCGGGGCGTCGCTGACGGCGATCCCGGGCGGTGCGCCCGCGCCGGTGCGGGGGAGGTCGCCCGGACCGGCCTGCAGCAGCAGTTCGGCGACGGCGGACGGTTCCAGGGTGAGGCCGAAGCCGAGGGCGGGCCGTTCGGGGTCGGCCCGGGTGAACTGCCCGGTGACGGGCAGGTCGACGGACGCGACCAGGTACTGGCCGGGACCGTACTCGTAGACCCTCTCGCCCAGCGCGAGCCGCTTGGCGCCCTGGGCGATGACGGCGAGGACCGTGCCGGACGTGGAGGGCGCCGGCGGATCCGGCCGGTCGACCTTCGAGATCAGGACGCCGTCGATGGCGGTGGTCCAGTCGGGCCGGGCATGCCGGTCCAGCAGGGTTCGGAACTCTTCCAGGGACATGCGCCCATTGCAGCACCCGTGTGCCGCCCTGCTCCCGAAGTCGCGAGGATCGTGCAAGTGCTCGCGAGCATCGTTCTAACATTTCAGCAGGTCAGAAGCATTGAATGGAGTCAGTCATCAGTCCACTTCATCGATGCGAAGGAGAATGGTCGTGCTTGCCTCATACGGATTCAGCGCCACCCTGACCGCCAGGCCCGAGATGGGCGGCCAACTGGTCGATCTGCTGCTGACCGGCCTGGACGAGGGCAGCCCCGGCGCGAGCGAACACTGCGTCGTCTATCTCGTCTCCCGTTCCGCCTCCGACCCCGACGTCGTCCATGTCACCGAGGGCTGGACCAGCGAGGAGGAGCATCACCGGGTCTTCGCCGGCGAGGCCGCCCAGGCCATCGTGGCGCAGGTCGCCGGGCTGCTGGCCAAGGAGTCCGAGTACACCGACTACGTCCCGGTCCTCGGCAAGACCGCCTTCTGAACCCCCGGACAGATCCGCCGAACTGCCGATCTGCCGAACCGCCACCTGGTTGCCTGGTCAGACTCCCCGTCCTCGTTCGTACAGCACCCCACCGCGAAAGGCCCACGCCTTGACATCCTCCCCGCCCTAAAGGGCGGGGATTGCCGCCTGGCTGCCGGTGGTGACCGGCTGGGCCTTCGGGTGGGTTCCCCGTTCACCGGGCCGTGCCTGGCGTGGGATTTCCACTCCAGGACTGACCGGCCCTCCAGGGGCGTTTAGCCTCTCCGCCTGCCCGGCGGCGAGGATCACTTGCGACGCGTTGAGGTCGCGATCATGTTCGGTGCCACAGCCTTCGCACCGCCAGATACGCACGTGCAGCGGTTTCTTCCCGTCCACGACCCAGCAGACCGAGCATGTCCGGGAGGAGGGCAGCCAGCGGGAGACGATGCCCATGTGCCGGCCGTAGCGGGCCGCCTTCTCCTCCAGCACGCGGCGGAACATGCCCCATGCGGCGTCGTGCACAGACTTGGCGAGGCGGGTGCGGGCCAGGCCGGAGACCGCCAGGTCTTCGAGGTAGACCGCTTGGTTGTCGCGGACCAGCCTCGAAGCGTTCTGGTGACACCAGTTTCTGCGCGCATCGGCCACCCGGGCGTGCGCCCGGGCGACCTTCAGCCGGGCCTTGGCCCGGTTCCTCGACCCCTTCGCCTTGCGGCTCAACGCCTGCTGCGCCTTGTTCAGCCGACGCTCGGCACGCCGCAGGAAGCGGGGATTGTCGATCACCTCGCCGTCGGACAGAACGGCGTAATGCATCAGCCCCAGGTCGATACCGACCTCGGCATCCACGGGCGGCAGCGTTTCGGGCTCGACGTCCACCACGAAGCTCGCGAAGTACCGGCCCGAAGCGTCCTTGACCACAGTCACCGAGGACGGAGCCGACGGCAGCGAACGCGACCAGCGGACCCGGACGTCCCCGATCTTCGCGAGGTTCAGTCGCCCGCTGTCCCGCAGCCGGAACCCGTTCCTGGAGAAACGGACGGCCTGCCGGCTGTCCTTCTTCGACTTGAACACCGGAAGCCCCATACGGCGCCCTGGCCGCTTCCCCGACACCGACGCGAAAAAGTTCGCGTACGCCGTATCGAGATCACGCAGAGAAGACTGCAAGGCGTCCACCGACACCTCCGCCAGCCACGCCCGCTCAGGCGTCTTCTTCGCGTCGGTGATCACCCGCTTCGCCAGCACACCCGTCGCGATCCGCGACCCGTCCGCCCGGTAGGCGGCCTTCCTCGCGGCCAGCGCATCGTTGTAGACCACCCGGGCACAACCGAACGTACGGGCCAGCACGATGCGCTGACCCGGCGTCGGCTCGAGCCGGAAGGAATACCGCAGATACACGCGACCAACCTAACGGCCACCACCGACAACACCGGTCCACCCAGGGGCGAACCCGACTTTCCCTGCCCTGCCCTGCTCCGCAGGAGCTTCGTCTCCTCCCCAGCCTGAAGGCCGGGGTATCCACGAAGGAAACCTGATGAACGCGTTCGGCTGGCGCGCCGTTCTCGGCGGCCTCGGCGTCGACGAGGTGCCCGCGTACGTCTCCCCCGCCCGGGCCGATGACCTCTCGGGTCTGCCGGCCGCCTACATCGACGTCGGCTCCGCCGAAGTCTTCCGCGACGAGGACACCGACTACGCCACCCGTATATGGGCGGCCGGCGGCCAGGCCGAACTCCACGTCTGGGCGGGCGGCTTCCACGGCTTCGACGCCCTGTATCCGCGGGCGGACATCTCGGCGACGGCCCGCCGGACCCGTACCGACTGGCTCGCCCGGCTCCTGCTCCCGGACGGCTCCGCGCGACGCGCACGGCCCGCTGCTGCCGGTGGTGCTCCTGGACCGGGCGGTGAGGCCGGACTGGGCGGGTGAGGCCCGGGGGCTCGCCGCGCCGGGCCCGCCCACCGGTTCCGCCGCCGCGGACTCC